>CAZSTH010000004.1:0-84457 GCA_964609835.1 uncultured Thermoanaerobaculia bacterium
CCAGCACGTCGAGCCGGCCGTGCGCACCGTGGATCGCTCCGATTACCTGACGTGCACTCTCCGAATCGGTGACGTCGAGGCGGACTCCCTCGGCTGATCCGCCGCCGCTGCCGATCTCGCCGACCACCTCGTCGGTCTCGAGGACGTCGGCACACACCACATGCGCACCGCCACGGGCGAGCCGCCGCGCGATCTCGGCACCGATTCCCCGCGCGCCCCCGGTCACCACCGCCACCTGCCCGTCGATCTCCCCCATGACTCACCCCTTGTTCCGATCCCGGCGGCGACCTACACGAGCTCCTCGATCACCTTCTCGATCAACTCGACGGTGCCGGCCTGGTAGCAGACCGCGTCGCGGTCGATCCGGCGCACCAGTCCCGACAACACGTTGCCGGTCCCGATCTCGACGAAGACCTCGAAGCCGTCCTCGCGAAGCCTCTGGATGGTCTCGGTCCACAGCACCGGAGCATCGACCTGACGGACGAGTCCCTCGCGCACCAGGTCCGAGGCTGTCACGGGCAGCGCATCCACATTGCGGTACAGCGGCACCGCCAGGTCTGCGATGGGCAGAGCATCGAGAGCCGGCTGCAGCCGCTCACGGGCGGGAGCCATCAGCGGCGAGTGGAAGGGCGCCGAGACCGGGAGCGGCAGCACCCGCCGCGCCCCGCGGGCGCGACATCGTTCCCCCGCCCCGGCCACCGCGTCGGCGCTGCCGGCGATCACCACTTGGCCCGGCGCATTGAAGTTGACCGCTGCGACCGTGCCGCCGGCCTCGCGCTGCTGCTCCCAACAGGCCGCCGTGACGTCGCCGTCACCGAGACCGATGACAGCCGCCATCGCGCCCTCGCCGATAGGCACCGCCTCCTGCATCAACCGTCCGCGAAGGCGCACGGTGCGTGCCGCATCCGCGACATCGAGGCCGGCGGCGGCGACCACGGCAGAGTACTCGCCGAGGCTGTGGCCCGCGACCGCGCCGACCCGCAGACCGGCTCCGGCGAGGACCGACCAGACGGCGATCGAGTGCGCCAGCAGTGCCGGCTGGGTGTTCTCGGTCAGCCGGAGGTCCTCCTCCGGACCCTCCCAGCAGAGCGCTGACAGCGGCGCCCCCAGCCCGCCGTCGACCTCCTCGAAGACCGCCGCAGCCTCGGGCCAGCGTCGTGCCACGTCACGACCCATGCCCACCTGCTGGGACCCCTGTCCGGGAAACAGGCCCGCGATCCGAGTTGGGCTCGCGCCCGCCCGGGTCATTCCGACCTCACCCTTCGCTCCCAGAACTCGAGAGCACCTCGAGGATCTTGTCACCGATCTTCTCGATCACCCCGCACGTAGCGTACGACGCCGCGAACTTGATGGCGTTGCGAACCGCCTTGGCGGACGACCGCCCGTGGCCGATCAGGCATGCCCCGTCGACGCCGAGAAGCGGGGCGCCGCCGTACTCCGCATAGTCCACCTTGCTACGGAGGTTGCGGAAGGCGCCCTTGGCCATCAAAAGGCCGGCGCCGTACATCGGCGACTGGCGCACCTCGTCCATCAACATGCCGACCACCATCTCGCCGAAACCTTCGGCCACCTTCAGGATCACGTTGCCCGTGAATCCGTCGCAGACGATGACGTCGACATTGGCACCGAAAACGTGCCCGCCCTCCACGTTGCCGATGAAGTTGATGCCGGCCGCCTTGAGCAGGCGGTTTCGCTCTCGTACCTGGGGTCCGCCCTTGTTCTCCTCCTCGCCCACCGACATCAGGCCGACTCTCGGATCATCGACGCCGAGGACCGATTCGACGTAGAACGAGCCCATGACCGCGAATTGGACGAGCTGGTGCGGCTTGCACTCGACGTTGGCACCGACATCGAGGACCAGGGTCTGGCCCTCGCTCTTCGGCACCACCGCCGCCAGCGCCGGACGATCAACGCCGTCGATCATGCCGAGCGCGGATTTCGCCGCGACCCACGCGGCTCCGGTGTTGCCCGCCGTGACCATCGCGGCGGCCCGGCCGTCGGCCACCAGCTCCGCGCACACCGTCAGCGACGAGCGGCGCTTACTCCGCAGGACGCTGACTGGGGGGTCGTGCATGCCGACCACATCGGGCGCGTCCACCAGCTCGATACCGCTGGGAAGCGTCCGAAACCGGCCGAGCTCCCGGCGTAGCCTCTTGTACGGTCCAACCAGCCGGACATCGACCCGGCCCTCATTGACCGCATCGAGCGCACCCTTGACGACGGTCTGCGGCGCACCATCACCGCCCACGGCGTCGACCGCGATCGTGCTCCGCGGCTGGCCGTCAGCCATCGCGCCTGCTCGAGGTCGGCCGTTGCGTCATCGGCGCCTGGTCTCTCGAGATCGATGTCCGATGGCGACCTCAGTCGAGCTCTTCGACCCGGATCACCTCACGCCCCTTGTAGCTGCCGCAATGCGGGCACACCTGGTGCGGAGGCTTCGGCTCGAAGCACGAGGTACAGAGGCTCTTTCCCGGCGTCGCCAGAGCGTGGTGTGACCGCCGCTTGTCACGGCGGGTCCTCGAGTTTCGTCGTTTCGGATTGGCCATCTTCGGACTCCCATGCTGTCAGTTCACGAACTGCTGCCTGAATTCTCGATCAGCTCCGCGAGCGCTTCCCATCTCGGGTCCCTCTCCGGTTCGCAGCGACACGCCCCCTGCTGATTCAGGTTGGCGCCACACTCCGGGCAGAGCCCGGCGCAACTCTCCGCACACACGAACCGCATCGGCAGGGCGAGCAGCACCTGCTCGGCCGCCAGCTCTTCGAGCCGGAGGTCGCTGCCTTCGAGCACGACGACCTCCAGGTCTTCCTCGTCGAGGGCCAACTCGTCAGCCGCGGTTTCGGCCGCAGGAGAGAGGCGGTAGCGGACGGTGAAGATGTCGGTGTCGCTCCAGTCGACTTCGTCGAGGCAACGTCCGCACGCCAAACAGCCGCTGATGTCGCTGCGGCCTGTCACTGTGAAAAACTCCCCGTGCGGACGCACCTCGCCCTCGAGCCGAACGGCCACCGGTGCCGTCACGAGCTCGTTTTCGAGCCGTTCAGGGGCCACCGTGAGGCGTTCATCGAAGCGCAGCGGGCTTTCGAGCTTGGTCAAGTCGATCTTCAAACACACCTCTCCCCACAGGGGAACGCGGAGTATAGCATTTCTTCCCGCTTGACTCGAGGAACCGCCGCACACCGGGCCGCGGGCACCGCCCCGAAACGTCGGGTCAGGCCTCTGCGCGGGCAGCGGCCGGCGAGATTCCGGCGACCACGATCGACGCCCCCAGGGCTGTCAACGACACCAGCATCCACACCGGCTCCCCGATGATGGGAACGAAGCGCAGGGCCAGGAGCACCAGCATCCCGACGAAGACCTCGACCGTGATCTGCAGCGGGTGGTGGACTTGGAGACGCGCGACCGCGCCGCCGATCCACGCGCCGAGAACCGTCAACCCGGCCGCTTTGGCGGCAAACGAGAGCACCATCACTGCGGCCACCAGGGGCACCCCGAGCGCGGGCCCCAAACCCAGTGCCGCGATCACGGCGGCAACCACCGTCAGACCGATCAGCAGCCCGGCTGCGACCAGCCGCGGACCGAGGGCGCAGGCCGCCCATGTGGCGCAGCGAAACCGGGATGGGAACAGGAACGCGAGCCCGGTCGTCACCAGCAGCCAGCCTCCGGCGGCGAGCAGGCGAACGGAGAGGTTGTGGGGCAGAGGTCCCTGATGACCGGCGGCATCGGAGGCGAGCGACGCCAGCGAGGCGTACCCGAGCACGCGGCCGGACACCGTCGCGTCCGCATCGACATCGACGCGGCCGAACACCGCAACCACATGTCCCCGAACCGATGCCCGGGGCGACACGGTCACGCTCCCGCCGACCGCGATCGCATCACCCGCGATCTCGGCGCCGGGCTCGAGATAGAGATCTGCTCCGAAGACCACCGCGTCGCCCGCCACCGGCTCCGCGAGGTGGAGGTCCTCGAGGACCCCGACCTCCCCGGCGGACCCGGCGGCCGACGCCGGAAGACCGAGGGCGATCGAGATCACGACGACCGCTGCTAGCGTTCGCGACGCCACAGCGACGCCTTCCGCCAGCGCCACCCGGTCACGGCCATCCCGGCGAAGCCGCCGGCTCCCAGCACCGCCGCCGCGATCGCGACCGCCGGATCGAGAACGGCGACCATTGCCCGCGCCCCGGAAGCCACCGCCAGGCTCCAGTCGGAGGCGCTGGTCAGGAAGACCATCCAACCGTCCGCGGACCACTCTGGAAGGAAGGAGATGATGCGCACACCAGGAACCCCTCCCACCAGAAGCACCCCAAGAGCGGCCATCGCGATCGACGCCGCAACCGGCACGAAGGCCACGAGCCGACGCCGCACGCGGGCAGGGCCCAAGGCGGCCATCACCCGTCGCTCCACGGCCGGATCGGCCGGCGGCACCGCGGCAGCGAGCAGCAACCCGAGGGCACGCTCGTCGGCAGCCGCCTCGCGGCAGCCGGCACACCTTTCGAGATGGCTCCCAACCGGTTCGTCCAGCATCTCGATCCGACCGCCGACCTCGGTCAGCATCTCCTGGATTGCATGACAGTTGCGAGCCACGAGATCCTCCTCTGCGATGATACCAGCCGTCACAGATGCTCGGCCAGCGCCTCCCTTAATACGGAGTGTGCGCGAAATAGTTTGTTCTTGACGGTCCCCAACGGCATCGACTTGAACTCGGCGATCTCCTGATAGCTAAGTCCGCCGAAGTGGCGCAGCAGGATCAACTCCCGATACTCCGGACGGAGCCCGTCGATCACCTCCCGCAGATCCGACGCCAGAGACGTGTTTTCGAGGTGGCCGAGAGGGTCCTTGGCGTCGTCCGGGGGGACCATCTCCACCTCCTCGCCGTCGGCGTCGGTGCGGTACAGCGAGACCGTCTGCAGCCTGCGGCGGCGCAGCTGGTCGATACCGAGGTTGTGGGCGATCCGAAACAGCCAGGTCGAGAACCGGTAGCGGGGGTTGAAGCGCTCCAGCGCCGACCACGCGCGCACGAATGCCTCCTGCGAAAGCTCCCGGGCCAGTTCCATGTCGCCCACGAGCTGACCGAGGAACGCGGTCAGCCGCCGCTGATACCGTCGGACCAGAAGCCCGAACGCGGCCTCGTCTCCGTCGAGCGCGAGCTCCACCAAACGCTCGTCCGACAGCTGCTCGGTCGAATCGTCCACGGGCGAAGATGATACCCCGCACCTCGACGGGTTGCGAAATACGGGCTAGACTCGCCGCGGAGGTGCGCGCGTGCGAAGAGCTCTCGTGGCATGGATCTTGGTGGCGGCCACCGGACTGATCGGCAGCTCGCTGCCAGCGCAGGATGAAGGGGCGGCAACGGGCAAGATCGAGCCGATCGGCGGCCTGGCGTTCGTCGACGAAGTCGAGGTCACCATCGCCAACCTGGTGGTCTACGTCACCGACAAGAAAGGCCACGCGGTGACGGATCTGACCAGGGACGACTTCGAAGTGCTCCAGAACGGCGTTCCCAAAGAGATCACCAACTTCAAGCTCTACACCGGCGAGATCGTCCGGCAACAGTTCGTCGACCCCACGGTGGCGGCCAAGCCGAGGCCGATCGAAGTCCCGGCGGCCGGCGAGGGCGCCGGTCCGCAGCCGGTCCACCTCGTGATCTACATCGACAACCAGAACCTGAAGCCTCTGGACCGCAACCGGGTGTTGGCACAGACCCGCGAGTTCATCCAGTCCAGCCTCCATCCCCCGGCGCAGATGATGGTGGTTGCCTACCAGCGCTCCTTCGAGGTGCTGCAGCCGTTCACCTCGGACCCGGAGCAGGTGCTCTCGGCGCTGCGCAGGGTGCGCCGCTACACCGGAGGTCGCAGCGAACGCGAAAACGCCAAACGCGAGATCATCGACCGCATCAGACAGATCGAGGACGGCCGCAACACCGGCAGCCAGGGCAGCGGAGCCCAGTGGAACGAGATCTACCGCACGATCGACGATTACGCACGCGAGACCATCAACGACCTGCAGTTCACGCTCGACAGCCTGCGGCAGATTGTGACCAGCTTGTCAGGCCTGCCTGGCAAGAAGGGCATCATCTACATCTCCAACGGCCTGCCGATGATCCCCGGGCAGGATCTCTACTACGTGCTCAGCGACGTCAGCCGCAACTCCACCGCGTTGATCGAGATGTTCGAGCACGATCGCACCCGCCAGTTCCAACAGCTTGCGAACTCCGCCGCGTCGCAGGGCGTGACCTTCTACACCATCGACGCCGCGGGGCTGACCATGGGCAACATCAGCTCCGCGGAGTACGCCACCGCCCAGGACAGCCTGTCCGCCTCGGTGGGACGCAACAACCTCACCGACAGCCTGCGCCTGCTCGCCGACGAGACCGGTGGCATCGCCATCATCAACACCAACGACGTCGGCCCCCGCCTCGAGCTCGTCCAGCAGGACATGTACACCTATTACTCCATCGGCTACCCCCTGCAGGCCAGCGGCCAGGACAAGGTTCACAAGGTCCGGGTCAAGCTGCGTGACGACCAGGAGTTCAGGGATTACGAGCTCCGTTACAGCTCGCGCCTGGTCGAGAAATCACTGGAAACCCGGGTTCAGGATCGGGTGGTCTCCGGACTGGTCTTCGAGATCGACGAGAATCCGATGGCGATCGATGTCGAGATCGGGATTCCCTCCGCCGCGAGCGAGAAGCGGTGGCTGGTTCCGGCACACATCAGCTTCCCCATCAGCAATATCGCACTGCTGCCCGCGGGCGACGAATACGTCGGCCAGGTCGTCCTGTTCGTGGCCGTGCGCGACGACGACGGCAAACGGTCCGATCTCGTCCGCCAGGAGCACCAGGTGCGGGTGCGGGCCGCCGACTACGCGAGCGCCCAGGCCCAGCGATGGGCCATCTACACCCAGCTCCTGATGGAGTCCGGCCGCTACAAGGTGGCGGTCGGGATCCTCGACCCGGTGACCCGCCAGGACTCCTACTTCACCACCCGGACGGCCGTCAGCGCAGACTGACACCGCGATCGTCAACCGCGATCGCGTCCCCGACCGTGTCCGCGTCCGATGGCGGGCGGTGACGGTGGCCGTGGCGGTCGGCGGTGGCGGTGGCGGGCGGTGACGGTGGCCGTGGCGGGCGGCGGTGGCGGTGGCGGTCGACGGTGGCGGGCGGCAGTGGCGGTCGGCGGTTGGCGGTCGGCGGTTGGCGGTGACGGTGGTGGTGGCGGTCGACCGCCGCGGTCACTCGCCGCCGTCTGTCAGCGGCTCGAGAATGAGGCGCCCGCCGCGGGCGTCGATGAAGACTCTGAAACGGCTGAGCAGCGCGTTCCCGAGGATGCCGTTGAGCCCGGCAATGCTGGCCGCTGCGGGTACGCGGAAGCTCTCCAGCCACGCGGATTCGAGGCCCGGAATCGACAGGCCGTCGAGTTCGAGACGCTCGACGGGGGCGACCTCGACATCGATCGCACCCACCACGCCGATCGCGCGCTCGGTGACGGTCATATCCGGCACCCGCAGCTGGCGCTTGGATCCCGTGATCAAGGTCAAGTACCGGCTGGAGCCGGTGTCGACAAGCAGACGGACGGGCACCGGTTTGCGGCCCGGGCGCAGCGCCACGCGCGCCCCGACGACCGGACGTCCCTCCACCATCTCGAGCGGCACCTCGGTTCCCGTGCCGCGGTAGGAGAAGTCCGCGGGATCGTGCATGACCAGGCGCCGCCGGGGCGGGTCGATTTCCAGGACGTAGCTCGCCAGCAACCCGGAGCCGATGAAACCGTGGAGATCGCGCCCCGCCATCCGCGACAAGAGCACGCCGATATCGTGGAGCGCCAGCGGCGCCCTCAAAAACTCGAAGCCCTGACTGCTGAGCGAGGCCTCCTCGGTCAGGAAGACCTCCTTGGCGCCGGCTCCCATGCCGCGCGACAGCCCTGCCTCCCGAATCTCGAGACCGAGGGCCCAAGCGAGGAAGGGGTCGGTGAGGGAGCTCTGGCTCGCCCCGGTATCGAGGACGAAGTCCATCTGCGGCGACCCGCCGACCGTCACGGGCACCAGGATGAGACCGGCGAAGGGCTCGTAGACGATCTCCAGCACGCACTCGAGGTCCGGCCCCTGAGCGGTGGTCGAAGCCGCCCCGACGATTGCCCACGGCAGCACCGCGAGCACAACGGCGGCGCCGCGCGCGAGACCGACCGAGACCCGGCAGGCCGCCACCGGCGTGCCGCCGCATCGCCTCGTACCGGCCACGGCCCTCACTCGAGCTCGACCAGCAGCGTGCCGCCGTCGACGGTCTCACCGCCTTCGACGTGGACCGCCGCCACTGTACCGGCCTGGTCGGCGGCGAGCTCGTTCTCCATCTTCATCGCTTCCAGCACCACCAGGCTCTGCCCCGCCACGACCTCGTCGCCCACCGCCACCTTCACCGCGACCACCTTGCCGGGGATCGGCGCCGTCACCCGGCTCGGCCCCTTCTCCCTGGCCGCCACCACCGCTTCGATGGCCTCGGTCGGCGTCAGCACCGAGATCTGGAACTCACGCTGGCCCACCGACACCCGCCAACTCCGACTGCCGTCGCGCTCGTAGACGATCTCGAACGAACGTCCCGAGTCGAGCATCCGCAGCGACGCCACCGAGCCGTCGAGCGGGACCAGCTCGACGTCGAAGCTTCGCCCGCCGAGCTGCACATCGAAGCGGTCCCCTCGCCGCTCCACCTCGACCTCGCTGGTCTGCCCGTCGCGACGAATGACCCACTTCATCGCGGAAACCTCCCGTGCAGCATCCGCACACCCTCCGCGAGCCAGCTACTGTCCTCTCCATGGGCAAAGAGATCGCCGGTGATGCGGCCCGAGCTGCGCGTCGCCAGGCAGGCGGCGGCCAGAACCGCCGCCTCCTCTGCCACCGGGTCCTGGCGGCTGTGGAGCTCGTCGAGGCCCCCCGAGGCGAGCAGCTGGTCGAGGAAGCCGGTGTGGAAGTCCGCCGACCGGAATGCCTCCATTCCGACCAGAGCCCTGAAGAGGGTCAGGGTCGTCGCGACGCCGCCGATCTGGAACTCGGACAGGGCCCGGCCGAGCCGCTCGATGCAGGCGTCGCGGTCGGTCGCCCACACCACCAGCTTCGCCAGCATGGGGTCGTACTCCAGCGGCACCACGCTGCCCGCCAGGACTCCCGAGTCGAGGCGCACTCCCGGGCCGCCGGGACGCATCAGCACCGTGATCGTGCCCGGAGACGGCGCGAAGCTCCGGAGCGGGTCCTCGGCGTACACGCGACACTCGATGGCGTGGCCGCGCGGCTCCAGCCTTTCCTGTTGCAGCGACAGCGGCCGGCCGATCGCGAGGCTGATCTGCTCGCACACGAGGTCGACGCCATAGACCTCCTCGGTGATCGGGTGCTCGACCTGCAGCCTCGTGTTCATCTCGAGGAAATAGAACTGCCCGTCGGGTGCGAGCAGGAACTCGACGGTCCCCACCGAGTGGTAGCCGGAGGCTCGGACGATCGCCAGCGCCGCCTCGCCGAGCCGCGCGCGCAGCTCGGGTCCGACCACCGGCGATGGGCACTCCTCCACCACCTTCTGATGGCGGCGCTGGATCGAGCACTCGCGCTCGCCCACGTAGACCGCGTTGCCGTCTCGATCGGCCACTACCTGGACCTCGATGTGACGCGGCCGCTCCACCAGCTTTTCGACGTAGACCCGGGAGTCGCCGAAGTAGGCCTGACCCTCCGAGCGTGCTCTCTCGAAGGCCGACGCCAAGGCGCCGCGCTCCGAGACCGCCCGCATTCCCTTGCCACCACCGCCCGCCACCGCCTTGAGCAGCACCGGCAGGCCGTGCTCCTCGACAAAGGACTCGAGCTCGGAGACGTCGCGAAGAGGCTCCATCATCCCGGGGATCAGCGGCACCCCGAATTGAACGGCCAGCTTCCGCGACTCGGTCTTCGAGCCCATCAGCCGCATCGCCTCGGGCGGCGGGCCGACCCAGGTGATCCCGGCCGTCTCAACCCGCTCCGCGAACTCGGCGTTCTCGGCGAGGAAGCCGTAGCCCGGATGCAGGAGGTCCGCCCCAGCCTCCTTCGCCGCCTCGATCACGCGCCCCATGTCGAGGTAGCTTCGCGCGGCCTCGGCCGGACCGATCGGGAAGCTGCTGTCCGCCATCAGGACGTGCGGCGCGAGGCGGTCCACCTCCGAGTAGACGGCCACGGTCTCGATGCCCATCTCCTTGCAGGCGCGAATGACCCGCACCGCGATCTCACCCCGATTGGCAATGAGCAGCTTCACGAGTGGTCCCTCTTCCCGTCGGGATTTCGAATTTTCATAGCGGAATGTTCCCGTGCTTCTTGGGCGGCATGGAGTCGCGCTTGGTCTGCAGCAGGGCGAAGGCTGCCGCCAGCTTGCGCCGCAGCAGGCGCGGCCGGATGACCTCGTCGATGTATCCCTTCTCGGCCGCCACGAACGGGTTGGCAAAGAGTTCCTGGTACTGCTGGACCCGCCGCGCCCGCTCGGCGTCGGCATCTTCGGCATCGCGAATCTGGCTGCGGTACAGGATGTTGACCGCTCCCTGAGGCCCCATCACCGCGATCTCTGCGGTCGGGAACGCGAAGTTGAGGTCGGTTCGAATGTGCTTGGACCCCATCACGCAGTAGGCGCCGCCGTAGGCCTTGCGGGTGATCACCGTCACCTTCGGCACCGTAGCTTCCGCGAGCGCGTAAAGCAATTTGGCTCCGTGACGAATGATGCCGCCCCACTCCTGCTCGGTACCCGGTAGGAACCCCGGTACATCCTCCACGATCCACAAGGGAATGTTGAAGGCGTCGCAGAACCGCACGAAGCGCGCACCCTTGACGGACGCGTTGATGTCCAGCACTCCGGCGAGGTGGGCCGGCTGATTGGCGATCACGCCCACGGTCCGTCCGCCGAGACGGATGAAGCCGACCACGAGGTTTGGCGCGTAGTGCTCGTGGACCTCCAGAAAATCACCGTCATCGGCGGCCCACATGATGATCCTCTTGATGTCGTACGGCCTGTTGGGATCGGTCGGCACGAAGTCGTCGAGCTCGGGAACCTCCCGGTCCAGCGGATCGCCGGTCTCGACGACTGGGGGCCGCTCGGAGTTGTTGGACGGCAGGAACGACAGAAGCCGGCGAACCTGAGCCAGGCACTCGGTGTCGCCCGACGATGCGAAGTGGGCCACGCCCGACACCGAGTTGTGGGTCATGGCACCGCCGAGCTTCTCCTTGGTCACCTCCTCGTGGGTCACCGTCTTGATGACATCCGGACCGGTGACGAACATGTACGACGTGTCCTCGACCATGAACACGAAGTCGGTGATCGCAGGAGAGTAGACCGCACCGCCCGCACACGGACCCATGATCGCCGAGATCTGCGGCACGACCCCGGAAGCGAGGGTGTTCCGAAGGAAGATGTCGGCGTACCCGGCGAGCGACGCGACTCCCTCCTGGATCCTCGCCCCTCCCGAATCGTTGAGCCCCACCACGGGCGCGCCAACCCTCATCGCGAGGTCCATGATCTTGCAGATCTTGGCGGCATTGGCCCCGGACAGTGAACCTCCGAAGACGGTGAAGTCCTGCGCGAAGACGAAGACCGGCCTCCCGTTGACCCGGCCGTGGCCCGCGACCACACCGTCTCCCGAGATCTTGCGGGCCTCCATTCCGAAATCGGTGCAGCCGTGCTCGACGAGGGCGTCCGTCTCTTCGAAGCTGCCCTCGTCCAGAAACTGCTCGACGCGCTCTCGCGCGGTCAGCTTGCCCTGCTGATGCTGGCGTTCGATCTTGTCACGGCCGCCCCCCTCGCGGTTCGCGGCAAGACGCTCCTCCAATCGCTCGATCACCTCGCGGCTCATCGGGCCCTCCTTCGATTCCAGGCATTCTACCGTGGTTCGGACACTCGGTGTTTCCGCGCGGGCGCGACCGTTCTCCGCCCGGTCGGCACTCCGGGGGCGTCATCTGCGGTTACCATGGCCCGGTGCAGAGGCCTCGGAATCCAGACCCACCGGTCGATCCACGATGGCTCACGGCCATGGCCGAGGGCCTCGCCGAAATCAGGGGGCCCGGCGGACGCTTTCTCGACCTCTACCTGGAACGGCGTCTCGAGCTGCGCGCCGTGAACGAGGTTGGTCGACTGCGCATCGAGGCCAGCCGGACCGAGGGCGCCGCCGCGCGCTGGCAGTCGCCGGCGCGGGTGCAGCTCCACGCGGCCACCGGGTTGTCGCCGCGCACCATCGAGGGACTGTTGCGCGATCGGCTGGCGATCCCGGTCATCCGCCCGCTGCCTCCTGCCGAGATGGATCCTCCACGCGGCTGGAAGGAGTGGGCGTGCGAGGTGGCAGCCCGCCTGGCTCCGGCGCCGGTCACCATCCGCTATGTCGAGCGGCGGGCCGCGGTGGTTCGACCCGGTCGATGGTCTGTGGTCGCAGCGCCCGCCCTGGTTCGGGTCGAGCTCCGTGGGCCGCGGCCAGGAGCCCTGCTCGCCGTGTGGCGGCACCCGAGCCTGGGCTCGTGGCTGACCGAGCTCGCGCGACCGAATCCGAAGAAGGCGTGGAGACCACCGTCGGGTCTCACGGCCCCAGTGGTTCTCAGCGAAGGGACGGCAGGCGTCGTACTGCACGAGCTGCTCGGCCACATGGCGGAGTCGGACCTGGTGATCGAAGGGACCAGCCCTCTGAGCGGCCTGCTCGGCGCGACCATCACGGATGGCGCCATCCAGGTCACCGACGACCCCACTCGATTCGACCTCGCCGGTGCCTTCGATCACGATGACGAAGGCAGGGTTGCCAGGCCGCTCGAGCTGATCCGCAACGGCCGCCTGGAGGGCTTCCTGTGCGACCGGGCCGGCGCCGCCCGAATCGGCGGCGAGCCCGGTCGTGGGCGGCGGGCGGTCTGGAGCCGGCCGCCGGTGGCTCGGCTCTCGAACCTGGTCGTCACCCCCGGTACCACTCCACCGCAAAGGCTCGAGGAGGACATCGACCACGGGCTTCTGATCAGCCGGCTGGGCAGCGCCGCGGTCGACCCCTGCTCCAACCGGATGGTCCTGAGGGTGGAGCGCGGCTGGGAGATCCGCAATGGCCGCCGCCGACGGCCGCTCGAGGGCTTCGAGCTGACCGGGGGCATCCTCGAGGCCTTGGCCTCCATCGATCCGAAAGTCGGGTCCGACCCGACGCCCGACTGGCGGCTCGGCTGGTGCGTCAAGGACGGGATGCCCATCGCCACCGGCTCGGAGGCGCCGACCCTCGTCGTTCGGCGGCTGGAGGTCCTGTAGTGGAGTTCCCAAAGCCCGCACAGCGCCTCCACGAGGCGGCCGCCGCAGCCCGCAGCGAGCTCGAGAATGCCGCTCTCGAGCGCTGGGAGTTCTTCGCCAAGGCCTCCTTCACCCGCGAGATAGCCGTGATGCCGAATCGCCCGCTGGAGATCGTTCGGGTGGACGAGACCGGGGTGGCGGTGCGGAGCTGGCGAGCGGGAAAGGCCGGTTTCGCGGCCGCCTCAGGGCTCGGTCCGATGGCCTCGAGGCGCGCGGTGGAGGCCGCCATGGAAAGCGAGACGGAGACAGCCCTCGATCCGATCCCTCCGCCCCACCTGCTCGGCACGTACGAGGAGCGTCCGCCGCGCACCCTGCCGCCCACGGGCTGGGCGACCCACATCTGTGACGAACTCAACCGGGCCATCGCCGACGTCGGGGCCGGCCGACTCGCTCTGCGACGCACCCTGGTTCACGAGGGCGTCTTCGGCTGGGTGCTTGCCACTTCCGAGGGCTGGGTCACCCGCCACGAAAACGCCAGCACCTCGCTCCTGATCGAGGTCACTGTCGCAGGCGACCGGCTCGGGCTGTGGCGCGAATGGCTGCACGTACCGGATCATGACGCCATCGACGTCGATGGCGTCGCTGCACAGATCGCCAACCGCGCCATGCTGACGGCAAGCAGGATCCTGACCGACTCCGGCCTCAACGACCTGATTCTCCATCCCGAGGTGACGGCGCAGCTCCTGGCCGCGATCTCGCCGCTGTTCATCGCCCGAGCCGGAGACGACGACCCTCTGACGGCACTGGTGGACGACGACGGTCGCCTGGCCGCGGGATCGTTGACGGTGGTCGACGACCGCGTCGACCCCGGCGCGCCCGTTACCGGCCCGTGCGACGGCGAAGGCCTGCCGGCTCGCCGCACCCTGCTCCTCGACCACGGCGTGCCGCGCCACCGGCTCGCGTCGGTCGCCGATGCCGCACACTGCGGGGAGAGCCCGCGCGGCGGCGCCCTGCGACTCTCGTACCGCGACTACCCGGCGACAGGAGTCGCCAACCTCCGAGTCGACGTGGATGACGGCGTCGGGGCGGGCGAGCTGCTGTCAGCGGCCGACCGCGCGCTCTACCTGCTGCGACCGGTGGCGCCGGTGGTCTGCGATCCCGGCGCGGGCAGCTACCGGATCATCGCCTCGGGAGTGTGGCTGGACGGCACCACGGTCCGCGGATGGCACCCGGTGGTGGAACTCAAAGGACACATCGGCGGGCTCCTGCGGAGAATCGACGCGGTCGGCAACGACCCGCGCTGGTTTCAGACCGGCCGCGGCTTCGTCGGGGCACCGTCGCTCCTGATCCGGAGACAGCCGGTGGTGGGATAATTCTGCGATTTCGAGTTTCGGACTTTCGGCCGCGGCCGGCGGGGGCTGCGACCGAAATTGGAGGACGAGATGGAAGTGGGAATCATGGGTCTGGCTGCGAGCGGCAAGACCACGCTGTTCCAGCTGCTCACCGGTGGCGGGACAGCGGCCTCGGCCGGACGCCGCGGCGAGGTGCAGGTGGGCGTTGCCCGAGTCCCTGACACACGTCTCGACGCACTCAGCGCCCTCTACCAGCCCGAAAAGACGACCCCCGCGACGATCCGCTACGTGGACGTGCCGGGCCTGCCGGAGGAGCACCGGCGAGACGCCGCGGTCAATCTTCCGGAGTTGCGCAGCGCCGACGCGCTGATGGTGGTGTTGCGGGACTTCTCGAACCAGGCCGTGGCCCACCCGCTGCTGACCATCGACCCCCAGCGCGACCTGCAACGGATCGAGGACGAGTTCATCCTGCAGGACCAGATGGTCGTGGAACGCAGATTGGAGCGCCTCGCCCGCGACCTCGCCAAGCGCAGGCTGCCCGAGCTCGAGCGGGAGCGCGAGGTCCTCGCCCGTTGTCTGAGCGTGCTCGAAGATCAGCGGCCACTGCGCGGCGAGAGCTTCTCGGACGGCGAGGACAGGATTCTCAAGGGCTTCACCTTTCTGTCGTCCAAGCCGCTGCTCGTGGTGGTCAATGTCGGCGAGGAGCTGGGTGCCGAGCGCATGAGGGATCCAGACTGGCCCGGCCGGCAGGACCGCCCGCGGACCGCCTTCACCTCCGTCTGCGCCACCCTCGAGCACGAGCTGTCCCAGCTCGACCGCGACGACGCCGACGAACTGATGGCGGAGTACGGCATCGCCGACCGGGCGCTCGACCGTATCATCCGCGAGTCCTACCGGCTGCTCGGTGCGGTTTCGTTCTTCACCGTCGGCGAGGACGAATGCCGGGCGTGGTCGGTGGCCGACGGCACCCCGGCCGTGACGGCGGCAGGCGTCATCCACTCCGACATCCAACGAGGCTTCATCCGTGCCGAGGTCGTGCCGGTCGACGCGCTGCTCGAAGCCGGGTCGCTGGCGGTCTGTCGACAACAGGGAACCCTGCGGCTGGAGGGAAAGACCTACCCGGTTCGCGACGGCGAGGTCGTCCACTTCCGGTTCAACGTGTGAAACCGGGGTCCGCGAGCATGGGCGGTGGCGGTAGACGGTGGCGGTGGCGGTGGCGGTGAACGGTGGCGGTGGCCGTGGCGGAAGACGGACGCGGCCCCGGTCGCGGTCCACGGTCGCGGTCGCGGATCGCGGACGCTGAAGCGGTTCACTGCCACCGGCGGCGAAAGCCGTCGCCGAGACCCGACCCGGAACACCGACACTGATCACCGCCTCCCACCCGGCAGCCGAGACGGCTGCCCCACAAACCGCGCCGATCGAGCTTGTGGGGCACGCGTCCCGCGTGCCGGGCGGGAGGCGGTCAGCAGTGGCTGCGGCGGTCGGCGGACGCGGGCACGGTTGAACGGCGGGCTTTAGGGCACAACCCGCCCCTCCCCTGACACCGATCCGATCTCGGGTACTCCGTATGGCGTCACATCACTGTCGCCGCGATGCTCGACCGGCGGCGGCGTCGGTGCCCGCCGCACCGGGATCGACCGCGGCGGGCGCTGCGGCAGAGGGGTCGGCGACGGTCCGCGGTCGATCGTCGGAGGCGCGGCCCGGCCCGGCGCCACATCCCGTGCCTCGTCAGCAACCTCGTCGCCGGCTTCAATCTCCACCTCCGCAGGTCCGGGAGGCGTCGGCGCCTCCCGCTCGTACTGCCGGCGAACGTGAGCCACCTGCTTGGGCCGCAGGTAGCGCGCGGGGAGGTTCCGCTCCATCTGCCGCTGGTCGTAGGCAACGAGCTCGGCGCCGAGTGCCAGCTTCGAGTCGAGCACCTCCGGGTTGACCTTCGGGTCCGCGAGCTCCGGGGCGTGCCTGAACGCCTTTCGCAGATAGTCCATCGCGTTCCTGGTGTGGCCGAGCTCCTCCTCGATCCGCCCGAGGTAGAAGTTGGCCCAACCGTGGCCGGGCGACCGCTTGAGACAGCGCCGATAGGCCTGCGAGGCTTTGGTCGGCTCTCCCATGCTGTGATAGGCCAGGCCGATCCGGAACCATGCCTCGTGAAGGTCGCGATCGGTCTCGAGGGCCCGCCGGTACATTCGGATTGCGTCCTTTGGGAAGCCCCGCTCGAAGAGCATGGTGCCGAGATCCACAAGCTGCACGCCGTCGAGCTCGTCGCGGCCGGACCGCTCCCAGTAGTCGCGCAGCGTCTCGTCGAAGGGGTCGCCCGGAATCAGGAAGCGGACGAACACCGGATCATCTCCAGCGGCGGCCAGCAAACCGGCCGCGACCGACACCAACACCGCCACCGCCACCGCCAGCAATAACCCGCGACGCGAGCTCACGCGAGAACCCATCGCCACCTCACTCTCTCTTCTTCTCCTTGCGCGCAACCACCCTGACATTACCATCCTCCACCCGCACCTCGAAGCGCACCTTGCGGCCGAGTCGCTCCTCGATCCGCTGCCGCTGGACGGCGATCTGCTCGTCGAACGTGCCGCGATCGACGCTGACGGCGAGCCCCTGCTGGGAGCGCGCGACCACATAGCGGTCGAAGAGCGAATCGGCCGTCTCCTCGTGTACGGATGGCGGCGGCGATCTGTCAGGGGGCGGCGACCGCAGCTCGGGGTTGGTGTGGCCCTGTGCGGACCGGCCCTCCTCACGCAGCCGCAGCATACGCTCCCAGTTCTGCGAGTAGGTCATGAAGCGGTGCTGGAGCTGCTCGATCCGGAACTGCTCCGCGCGCCGGTTGACTGTCTTCTCCGACAGCATCCGGATACGGCGGCCGATCCGCGTGCGCTCGATCTCAGGCGGTACCTTGTCCACACCGGAGAAGAACCGCTCCCACTTCCGGATGTGGTCCTGCAGCACCTTCTCCAGGATCGTGATCTGCTCCATCACCTCCATCGCCAACTCCCGCCGGGCCCGGCGCCCCGCCCTGCGGGACGCCGTGGGTTAGAATACCCGCCGTGAAAACCGAGCTGCGCCGCATTCCCGCGATTCATCGTCTCCTCGAACTCCCCGCGGTCCGAGCCGCGGTTGCCGAGCACGGCCGCGCGCCGGTGATGGACGCCTGCCGCGTTGCCGTCGACCGCCTGCGCTCTCGCGTGACCGCCGGCGAGCTTTCGGCGGGCGATTTCGATGCCGCCGTCGCGGCCCTCCCGGACCGGATCGTCGACGCGGTCCGTGCCGACAGCGAAGGCTCCTACCCAGCGGTGCTCAATGCGACAGGCGTCCTTCTCCACACCAACCTCGGTCGCGCACCCCTGAGGCGGAGCCTGCCGCCCTCCCTGGAATCATACCTCGCCCTCGAGTTCGATGTGGACGAAGGGCGACGCGGCCAGCGCCTGGCTCCGATCGCGGACCGCATCGCCGATGTCTGCGGCGCCGACGCCGCGGTGATGGTCAACAACAACGCGGCCGCCGTCTTCCTCGCACTCAAGGCGCACGCTGACGGGGGTGAGGTCATCGTCTCCCGCGGCCAGCTGATCGAGATCGGCGGCTCCTTTCGGCTGCCGGACGTGATGGCGGCCGCCGGCGCGACCTTGGTCGAGGTCGGGTGCACCAATCGCACCCATCTCGACGACTACGAGGCGGCGATCGGCGATCGCACCGCAGCCATTCTGGTCGCCCACCAGTCGAACTTCCGAATGGTGGGGTTCACGACCGAGCCGCCGCTGCGCGACCTCGCCGGCCTCGCGCACGCCCGCGAGCTGCCGCTCCTCGTCGACCAGGGTTCGGGTGCACTCCACGACCTGAGGCGCTGGGGACTGCCACCCGAGACCACGGTCAGCGAGCTGCTGGACGCGGGCGCCGATGCGGTGATGTTCTCAGGTGACAAGCTCCTCGGCGGCCCCCAAGCGGGGCTGATCGTCGGCTGCGATCGGTGGGTCGCGCCGCTCGGGCGGCACCCGCTCTACCGCGCCCTCCGCCCCGACAAGACCGCCCTGGTGATGATGGACGAGACGCTGCGCGCCCACCACGCGGGGCGGCTGTCTGAGATCCCGCTCTATGCCATGCTCGAGACCGCCGTGGACACCCTCAAGGGACGCGCACGGCGCCTCGGAAGCCGGCTGCGCGCGGCCGGTGTCCCGGTGCGGGGGCGGGCCACCCGCGCCGCCCTCGGCGGCGGCACCACGCCCGAGGAGACGGTGGCGAGCTACGGGCTTTCGATCGACGGCGGGCAGCGGCTGTTCGACGCCCTGCGCCGCCAACGGCCGCCGGTCGTCGCCCGGATCGAGGGCGGCGCGGTGGTGCTCGATCTTCGAACCGTGCCGCCACACCACGACCGGGTGCTCGAGGCCGCGCTGGCCGCGGCCTACAGGGGGATCGCAGCCAGCACCGATTCCGGAGCGTAGAGCCACAGGATCACCGCCAGCGCGAGGAAGGTCCCGAACGGCAGCGCGGTCTTGCTCGATCCCCGCCCCGTGACGATCAGCGCGACCCCCACCAGTGCCCCCAGGGTGGCCGCGAGGACCAGCACACCGAGGCAGCCCCGCAGACCGACCACCGAGCCGATGGCTGCGAGGTACTTGACGTCACCCCACCCCATACCTTCGATGCCCCGCCACAGGCGGTAGATGACGATCACCAGGATCGGAAGCAACGCTCCCACCGCAGCACCGACCAGCGAGTCATACCACTCGGTGTAGCCGCCGGCGAGCGAACACCCGAGGCCGAATGCGATCGACGGGTAGGTGAGGGCGTTGGGCAGGATCTGGAAGTCGAAATCGATCAGGGCGAGGGTGAGCGACACCCACGAGAAGACCACCACCTCGATCCCGGTAACGGAGACCCCCCAGCGCACGAACGCGAGCAGGCACAGGATCCCCGCAGCCACCTCCACCAGCAGGTAGCGGATCGAGATCGGAGCGCGGCAGCTGCGGCAGCGGCCGCGCAGTGCGAGCCAGGAGACGATCGGCAAATTGTCGTACCAGCGAATGAGGCGGCCGCAGGACGGGCACGACGACGGCGGGTCCCGCAGCACCGACATCTCCCTCGGCAGGCGGTAGATGAGGACATTCAGGAAGCTGCCCCACACCGCCCCGAAGGCGAAACCGTAGGCCATCACGAGCGGTTCATCCGACCAATCCATCGGTACAGCTCCTCCTGCTTTCTCACCATCTCGTCGCGATCGAAGTCTTCGAGGCTTTCGCGGGCCACGCGTCCATAGCCATCGCGGACGGTCGGATCCTCGAGCAGCGAGCACACACCCTCGGCCAACGCCGCCACGTCCCCGGCCGGCGCCAGCTCGCCGTTTTCGCCCGGGCGCACCACCTCGACGGTGCCGTCGACGGCGGTGGCCACCACCGGCACCCCGGCCGCCAGCGACTCCACCACCGAGCACGGCAGGCCCTCGTGGCGGGAAACCAGTACCGACACCGTGGTCGCCGCCAGCACGGCCGCCACGTCGTCGAGCCAGCCGGCAAAGACCATGCGATCGGCAACGCCCAGCGAGCGCGCCAGCTCCTCGGCCTCCGGCCGCAGCGGACCGTCTCCGACCATCAGGAACCACGCCTCGGGAAATCGCGCGGCCACGGCCGCGGCCACCCGCACGAAGTCGAGCGGCGCCTTCTGCGGTTTGAAATTCCCGATCTGCGTCACGAGCGGGGCCGCCGCCGGAATCGAGAGCCGCTCGCGCAGACGGCCGCCGCCGGACGCGGCTCGGAAGCGGGCGAGGTCGATGCCCGCCCGGATGACCGTCGATTTCTCGATCAACACGATGCCGAGCTCGGCGGCACGCCGCCGGTCAGCCTCGGACACCATCACGAAGTGGTCGGTCGCCCGTGCCATCAAGCGCTCGACGGCCAGGAAGGCCCAGCGCACCGGCGGCCTCTGCAACGGCGTGAACCCGAAGCCATGCACGGTGTGGACGACCGCCGGCACCCGCTCCAGTCGGGCCGCCAGGCGGCCAAGAATGCCGGCCTTGGAAGAGTGGGTGTGGACCACGTGCGGCGCGAAATCGCGCATCGCCGCCCGCAATCGCCAGAGGACCCGGAGATCGGAGATCGGCGCGACCGGGCGCACGAGGCCCGGAACCGGATAGCGCGTGAGGTCCGGGATCGCCTCCGCCTCGCGGTCGAGGAAATCGCCGGGGCCCCATGCCAGCGCGACTGCGAACCGGGCGCGGTCGAGTTCTGCCGCGGTGTGGAGCACCACCCGCTGCGCGCCCCCGAGCTCGAGCCGGGTGATCGCGAGCAGGACGCGGGTGCGCCCGGCGGCCTCGGCGGGCGCCGCGTCAACCATTCTCCAGCGACCCGGCGAGCTGGCGCGCCGCCCGCATGCCGTCGAGGATCGCGTCCTCCATCGCGGAGTACTTCCACTCCGCCCAGCGCCCGGCGAGCACCACCTCGTGCCCCTTGAGGAAACGCCGCAGCAGCGCCACCGCCTGGCGCCGCGCGTGGTCGAAGACCACGTACGCGGGGTCGAGCACGGTCAGGCGGCGGACCCGTACTGCCCGAGGCTCCAGCAGGCCGAGATCGACGAGCGCTCTCTCGGACGCCGCTGCCAGCTCATCGACGTCCCCTCCCTCCGGGTCGAGACTGACCTCGATCGACACCGTGTGGTGGCCCTCCGGCGCCAGGCGCCCGTGGTTGGAGGGGAAGCCGACCCGATAGAAGGGCAGCTCCGGGTCGGGGTAGTAGATCCAGTGCTCGGGGCTCGGTGCGTCGCCTTCGACCCCCAGGGCCAGGTTGAGCACACGCACCCAGCGCAGCGCCGCGCGCGCGGCCACCACGTCGTCGGGCAGCTCGTCCTCGAGCGAGTCGATGACGGCGGGCAGCGATGTGGTGGCGAGGAGCTTCTCCCACCCCACTCTCTCTCCATCCGCGAGCTCGAGCCAGCGCTCGCCGAGATGGACCCGCGCAACCTCGCGGCCGAGCTCGAGGCCGCTGATGCGCGCAGCGACCGCATCCGGCAGCAGCCGGATCCCGCCCTCCCGGGGATAACGGAAGGTGGCGTTGTATCCCACGTCTGCGTCATACAGGCCGAGTGCGCCGTCGACCACATCCTCGAGCTTCGGCTTCGGCACGTAGCGGCCGACCCAATCGAGGCTGAGCTCGCCGGGGCGCGCGCGATAGAGCTTGGAGTTGTAGGGGAAGAAGAAGTGTCGCGCGAAGCCGTCGCCGAAGCGCTCCATGACCCAGTCGCGGAAGTCGGCCGGATCGCCGTCCGAGGCCGCGGCCCACGCCCGCACGAAGCCCAGCAGACAGTCCCGCCGCACCTCCGGCGACAGTCCGTGGGTGTTGATCTGCACGGGGTAGGGCGTGGTGCGGCCGCCGATGGTGATGGCGGCCCGACGCCGGTGGACGGCCAGGCGCTGCCACGCTCCCAGGTCGGTCAGGTACCCCTCGGTCTCGGGGCGCGCGACGTGGAGGAGGTGGCCGGTATGGTCGAAGGTGAAGCCCTTCGCCTCGAGGCTACGGCACGCGCCTCCGGCCTCGGCCTCGCGCTCGAAGACCCGCACCGGGACTCCGTCGCGCGCGAGGCGCTCGGCCGCCACCAGGCCCGTCAGCCCGCCGCCGATGATCACCCGCTCCATCAGCCCTCCATGGGAACCAACGCCAGCCAGACCAGCAGGCCGCCGGCCACGAGACCGACCACGCCGGTCAAAATCAGAGTGGACACCGGGTCCATGTAGAGCACCAGCAGCCCGAGGGCGCCGAAGATGACGGCCACCGCATAGCCGACCACCACCGCCCCCGCCGTCCAACCGTCGAGGCGGCGGCGGACCCGGAGCGGAAAGTGGTCCGGGCTGCCGTAGTAGATCTTGCGTCCCGCCCGCAGCCTGAGGACGATCACGTAGGCGGTGTCGACGAGCGGCACCGCCAGGATGTACAGCGGCGCGAGCCAGCCGAGCGGGTTGTGGGTGGTGTAGTCCATCACCATCGCCAGCGCACCGAGGGTGAGGCCGATGAACAGGCTGCCGCAGTCGCCGAGGTAGATCTTCGCCGGGTGGAAGTTCGAGCGCAGAAAGCCGAGCAGCGCCCCGATCAGGGCGACCGTGAAGGCCGCGACCATCAACCGCCCGTTGAGCAGCGCCACCACCAGCAGGAAGGTCGCCGCGATCACCCCGACGCCGCTCGCGAGCCCGTCCATGATGTCCACCAGGTTGAAGGCGTTCGACATCCCGACCAGCCACAGCACGGTCACCACCACGCGCACCCACCACGGGATGAAGGCCACCTCGATCATGATGCCGGCCTTGAGCAGCACGAAGACCGCCACCGCCTGGCCGACCACCTTCGGCTTCGGCGTCAGCGCGCCGAAGTCATCGATCAGCCCGACCGTGGCGACGATCGTCGAGGCCAGCAGCAGCGCCAGCAGGTCGGCGTGGAACTCGAAGGTCATGCCGATCGAGAGCAGGAAGGCGGTGAAGACCGCGAGGCCGCCGAGGTAGGCGACCGGCTCGCCGTGGTTCTTGAGGTTGCCGTCCGGGCGATCGACGACACCGAAGCGCAGCGCCGCCTGGCGCGCCATCGGCGTGCCGACCAGCGCCAGCAGGTAGGCGAGGAAAAACCCGAGGATCAGGCGAATCGTCATAGGAGCTCGCGCAACCTCCGCTGTTTGAATCGAGACCGCCCCTGCCACTCCGCCCGAACCATCGGCCACCGCCTACGGAGATGCCCGAGCAGAGACGGCCGGCGCACGACGCCGGCCGACGCCAGGCCCCCGTCCCACACCAAGAGTAGGGGCAGGCGCGGCGCCAGATCAAGCGCGTGGAGGTGGCGGGCCAGCGTCATCCACCGGTTGCTCAGCACGCACGCCTCCAGCTGGGGCGGGCGCCGCCACCTCAGCGGTCCGCCGCCCGCCTCGGCACCGGCACCGCGTCGGTGGGTGGCCACCGCGTCGGGGCAGGTGAAGATCCGCCAGCCCCGGTTGCGCAACCGCCAGCCGATCTCCAGATCCTCCCAGAAGCAGAAGAAGTGCTCCGCCCACGGGCCGCGGTCGCCGGCGATCTCGGCGAGGGCCGCGGTTCGGAACACGGCGAGGGCGCCGCAGGCCGCGAGCACCGCTCGTGGCCCGAGGAGGTCGTCCGACACGGGTCGGCCATAGCCGCGGTCGGCCACCTCGAGGGTCAGCGGGTGGAGCACCTGGCCGACGCTGTCGACGGTGTCGCCGTCCGCACGCATCAGCCGCGGCGCCACCGCCGCCATCTCGTGGTCGTCCGCCAGCATCTGCACTGCGCGGCGCAGGCAGTCCGGGGCCACCACCACGTCGGGATTGAGGAGGGCGAGCCACGGGTGCTGCCCCGAAATCTCGGCGAAGCCGCGGTTGCAGCCGCCCGCGAAGCCCCGGTTCTCGGGCTCCGCCACCAGACGCACCCGCGGATCGTCGAACCCCCGCACCACCTCGCGCGACCGGTCGCCGGAGGCGTTGTCCACCACCGCCACGTCGCCCACACCGTCGGCCGCCAGCAGTGCCCCGAGACAGGCGGGAAGATCGTCCTGGGAGTTGAAGCTCACCACGACGGCGCCGATGGGGGCCGCCGCCGTCACGCGGCCAACCCGGCAGCGAGCAGCCGCACGGATCTCGAGGGGGAGGTGTCCGCCGAGCAATCGAACATCATTCAATTATAGGCAGAGAGGTCCGCGGCGGGCGGCCCGTCGGCCTCGGTCACGATTCTCGCCGCCGCGCCGCTGCCGCCAACACCGCTTCCATGCGCGCGACGTGGCGGTCCACGGAAAACTCACGATCGGCGCGCTCCCTGCCGGCCGCTCCCATCGACTGCCGCAGGTCACGGGATCCGGCGAGGCGCACGATCGCGGCTGCCAGCGCCTCCGGATGCCCTGTCCGCACCAGCAGGCCGGTGGTCCCGTCCACGACCATCTCGGGCACGCCACCCCCGTCGTAGGCGACCACCGGCCGGCCGGCCGCCATCGCCTCCATCACAACCCGCGGCAGGGGATCCGGCCACAGGGTGGTGACCGCGAGGATGTCGACTGCCGCCACCAGCTCCCAGACGCCGTCCTGGGGAGGCACGAGATGCACGCGGTCGGCGAGGCCCCGGGCCGCGATCTCGCGACGCAGCCGGCCGACGAAGGCCGACGGGCCGTGGCCCGCGATCAAATAGTGGGCGCGGTCTGCGGGCGGCCCTGCCGCGGCCGCCGCCCGTACCAAATCGAGCGCACCCTTGTGGGCCACGAGCTGGCTGAACAGCCCGATGGCGACCGCGTCTTCGGGCAGCCCGAAACGAGCACGCGCGCCCGCCGCGTCCATAAGCCGCGCCGGTGCTTCGACCCCGTTGTGCACCACCTCCACCAGGCCGTCCAGGCCCTCCTCCCGCAACCACCCCGCCACCGCCTCGCTGACCGCCACGATCCGCGTCGCATCGCGCCGCAGCCGCCGGGCGAACCACCGCCGCCGCGGCCCCGGCGGCAGCATCTCGCGGAGGTGCCAGACAACCGGAATTCCGAGCGAGCCGGCGATCTCGGCGCCCCGCAGGTGCGGCAGACAGTTGACGTGCACCACGTCGGGCCGCTGCGTCCGCAGCCAGCGTTGCAGCCGGGCCGCTCCCGCGTCCGGCCAGGCGAACCGAAGCGCGCGGGCCAGCTGCCGCCACATGGGCTGTTCTTCGTACTGCACCAGCCAGCACATCCGCAGCGGCAGCGTCTCGACCTCCACCCCCGCGGCACGCAGCCGGTCCCCCAGCGCCCACGGGCCGGGCGCCGCCACCCCAACCTCGTGGCCGCGCTCGGCGAGCCCGGCCGCCAGCAGCGTGAGACTGTGCTCGGCACCGGTAGGGGCCGCGGGCGAGGCGAGGTGAGAGAGGAGAGCTATGCGCATCCAGGCCCATTCACTATGCAGATACCTCTGGGAGACCGCTTTCGTCCATTCCGATGGACGTTCTCGAAATCCGAGATCGCCCATCGGCACGAAGCATCAGGCAGGACCGGCCTGAACATTCTGAAGCAACTCAACCAATCGAGGCGATATCACCTCGAGCGAGTACTGGTTTACCACCGTCTCGCGTCCCCGATTCACGAGCCCAGCTCGAAACCCCGGATTCGCGAGGAGGTAATCCATCGCCTTGACCCAATCTTGCGGACTGTCCGCAAGCAATCCGTTGACGCCGTGTTCGATAACCTCCGCGTTCATTCCCACAGGTGACGCCACTGCCGAAATGCCGAGAGCCATGTACTGCAGCAGTTTGAATGCGCATTTTGCCCGCGTCCAAGCATTGTCCTCCAGCGGCATCACACCGACGACGATATCCTCGAAACAAGAGATCTCACTCTCGAGGCTCCAGCGGCGATACTCAATCGGCACGCCGTCGATCTTCAGCTCTCGATCTGCAACGAGGACGAGACGGAAGCCTCGATGCCGGCGAGCCAGATATCTCAACGGCTCGGCGAGCATTTGGAGATCGCTCAGATTATCCGAGTGGCCGACCCAACCCACGACCGGCTCGGTCGACTCCGGAAGGCGGCTCGGACAAAACCTTTGGCAGTCGAGAGCAGTCGGAACCGTTGCCACGCGATCGTGCGGGACCTTGCTCGCGATTTCGCGGTTGCCGCAGATCACAAGGTTGGCCGCGGCTGCGGTGGATTCGAAGTTTCGCCGGTACCGCGCGAGAGTTCGATAGTCCCGGCTACCTGAAGGCGGCGGAAGGTAAATAGCGTCATCTACATCGAAGACCACCGGAATCTTCTTCCGCTTCAGACTGCCTGCAAACGGCGGGGGATAAGTCCGTTTCTGAATCAACATCAAGTCCGCAGGAAGCGGGACCGAGGTGTCGTGGACGAGCTCTGCGATGCGAAGCGGAACTCGGATGAATCTCCACGGATGTCTTATGCTAGCTCGAATCTGCACCTCGAATCCTGCGGAGCGCAGCGCCTCGATATGTGCCAATAATCGAAATCTAGTGCTCGCGGTCGTTTCGTTGCCAACAACCCGGGCCATGAGCCGCAGTCGGCTCCCTGGAGCCTGCCCACTCTCCCGTCCATTTCGCACACCTTCCCTGCGCAACTCGTCCCCATCGCCTGTTCGAGCTTGCTGAGAGGTACATCGCGTCCAGGTCACCTTTTCAGCATAGTACCGAGTAGTGAAGTCTCCAAAACACCGCGGTGCTAAAATCATGGTGAATGATCCGTTCTCGGTGGTGGTTTCAAGTACCACGTTCTGGTCACACGAGCGGCGTCTGATGAGCGTCACCGTGTCGGTCTTGATTCCAAACTGGAATGGTGGCGACATCATCGAGGAATGCCTCAACTCGATTCTCCGCCATACGCGAGTTGAAGAATTTGAGATCATCGTCGTGGACAACGCATCCAACGACGGGTCACAGCTCAAGATTGAAAATCTAGCGCGACGCGAACCGAGAATTCGAACGAAGTTCAACAGTGAAAATCTCTTCTTCGCGCGCGCGTGCAACCAGGCGTATGCAATGAGTCGAGGCAGGTTTGTCCTCGTGGCGAACAACGACGTCATTGTTAAGGACGATGCGATCTCCGCTTTGGTTGCTCACGCGGAAAGGCATCCGGAGGCAGGAGTCGTGACACCCCTGCTCTGCGACCGAGAAGGTCGCCCGCAGGAGTTTTGTCGTCGGTTGCCAAACGCCCTTTTCGTCATCGCTCGCTACCATCTATTGGGGAGGGGAATTGACAGATTCGTGCTTCGGCGAAGCATTCACAACCGGTATTTCTATCGAGATCGAGCATTTCGGACGACTGAAGTCATCGAACAACCCGGCGCCTCATTCAGTTTGTACCGTCGGGATATCATCGAAAAACTCGGCCTCCTCTTCGACGAGACTTTTCCGCTTCTGTTCAACGATGTTGACCTCTCAAGACGAGTCCGAGATCTCGGGGCACAAAGCCACGTCGTGCCGACAATCAACGTGATTCATCTCGGCGGCATCTCATCCGCCAAACTCCGCTCAGCGGCCTACAATCAGATGCAGTATCGCGGGCTCTTTACGTATTTTCGACGTTACCATCCACTGCAGTACGCGTTCCTTGCCTGTGTGTGGCCGAGGCGATGGCATTCCTGGCGCCGGTCGCGGGATAGCGCCACCGGATCCGCTCAGTCACAGAGTCCGGCTCCATCCAACGATCGGTCGTGACGCACGTCGCTTCACGCGGTTTGTTCCACCACGGTCCGCGCGATCACCTCGAGAACCCGTGGCGCGGCGACCTCGACGGTGAAGCCCTCGTCCACCTTGTACCGCGCCCGTTCGCCCATCTCGCGTCGGAGAAGCGGTTCTTCGACCAGTCGCCGCACCGCCCCCGCGAACGCGGAAACGTCGAGATACGGAACCACGATTCCGGCATCATCACCGACGAACTCCTGCGCTCCGCCTGCCTCGGCGAAGCACACGCTCGGCAGACCGCACTGAGCCGCCTCCAGGCAGACCATACCCAGCGGCTCCTCCCGCGACGGCGAGTTGAAGACATCGGCAGCCGTGAAGACCTCGCGAGGGTCGTCCATCTCGCCCAGGAAGCGCAGCTGTGCCCCCACGGCACGCTTCGATGCTTCCAGGAGAAGCAGCTCCCGCAGATCGTCTTCGATTCGCCCAATCCACAGCAGCGTGACGGTGGGAAACGCGGCGGTCCCCAGCTGAGCGTGAATCGCCGGCAGCAGGTCGACGCCCTTCCTGGGCTCGCCCACGCCGCACCCGACAACCACGACGTCACGATCACCGAGGCCAAGCTTCCGTCGAACCGCAGCCGATCGGCCGCGGAGAACCTCCGATTCCAGGACCTTCGGCACGCACAAACGGACGACCGTCACCCGCCCGGGCGCCGTCCCGTGCCGGTGGAGGAGGTTGTCACGGACCGCCTCCGACGCCACGATGAAACTCTCCGCGAGCGTCGCCAGCTGGCCGGGGGGCGGACCGACCCTGCGGATGACGTACTCGAGTTCATGAACGTGGAGAACCCGCGGCACGCGATGGGGCCCCAGCGCGAGCAGCGCTCGCCAGGCCGCGACGCTGTTAATCCAGACCACGTCGAAACAACCGTTTCTCAGTCGACGTCGAAACCGGGCACTCCGCAGCCGCTCGACGGCCACATCGGTAACGACCCTGCGCATGATTCGCGAGACCATCCTGGGCGAGCCGAGATGGGGGTTGAGGATCGTGGTCGGCGCGAGCGGATCGCTGTTCGTTCGAATCGCTCGACCACCGTGCGGCGCGTGGCCGCGCCGAGACGAGCGCGCCGCTGCGGATCCGACAGCAGGGCGTCGAGAGCGTCGACCCAGGCGGCGGGGGTCGCCGCGGAATGCCCGTTTTCGTCGTCGCTGACGACGTCGCAATTCATGCCGACCCGCGACACGACCGGTGGCATGCCGAGCGCCATGTACTGGATCGCCTTGAAGGCGCGCTTGGCCCGCGCCCACGGCGAATCCTCGAGCGGCATCAGGCTAACCCACATGCCGTCGAAGCACGACACCTCCTCGGTGAGGCTCCACCGCCGAAACTCGAGACGGAGCCCTTCGATCTTGGGTTGCCGATCCGCCACCACCACCAGTCGCAGCCCCGGATGACGACGACCGACCTCTCGCAGCGGGCCCGCCAGCGCCTCGGTGTATGCCAGGTTGTCGCCGTGGCGGACCCACCTGACCACGGGCTCGGGCGCTGGTCGTACCGCCGATGGCGTGAAGCGCTCGCAGTCGATCGAGGTCGGCAGAACCCCGGGGCGGACCTCAGGCGCCTGACGGGCGAACTCTTCGTTGCCGCAGATCAGCAGGTCTGCCGCGTCGCTGGTCAGCTCGAAGTTCCTCCGAAACCGCTCGCGACCGGCGTCGTCCTGGGCGGCCGACGGCGGCGGAAGGTACAGCGCATCGTCGAAGGCGAAGATCACCGACAGACGAAAGGCGGCGAGCCGCCGCGCGAAGGGCGGTGGGTAGTTCCGACGGTGGATGAACAGCACGTCCGCGGCCGGCTCGCGGGCGGTGTCGTGCACCAGCTCACGAAGACGTCGGATTGGAGACAGCAGCGACCGCACGGTCACCGATTGGGTCTCAAGCTCGACCGACCAGCCGTCAGCACAGACCGCGTCGAGGCGGACCAGCACGCGATATCGGGTGCTCGCGACCCGCTCGTCGCCGATCACCCGAAAGAGAACGCACCGACGATGGGAAGTATCTTCGGCGGCAGTTGGTAAGGAGCTTTGAATCTCGCCCCTCCTCTGACCCGTCACCGCCCGCCGTGGCCACGAGCGATGGAGGGCCTCTCGTCATTGT
The DNA here is from genome assembly GCA_964609835.1 of uncultured Thermoanaerobaculia bacterium. Classification (GTDB taxonomy): domain Bacteria; phylum Acidobacteriota; class Thermoanaerobaculia; order Thermoanaerobaculales; family Sulfomarinibacteraceae; genus Sulfomarinibacter. Next base: position 29,843 of record CAZSTH010000004.1, read on the forward strand.
ATCGGCAATACCGGACCGCCGACCCGAGGATGGTACGTTTGCGGGACGCCGCGCTCCAGGCGCTGACAGCCTCGAGCAGTGCCAAGCGGCCGTGTTCGGCGGGCGCCAGGCGAACTGTCATGCCGCGCCACGTGTCCATCATCATCCCCAACTGGCACGGCGGCACCGTCATCCGGGAGTGTGTCGAGTCGATCCTCCTCCACACCCGCGTGGTCGACTTCGAGATCATCGTCATCGACAACGGTTCGATCGATGAAAGCCGGCGCGAGATCCGGGGGCTGGCCGACCGCGAGCCCCGGCTGAGGGCGATCCTCAACGATCGTAACGCCTTCTTCGCCCGCGCCTGCAATCAGGGGTATCTGGTGGCCAGCGGCGGTCGCCACCTGCTAGTCGCCAACAACGACATCCTGTTGCGAGGAGACGCCGTCAGTGTGCTTGTCGCCTAGGCCGACGCGCGGCCGGAGGTCGCGGCAGTCGCGCCGCGTTTCCGCAGTCCGGACGGCGAGCTGCAGGAGTTCTACCGCCGGCTCCCGAATGCGCTGTACGTGTTCGCCCACTACCACCGCCTCGGACGGGCGATCGACCGCTTCGTGCTCGGTCGGTACCTCCAAAACCGACACTTCTGCCGTGACCTCGCCTTTCGCGAACCCGAAGCCGTCGACCAGCCCGGCGCCTCGTTTCTCCTGCTGTCCCGCCGGTTCGTCGATCGGCTGGGAATGCCGTTCGACGAGAGGTACCCGTTGCTCTTCAACGACGTCGATCTCGCGAGGCGGGTGCGAGAGGCCGGCGGGTGCACCCACGTGGTGCCTGAGGTCGAGGTCGTCCACCTCGGCGGCGTCTCATCAGCGGAGCTCGGTGAGGCGGCGTACCACGAGCTGCATTTCCGCGGGCTGTTCACCTATTTTCGGCAATACCATCCCCTGCAGTATCCGCTCGTATGTCTTGCTTGGCCCATTCGATGGCTTCGATTTTCCAATCGATCGAAAAAGGCCTCGGGGAAGGCCACTGGCTCCTGAGCAATCATCGCTGACTCAAGATTTAGACGTTCTTACTGCGATCCGATCCACTGGATAGACCACATCTGCCAATCGCCACCCTTCGCTGCCAGTCCGTGACGAAGAAGGCAGTCGTCTCTTCAATACAGTTGGGGAGAGAACGACTAAAAATCCCGGCGAAAAGGGGCCGGCATCGGGCCCGGATCCGCAATGAATCCCGCGGCGCATATCGTTCAAACGATGTATGACGGCCTGATAAGATCAACTGGTGTTTGGTGGCGATCTCCTGGGGCTGAGCATCTGGTGACCGTCCCGACTTCTGAACGGCTGGACGACCTTGTCCGGCGCCCGAGGCGAATCGGTTTCGTTGGTACTGCCGCTCTTCGCGGTGCTCGCCGTGGCCGAAGGGTCGGGTTGTCAGCAACCATCGTGAGGGGCCGAGACGTTTGTCACGCGGCGGACGCGCCCACCCCGCGAACAGTGCACTTGCGCCCCGGCCTATCAGTGACGAACCGTGTCCCGAATGACAGGACGTTGTGGCGAGTGCAGGTTCGCGGTGGTTCGCGGCGTCTCGCCTTCATTGCTCGGCGAGCGTTATCGCCCCGCGGGGAATGACAGAGAGTGTCCAAGCCGGAACCCATCTCGCCGACCGGTGGTTCCTGGCCACGCGTCACCTTTGGTCTGATCGTCTTCAACGGGGAACCATTCGTACGATACAATCTCCATGCGCTTTACCCGTTTGCCCATCAGATCATTGTCGTTGAAGGGGCAGTGCCCGGGTCTCGAGCTACCGCGAGATCCGACGGTCATTCCTCGGATGGGACCCTCGAGACCCTACGGGCGTTTTGTGCTCGTGAAGATCCGGAGGGCAAGACGACCCTCGTCGTGGCTGAAGACGAAGGGCACGTCGACGGATTCTGGCACGGTGAGAAAACCCAACAGAGCCAGGCCTTTGCCACCCGGGCGACGGGGCGCTATCTGTGGCAGGTGGATATCGATGAGTTCTACCATCCCGACGACATGAGGGTGATGTTCGACATTCTGGTGAAGCGACCCGAAGTCACCACCGTGTCGTTCCACCAGACGGCGTTTTGGGGAAACCTCGATACGGTTGTCGATGGATGGTACCTGAGGCGTGGAGCGGCTGAATTCCACCGACTCTTCAAGTGGGAGCGGGGGTACTCCTATGTCGAGCACCGGCCGCCAACAGTGCGTGACCGTTCAGGAGTCGACCTTCGAGACCGCTGCTGGCTCCGTGGACACGAGATGGCACAACGAGGAGTCCGCCTTTTCCACTATTCTTTGCTGTTCCCAAAACAGGTCAGGGAAAAGGAGAGGTACTACCAGAACGCTGGGTGGAGGGCGGAGGCAAATCGGTGGTGTGAAGAGGTGTATTTCGGACTCGAGCACCCGTTCAGGGTTCACAACGTCTATCAGTACCCGAGTTGGTTGGACAGCTTCTCCGGCGACCACCCCCCCGAAGTGTGGCGAATGTGGAGCGACCTGACCCAAGGCCGACTGAAGGTGGAGACGCGATGCAATGACGATATTCGCCGTTTGCTGGCTTCGAAAAGATACCGCCTCGGGCGTTCGATCTTGAGGCGGCTGGACCCCGCGGACCGCGTCGTCAGGTGGTCTTTCGGTATGGTTAGCAGAGCTTTTCGTCGCCTCACTCGACAGGTGAGGAGCGTCTTCGATCGTCACGCAGATTGACCTCCCTCGGCCTCAGAAACACCAACGTCGGCCCGCATACAGACTGTAAAGAGTAACCAAATTTCTGCATATATTTATGGAGATCAGAATTGATAATTTCCCTCATTTTTTGATTACTATTTTGAACAAATTTTTCAACCAAAACAACAGGTATAGGGGCTCGACAGAAGTCGATCTCCATCACGACGAGTTCATCGATGCCTTCAATATCGATGTTAAGGATGCTTGGCACGCCAAAACTTTTCAAATGCCCATCGATGAGGTCTTCAGTCGAGATCGCGGGCACGATTTCTTGCTTTCCTGCTCCGTCTTTACCGGAGCCTCTGCTGCTATTCCGCTGCCTCTGTAGTCGATGGAATCGCCTTCCGAGAAGTCGCCTCTCTTGACGAAGACGATTGAGTCCCTGTCCCATTCCTTTGGTACAACAGCGGCATGAATTGAAGTGTCTCTTTTCCGATATATTCTGAATAGTTTAATCTTTTCCTTCGAAGCCTCAACAACAGTTCCACTCCATCCCTTCCGGTAAAACTTGAAGGTGTTGGAGCCGATCACTGGATGAAACCCTCCGAGATCGATGTAACTCCCGTGTTCCGTGTTGACTCCCAGCCACTGCAGGTGGTTCTCGATCACGAGGTCTTCACCCAACTGTCCATATGAACGTTGGTTGAACACCAGACCCGCCACACATTTTCTGTGGGCGTCAAAAATCCTTTTTTTCACGACTCCATCTCCTACGAACGGTCGTTTCGGGCCGTCGCTCGCCCTTCCGGTGGGCGTCGATCCTCACGCGTGAGATCGTCCTGGCTGTTCGAGTACCGTTCCAAAGCCGTTCTACCGTATCCCAATGCCGTCAACGGTTTGAGGGACGACGACGGAGCCGAAACGCGGGGCCGCCGGTCGGTCGGTCGACCGATGTCGCAACGCGACGATTTCGCGGATGACGAAATCGTTGACCTCCAGCCAAGTCGGCGTCGGTCCGTAGAAGAGGTCGATGGCATAGACCGATAGGAAGTTGAGCGCCTACCGAAAGAACGGGGTCGTCAAACGGAAGAAGAGATAGCGACGAAGGGCACTGCTGCCGCCGCAGATCAGTCGACAGCCGAGATCGGTCGGGTTTACCGGATCGCGGTGGGTGGCGCCGACCACAAGGACGTCTTCGGCAGCGAACTGAAGCCGACCGAGGAGTTTGCGGACCGCCACCTGCGCATTTCACGCCGACGGTTTTGTTCTGAGGCTTGCGAGGGCGATCAATGCGAGGTCGCCTCGAATCGGAAGGCCACCGACTGCGCGGCCAGCGTCGTGGACCCGAAGGAGGAATGCGAGGCGTCGTCTCTCGATTGCAAACGGAGTCGCTGATCACGGCCGGCCGCTACGGGCTGCCGTAAGCTGGCTGGAGGCGGCCAATCGGAAGGGGAGACATATCGGCGAGAGAAGGTAGACGCGGGCTGCGGCGGCGGTCGATCGGCCGGATGCTGAGGGTGACGTGGGTCGAGCGGGCCGTGGTGCAACTGCTGTCGTGGATCCCTGCGGATATCGTGTCGCGCGACCGGTACTTCGATCTCTTCCAGCGGCGCGGCTTCCACACCCGCCCGGTGCGATTCGACCAGACGACACCGGGCACCGGGACCGCGACGACCGGCTGTGGTCGTCGCGCTCCGAGATGATCGGCGTCGATCTCGGGATCGATGACCAGCTCGAGCTGCTGCGCGAGGTGGCGAGCGCCTACGGTTCAGAGTACCGGTCCTTCCCGGACCTGTTGAACGACGGGTCGAGCGGTTTCTATTTCGATCAACAGTCGTTCCGATCCCGCGACGCGGAGATACCTTACTGCATGATTCGGCGGCACCAGCCGCGCCGACTGATCGGAATCGGGTCGGGCATGTCGACCCTGCTCGCCGTCGCGGCGTGCGAGAAGAGCCGGCTTCCGTCAGGCGCCTCCTGCGAGATCGTCGCCATCGAGCCCTTTCCGAGAGACTTCGTTCGCAGCATGGATTTAAGCGCTCTCGAGCTGATCAGGAACAGGTCGAGCGTCAGCCGCGCAAGCTGTTCTCAACCCTCGACGCTGATGACATACTGCTCATTGACTCGAGCCACGTGGTACGGACCGGGGGCGACGGGGTCTACGTTTTTCTCGAGGTCATCCCGAGGCTGAGGCCGGGCGTCCTGGTCCACGTGCACGATGTCTTCCTTCCTTCTGATCTGAGTATCCGAAATCATGGGTACTCGATCGACACTGGTTCCTGTCCGAGCAATACCTGCTGCAGGCCTACCTCTCCTTCAGCTCGCGCGTGCAGGTCGTGTGGGCAGGCAGCTACCTCCACCTCCACCACCCTGACCTGCTCGAGTCGGCGTTCCCCGCAACAAAGCGACCGCGAGTGGCCGGGCAGCTTCTGGTTCAGGATCAGGGAGGACCCGGCGTAGCGCCTCGCCCACATGCTCGGGTTCGGCTGTCCTGGTACTCTCAAAGCCGATGGCGGGGGCGCGCTGCCGTCGAACGCGGCCGCAGATGCGCAACCCCTTCTCCAATTGCGGTCGAGCGCTGAATCGAGGTTCGAGATGCACGTCACACACCACGCCTACCGGTCGAGACGAACCCCTCCTGCGAACCTCCGCACCGAGGACCGCGACCTCTTCGCCTGCGAGTTCGAGAAGGACATTGAAGCCAGCCATGTGCTGGTGATCGACAACGCGCTGATACTCAGGGATGTCATCCTCGCCCCCTGGCAGCTGAAGATCTATCTCGGTTACTCCAGGGTGGAAAAGCTGACGCTGCGGGACGTGGCGGCGAGACTCGCTCTTCTCGTCGGGACCGACATTGATTTCATCGAGTATGGCATCTGGATCATCGACAACTGGAGTCACAACTACTTCCACTGGCTGACCGACGCCATTCCACGCCTGCTGTCGGCGCGCCTCGTCGCCCCGGGGGCATCGGTGATGCTGCCGCCTCGCTACCGTTCGATCAGCTACGTCCGGGAGGCGCTCGAGATTCTGGGCGTCGAGGCCGATTATTTCGACGATTCGAAACGGGTGTCGGTCGGTCGCCTTTGCCTGCCGAACCACACCGCGGTGACCGGTAACTTCAACCATCGGTTCATCAACGAGGTGCGGGATCAGTTGCGTTCGTCAAACCCCGCCGGCGGGCGTCATCGCAAGGTCTACGTGAGCCGCAAGAAGGCCCGCGCCAGAAAGATCGTCAACGAGCACGAGGTGCAGGAAGTCCTCGACGGCCACGGGTTCGAGATCCACTACTTCGAAGACTACTCGCTGGCCGCCCAGATCGAGTTGATGGGCGAGACCCGGACCCTGGTCGGGCTCCACGGCGCGGGCCTCACGAACATGCTCTTCATGGCGCCAGGCGGCAGCGTCTTGGAGATCCGAAACCCTGGCGACACCCATAACAACTGCTACTTCACCCTCGCCTCCGATCTCGGCCACCGGTACTTCTACCAGTTGGGGACCGGGGGCGGCGGCGACACCGCGAATGTCGAGTTGGCGGTCGATCCCGAGGAGCTCGCCGGGAATCTCAGCCGGCTCGGCCCGTGAGGCTAATGCCGACCCGGCACGCGATGGTAATGTCGCGGCAACGCCATCACCGCGCGTCGTGACTGGAACGACCTGTCAGTCTTGCCAGGTTGACGAGAAACACCGACCTGGCAATCATGCGAGAGACGAGCCTCTCGAGGTTATGGAGATAGGGCGGACACTCTTGGCACCTTCTTCAACCGGGTCCCTTCTCGAACCAAAGCGTCGAGAATGTCGGCCCTGGCACGCATGGTGAGCGGCTCTGGCTCGAGCATTCGCTCGAGACTTTGCGTCGAATCAGAGTTCCTGCTCCACGACGGCGTGCCGAAGGACTTCGAGGATCTTCGGCGCGGCCACCTCGACCGTGAACCCTTCGTCGACCTTGCTCCTCGCCCGCTCTCCCAACCGGCGCCTGAGCGCCGGGTTCTGCACGAGCTGCATCACCGCTTCGGCGAACGCAGCAACATCGAGATACGGCACCGCACGGCCGGCATCGTCGCCGACGAATTCCGGAGCCCCGCCGGCGTCGGCGAAGCACACGGTCGGCAAACCGCACTGAGCCGCTTCGAGACAGACCATCCCCAAGGGCTCTTCGCGTGATGTCAGGATGAAAATGTCGCCGGCGGCAAACACCTTCAGAGGATCGTCAATCTCACCGAGAAAGCGCAGCTGTGCCTTTGTAGCACACCTCGAGGCCTCCAGAGTCAATAATTCCCGAAGGTCGTCATCGATCCGCCCGATCCACAGCAGCTTGACGGCCGGAAGTCCTGCGCTCTCCAGCTGCTTGAGGATTTTGGGCAGCAGGTCGACTCCCTTTCTGAGCTCGCCCACGCCACAACCGACGAGCACCACATCGTTATCGCCGATGGCGAGCGCACGGCGAGCCTCGCCCACGTCTTCCGGGAGGTAACCGGATCGAAGGGAGCTCGGCACCGACGAGTGGATTACCGATATCAGCTTGGCCGCGACGCCGTGCCGCTCGACGAGGTTATCGCGTACGGCAGCCGACGCCGCGATGAACCTGTCCGCGAGCGACGCCAGCTGACCGGCGGGGGGGCCGACACGCCGGATGACGTACTCCAGTTCGTGGACGTGGAGCACACGCGGCACTCGGGTGGAACCCAACGCTTGCAGTGCGGGCCAGGCGGCAACGCTATTAGCCCAGATGACATCGAATGCGCCAAGCCTCAACCGACGTCTGAGCCACAGACTCCGCAGCCACTCGACGGACGAGCCCGTGAAAAACTGTCGTATGAGCCGCGACCGGAACTGCGGCGAACCGAGATAAGGATTGAGAACAGTCGTCGGCGCGAGTTCTTCGAAAAGAGGCAGCAGCGGGCCGCCCCGGTGCAGCACGATCCGAAGCTCGAGGCCCGCTGCGCGCTGGCTCCATTCGAGAATCTCTCGGAACAGGATCGGGGCACCCTGTCGACCGGCATCATGCCCGACAGCCAGGACCTTCAACGGTTCGGGGACAACCAATGCCTGACACCCCATACCCGGCGTCGAATGAACTCCGGAACAAATCGCGCCCATGCCCGTCGCAGCGGAGATCCGCGGAGATTTCGACGGATTGCGTCCTCCGCAGCAACATGCATTCGTGAACACAGCTCGCGGTCATCGAACCTCCGACCGAAGGCGCGGGCCACATCCATCGCGTGTCCGGGCTGACCATCCAGCATCGCGAAAACCCACGACAGAATCCACGATCGACGGTCCGCTTCCTCCAGGCTGTCGAGCGTCCGAAGGTATCGAGCTTCACACCACGCCGGGCTTTCTCGAATTCCGAAAGCCGACTGGACGGCCGTTTCGCTGGCAAGGTCCGGATCCAAATCGGACAGCGAGTCGCTCGACATGCGAACGCTGCCCTTGACCTGAAGCCGCGAGATCCAGAACCCTGCGTCCAACATCTGGGCGTGGGTTTCGGCAAACAGGTCTTCGTTCCGATAGAAATTGACCAGCCCCGGCTCCACGTCCACCGCCATGACCGCACGCCGCATCTCTTCGGAGAGACTCTGGAAGATCCGGAGGTCGGTTCCCTGGGTGTCCGCCTTGAACCAATCGATGCGATCTATCTCGAGGGACGTCAGCGCATCCATAAGACTGCATGCCGGCACCTCGACGGTGCTCACGATGTCGAAGAGGTCCGACATCAGGTAGAACCCGAGGGCTTTCCGGTCGGGCTCAAGGACGCTCGAGCAAAACGGCGACCGGGTGAGGAAGAACTTCACGTTCTGGGCGCCGTCAGCCGTTACCGCCTTCGGGACTACGTGGCGTCGAGAGAAGCCGCCGGTGTCGACGAACATCTCGCGGCTGTCGGGGTCAAATCCAACGACGACGGCGCAGCCGGCGATCGGTTGCCAGTGATGCAGAGTCTCGCCAGAGGCACCAAGATCCACAAGAATCGGCTGGATCTTCGCCAAGCGGCAGAACTCCCCGAGGTTCACGAGCATTCAAGGTCCCTCTCGGCACCGCAGCGAAACGCTCGCAGTGGCGACCGTGGCGGGGGGATCGCTGTCCGCATCTCGGACATCTTCATCGCGCAAACCACTGACCATCGATCATCACCGGCGCAGCTCCGTCAAAGCCCCGGTGGCCGGTGCCGTAGAAATCTCCGCTCTCCACTTCGAGGAACCCGAGACCGTCTCGTGGCCAATCAGCCTCCTCACCGCGGATCAATATTCTACCGGCGATCCGATACCGCCCGGGCACCAACGGAAGCCTCGAGATGAGGCAGCGAAAATGGCCCTCTGTTTTGTCGATTGTGAACAGGGTTCCAACGTACGAGCTGTAAAGTACAGTGAGGTCTTGGCCACTTGCGGTGTGAATCGAGAAGCTGACATCGACATCTTCCAGTGTCTTGCCGGAGTTGTTCTTGTACCCCAAGACGAGAACCACATCATGCCCGGACCGAGCGAAAGTCAGTGAGCATCCGTCTGGCGACTCCACACTGAAGGACGAAAACACGATCTTCCCCGATCCGGTCCGAAACGACTCGGGGCCGAGCCCTTTCGAGAGCCGGTTCTCCTGGAGCTTCAGGTACTCACTCACGGCCTCCGACACGGGACCGTCGAAGTACTTTCGGCCGCCCTCGACCAGCACGCCGCGGGAGCAGAAATTCTCCACTGCCGCCAGGTTGTGGCTGACGAACACCACCGTCCGCCCCCCACGCGCCACCTCCTCCATCTTGCCCAGGCACCGCCGCTGGAAGGCGAGATCGCCGACCGCCAGGACCTCGTCCACCAGCAAGATCTCGGGCTCGAGGTGCGCCGCCACCGCGAAGGCGAGGCGGACATACATGCCCGAGGAATACCTCTTCACCGGCGTGTCGAGAAATTCCTCGATCTGCGCGAACGCGACGATTTCGTCGAAGCGGCGATGGATCTCCGCCCGGCGCATACCGAGGATGGCACCGTTGAGCACGATGTTTTCCCTGCCGGTGAGTTCGGGGTGGAATCCCGTGCCGACCTCCAGCAGAGACCCGACCCGACCACGCAGCTCTACTCGGCCGACCGTTGGCTCGGTTATCCGCGAAAGAATCTTCAGGAGGGTTGTCTTCCCGGCACCGTTGCGCCCGATCACGCCGAGAGCTTCACCCTGCCGAATCTCGAGGTCGAAATTTCGCAGCGCCCAAATCGTCTGCGGATCGCGCGCCTTCTCCCGTCCCGGTCGCAGCCATCCACCCAACCTGTGGAATGGCGCCGTAGCCATCCTCGCGACCGCATCGCGGAGCGTCCGGTAGACCACCCGAGACCCGATGCGATATTGCTTCCCCAACCCCTCCGCGCGAACCACGACAGCACTCGAGTTAGGCATCAGACGATGTCCGCGAAGCTGCTCTCGGTCCGCCGAAAGTACATGACACCCAGCAACAAGCCGCAAAGCGTGACCACGACACCGGGAAGCACCCACACCGCCGGGAAGCCGCTGCCGCCGAAGACGCCCCAGCGGAACCCCTCGATCACTCCGACCATCGGGTTGAGAGCATAGACCCAATCGGGGATGCCCCGTCGGTTGAGGCCCTGCATCAGATCGGCCGCCGGATAGATGACCGGCGACAGAAAGAGCCAGATCTGGACGGCGAACGGCACCACGAAGCGGACATCGCGAAATCGCACGTTGACGGCGGACAGCAGCAGGCCGACGGCGAGGGTCACGCAGAAGGCGTATCCGAGCATCAGAGGCAGGAAAATCACGTTGGCGGACGGCACCATGCCGTACGCGGCGACGACGCAGAAGAAGACCACGAATGCGATGGCCAGGTCGACGAGGCCGGACAGTACCGACGCGGTCGGGATCAGGATCCGCGGAAAGAACACCTTGGTGATCAGATGCGCCGAACCGACCAGGCTGTTCGACGACAGCGTCACGCCCTGCGCGAAGAACGTCCACGGCAACAGCGCGGCGAGCGCGAACACGGGATACGGCACCCCGCCAGATCCGATCCCAGCCAGCCGGCCGAACACGACGGTGAACACGGCGGCCGTGACCAGGGGCTGCAGCACCGCCCACAACGCACCGAGCACCGTCTGCTTGTAACGCACCTTGATATCTCGCCACACCAGGAAGTAGAGCAGCTCGCGATAGCGCCAGAGATCGCGCAGGCCGAGATGAAACCAGCTTCGCGCCGGCTCGATCACGACGACCTCGGCGGAAACGTCGGCGGTGACGGACTGCTCGGGATTCGATCTCATCTGGTGAGCTCACGTACTCGAAGTGACGCGACCGCCGCCAACTCGCCACGACTCGGACCGATTCTGCCCCGCCCGTCGCGGGCTCGGGGCTCTCGAAGAACGGGTCGCGACGGCGGGGAGCCGTCTCCTGAGAACCCATCAATTGTAGCAGCGTGACCGTACTCGTGGACGGTCGATCGCGGGGGGCCACCGCTCACGGGCCGAGGAGCCGTCGAATACGGACACCGAGACGCTGTACGGCGAGGTCGGGCCGTCTCCAGACGAACCGCACCGTCTCGCCGAACCTGGATTCCGAGATTCCGGCGACACGGGTCACCAGGAAACGCTGCACCGGCGGGAGCATTCTACGATGGCGCGCGTATACAGCGTCGCGCTGAGGAATCGCAACGCCGCTCGCACCGCCCTCGACGGTCTTGCAGCCCTCCCGCAACCAGAAGTTGCCCCAAGTCTCGTCGACGTAGCGGATCGAAACCGCCCTCGAGGCGCGGAGCAGGAAGTCGAGGTCCATCGCGTAGTGCTCGTCCTCCGCGTACTCTCCGACAATCTCGTGAATGCAGCGATGGTAGAAGTAAGCTGAAGGGTTCAGGGGAAACTGAACCAACTCGGTGCCGAGAAGCAGCTGCCACGGGCGGAGCCGACGCGGACGATTGATGAAACTGATGCTGCCGTCGTGGTTGCGCACATTGCAGTTCCCGACGAGAAGCGTTGGCTCGTCGACGCCACGAAAGAGATCGACCACCCGACCCAGGATCCCCGGCTCGTAGTAGTCGTCGACGTTAAGGATGCCGATGACGTCAGCCCGAGCAAGCCGGATACCTTTGTTAAGAGCCGACGATTGACCCCCGTCGGGCCCGGACTGAAAACGGATGTGTGGGTATCGGTAGCCGAGCGACTCGAGCATCTCGACCGTCCCGTCAAGCGACCCACCATCCATGAAAAGGTGCTCGATCGGCTCTGGACCCTGGTTTGCCACGTTCTCGGCGCACTGCTCCACGAAGGCGACACCGTTGAACACCGGAGTCACGATGGTCAGAAGGGGTCGCTTTCGCCCTGCCGCGGCTTCCGCCTGACCATTGGGCGCACAGTTGTTCACCTCACAGCTCCCACATCGGATCATGCACACTCATGGTCGATGCCGCGTTCTCGAGATCTCGGCACCAGAGCTCTAACACCAGGGCCTTGAAAGACATCGGCGTCGAGATCCCGGGCGGAGAGGGGCCTGAGGCGTACTCGCGCGCGGCTTCCGGCTGGAGCACACCGGTCTGGACCAGAAAGCCATCTACCAAGGTGTCACCATACGCCTCGAAGAGCGCGCGGTGCCACTCGAAGACGGGCGGCTCGAAGCCGCGTTTCCGACGGCCGGAAATCTCGCGGGGAACGATGTCGGAGAGCGCTGCGATGAGCCTTTCCTTGGGAGGCAAACTGTCGTCGGGCTTGGACCTTCGACAGGCCACCACGCTTTCGACGACCTGATAGTCGACCAACGGCAATCGGAGCTCGACCGAAGCGGCCATACTCAGCCGGTCGCATTGGCTCATCCCGTTCTCGCGGAGGTACGAGGCCGCAATCTGTTCGGTCAACGCAACACCGGGATCCAAACCCTCGCACCACGGCATGACGTGTGCCTCATTGCAGAACGTGACCTGTTTCGCGAAACCCGGTTGGTAGATTCTCCGGACGCTATTCGAAGCGTCGATGAAATTGGGGTCCATCTCGAATAGATATGGGCGCCGGCTCCGATTCGAAAGATCTCGCCACAGCTCTCGGCACCCCCGGGACACCCCTTTCAGGGCGTGGAACACTCGCCCGCGAGGCCCAACCCACGGCGGTGCCGGCCGATCCTGGACCAGGTACTCTCCGAAAACCTCCGAGCGCCACTGCCGAAGCCGATCACGACGCCGGTTCTGGCGCATTGCAGAACGGACCCACCCGTACCCCCAAAACAGCTCGTCCCCTCCGTGTCCAGCGAGAATCACGGGTACACCGTGCGATCGGGCCAGCTGCATGACTGCCAGGTATCCACTGCCGGAAATATCGGCGATCGGGTCGTCACGAGCGATGTTCATTGTCCGAAAGGTCTCGACCACATTCCGCGGAGTCAGCTCCACGTCGAAGAACTCCATTCCGAAGTGGCGGGCCGTTTCCCTGGCGAGCTCCCGTTCGTCGCTCTGCGGCCGGCCGGCATAACCCACGGAAAACGCACATGCGGAGGCCGACCAGCGGTGAGCCATCGCGGCCACCGCTGCCGAGTCGAGGCCCCCGCTCCGCGCGACCCCGATTGGCACATCGGATCGGACAATCTTCGGGCCGAGATCCTCGATCACCTCACGCAGGCCTCTCGAAGGCCGGCCCGCAAAGGGCTCGATCGCGGTCATGCTCCAATACCGCCGCCGTTCCAAAGTCCAGGGTCGTACATCGACGACCAAGATCTCGCCTGCATCGAGCTTGGACACACCAGTAATCGGCGTTCTCGGCTCGGGAACATACTGGTAGTGAAAGTACAAATGGGTCGACCAGCTGTCGAGGGCAGGTTTCACGACTCCAGATTGGACAATGGCCCGCAGCTCCGAACAGAAATACAGGCCGTCGTCGGTCTCCACCAGATAAAGGGGTTTCTCGCCCATACGGTCACGCGCCAGCACCAGGCGCCGGCGACCACGATCCCACAGCGCAATTGCGAACATGCCACGCAGATAGCGGAGAAAGTCGAGGCCGTGCTCCTCGTAGAGATGCACCACTACCTCGCAATCGCTCCCGGTACGGAATCGGTGCCCTTTCCCAGACAATCGCGGCCGCAACTCCGGTTCGTTGTAAATCTCACCATTCACGAGCGCGGCCAGCGATTTGTCCTCGTTAAAAAGCGGCTGATCCCCTCCCTCTGGATCGATGATGGCAAGGCGGCGGAATCCCAACGCTACCTGATCATCGGTCAGAAACCCCTCCCCATCCGGTCCGCGATGTTGGAGTCGCGCCGTCATCGATCGAACCAGCTGACGCGGTCGCTCCGGGTCTCCATTCCGGGTTACGGCGCCGCACAACCCGCACATCAGGTCTCAAACCTCAGGAAGGCTCCGAGTCGGTGCCGTACCCGCGCGAGCACGGAAGGTCTCTGTTCGTGTCGCGCGGTCTCCCTACGATACGCGATCATGGCCCGCACGGCCTCCTCTGACTCGGCAATCTCGTCCGTCAGTTCGGGCACCCGGTGCGACAGTGAGACTTCGAACTCCGAGGTCGCACGTGAATGCACACCGCTACCGTCGAAGCCGGTATTTCGCGCCATTGACCGCGCGGGGTGCAGTGCCATACCGCCGGCCGAGAACATGGTGGCGTACCAGCGGATGGCCCATGAGTCGATGCGACCCTGTCGCTGCAGCTCGAGCATCTCCCAGAAGTTCATGCTCCCGCGGACGTCAAACTCATGGACCATATTTCCGGCAATGAGTCGATCCTGAAGAACCTTCGGGTCAGGTTCGAAAATTTTCCACGCGCGGCCCCAGGTCGCCCATGCCCAGCAGGTGGCTTCACGGTAGAAGAACGCCTCGGGTAGCGGATCTCTTACGGGGAACATGTACGCCGAGATGTGCATGACCCTGTCGACGTTTCGATAACGGTCCAGAGCCCTCTCGAGATAGGTCAGAGTTATCGGTGAAAGTTCGAGATCGTCTTCGACCACAATTACGCGGCCATGGTTGCGGCACTGTACCGAAACTCCCCGGATGACCGATTCGGCGAGCCCGAGGTTGGTCTCCTGCTCGACGACCCTGGCTCCAGGTACCAGGTCGCGCACGACCTGCCTCGTGGCCTCCACCGCCGCATGTTGCGAGGGGTAACGCGGACCATCGCAGTAGACGGTCAGTCGGCGAACGTCGAACCCGTCATTCACCATGAGAGATTGCAGCATCCTGCGGGTATGAACAGGGCGCCTGAACACAAAAGCGGCGATCGGAGGTGGGGCCGTCGACGTCATTACCGCCATTCTCCAAGGCCTCCGGGAGCGCCCCGCGAACCCGTCATGTTGTAGATCGACCTCACCATGGAGGCATTTGCCGCCGTGAACTCGCACAGCCAACGATCGCGGGATTCGGCGCGTGGTCGCCAATGCTCGTGAATCGCTCGCTTGAGACGATTCGCGGCCGCGGTAGGTTCTGCCGGAAGGTGAAGTACCACGTCATCGGGAATCTCCGACACGAAACTCGTGCGGTTGGCGACTACCGCGACGGACTTGCCGCACAGCAGGCTCTTGATAACTGCGCCCTCGATCGGCGATGACCAGAGAGAGGGAATGACCGTGATCTCGGCGCGCACCGCCACCGCAGAAAGGCCGGAGTCCCAGGTCATCGGCTGGAATTTGCAGTTTGGCGGCAGTTCTTCCTCGTAATCCAGAGCCGCGCACGGAAAAAGAAACCGCAGTTCACTGCACAGCCGCGCGACCTCGAGCAACCACGACGCGCCCTTCGCTTCGATCCAGTGGCCGTGAAAAAGAACGTCGACATCGTGAGGCTCCGCGCCTTTCACCGGCTGTGCCTCGAAAAGCTCTTTCCATCCCGCCGTCCAGAGGCCGACGACGGGCACTTCGACTCCAAAATGACGGCGCGCAAGCCTCGCCTGCGAAGCACATTGGGCGAGCAACCGCACGCGCCCTGCTCCAACCAGTTCGAAAAGATCGCGCACGAAATTCTCGGCGGCGGGATCGGGGATCGGAAACGGCTCGCAGCAGTTGTGGTGCATCGCTTCGAATTGTCCGCCAAGGCAGCCCACACACGCCCTGAACTCTCCCGGCAGGTGATTGTAGCTGCGGATGCAGAAGTAGCAGTTGTCGAGCAGCAACAGCCACGGCGGCCGTCTCCGTTTCCGAATGAACTTGATGGACCGCCCCATACCGATGGTCTGTGGGTGCAGCAGGATCACCTCGCTGAGGCTCAAGGCCTCTTCCAATCGCAGCCGCAGCGCGAACCAGCGGCGCGAGAAGCGGGGCTCGATGGCCTCACGGGCCGCGGCGACGAGGTGGCCGGATGCGGCTCGACGACGAGCCATTCCAGTGGCCTCACGCCGGAACACCACGTCGCAGCCCTGGCGCCAAAGCCACTCAACGAGGAGTCCGGTGCCGGAGTCGCCCGGGGCGATACCGGAGAAGAAGACCGCGCGCCGGTTGTTCACTGGTTCTCCAACTGGTCATCGATCACGCGGCGGAGGCCTTCTGCGAGTGACGTGGCGCTGGTCTGTCCGACTGTTTGCCGGAGGAGATCGACATTCGCCACTAGCCGCTGGATCTCGTTCGGTCGATGCGGCAGACGCCCGAAGAGCATCAATTCCGTGCCGCCGAACTCGGACGCGATCTGCTCCACGAAATCTCTGAGCAGTAGAGCGTGTCCAGATCCCAAATTGATGGTCGACATCGAAATCCAGCTCTCCAGTTCGAGGAGTGAGACGAGATCGCGAGCGATGTCGCCCACGTAGGAGTAGTCCCTCACGACGTCACACGGTGTCAGGTCAAGCTCCGTCCGCTCGCGGCACGCCCGAACCACCTGCGGGACCAACCGGTGACCGCCTTCGCCCGGTCCCCACATCCCGAACGGCCGTGCGATCAAGACCGGTACGCCGAGATCTCGCGATCGCTCAAGCAGCAGCAGCGAGGCCGCCGCCTTGCTCAAGCCGTAGGGACCGAACGGTCGCAGCGGTTCACTCTCGGCGATCCGGTGCGGGCGCGAGCCGTACTCGAAACAGCTTCCGACCTGAAGCACTCGTCGCACGCCGTAGTGACATGCGGACTCATAGAGGTCGAGCGCGCCGCGAATGTTCACTTCCATGGCGGTGCCGGCGTCCCGATCTGAGTAATCCACGCCATAGGCTGCACAGTTCACGACCTGGTCGGGTCGGATCGCCTCCAGTGCGCGGTCGATGGCAGATCGGTCGGTAAGGTCGAAGGCCAGATCGACAAATGATGATGCCGTGCGTCCAGCTGCAATCGGCCGCAATCCGCGCTTCAGGAGCTGATCCCTGACGTGCCGCCCGAAAAAACCGCCGGCACCAGTGACGAGCACCCGAGCCTGGTGCCGACCCGGCATGCCTCACGAACCGAAGGACGCTGCGAACTCCAAAATGGAGTCGCCAGCGTAGTCGATGTGCTGATCTGTCAGCCCCGGGAACACCCCGATCCAGAAGGTTCGCTGCATGGCAATGTCGGTATTGGTCAGCGTTTCCGCCACTCGGAAGTTCTGCTCTCGCATGTACGGCTGGCACACGAGGTTCCCGGCAAACAGATTACGGGTCGCGATGCGGCGGCGGTTGAGAAAGGCGACCATCTCGTCGCGGGAAAAGGGCGCCGTGTCACGGACTGTAAGTGGAAATCCGAACCACGACGGATCCGTCCCGGGTGTCGCTTCGGGCAGGATGAGGACCTCCTCAAGCTTCTCCAGGCGTCGTCGCAGCCGTTTGAAGTTTCTCTTGCGCGCTCTCACGAATTTGTCGAGGCGCTTCAGCTGTGCGAAGCCTACAGCTGCCTGCATGTCCGTGATCTTGAGATTGTATCCGAGGTGACTGAAGATATATTTGTGGTCGTAGCCCCTGGGAAGCTCTCCGAGTTGCCACCCGAAACGCCGTCCGCAGGTGTCGTCGTGCCCCGGAGCGCACCAACAATCCCGGCCCCAATCTCGCAGCGAGATCACTACCCGCTCCAAGAGCCTAGACCCGGTGGCAACCGCCCCACCCTCCCCCATGGTGATGTGGTGGGCCGGATAGAAACTGAAGGTACCGAAGTCGCCGAAGGTGCCCACCAACTGTCCGTCGACCATGGAACCGAGGGCATCACAGCTGTCTTCGACAAGCCAAAGATCGCGCGAGCGTGCGATTCCCATGATCGCGTTGACATCAAATGGATTTCCTAAGGTATGCGCCAGGACAATAGCCTTCGTCTTCGGGCCGATTGCCTGTTCAATATGATCCGGTCGCGGGTTGTAAGTCGGGATGTCGATGTCAACGAACACCGGGGTCAAGCCGTTCTGGATGATGGGATTGACTGTTGTCGGGAACGCTGCGGCAGCTGTAATGACTTCGTCGCCTGGTTTCAGTCGACGGCTCCCGAGCTTTTCAGAGGTGAGCGCCGCGACTGCAAGGAGATTCGCTGACGACCCTGAATTTGTGGTAAGCGCTCTCTTCACACCGAGGAATTCTGCAAACCGTACTTCAAACAAGACGTTGTACCGGCCAGCGGTCAGCCAGAAATCCAGTGACGCGTCAACGAGGGCGCATACCTCCTCGGCACCATACACCTTGCCGGATACCGGGACTTCGGTATCAGCCGGAACGAACGGTGTGGTTCTTGTTTTTTCGGAAACATACTTCCTGACCAAACTCAAGATTTGACGCCTGAGAAACCCGTCATCTGAGTCCGAAGGCCCGGTTGGGAAAATGACCCGGCGACGACTTGTCACAGCGCCGAGTCCTTCACGGCGTGCGATGCGCTCTTATTTCGCCTCACTCGGGCAGCTCTGAAATCGATCAAATACTCGGATATTTGCGCCTCCATGAATTCTCTCATGTCGCGCCCCAGAGAGAATTCTTTATACCACTCAACCGTGCGGCGCAAACCTTCTTCGAGATCCCACACGGGAACCCAACCGAGTCGAGATGTCGCTTTGGCAGAGTCGAGAACGAGCGACATGGCTTCATGTGGCTGATCGATTTCGCGGCGGTGTTGCCATTCTGCTCCATCCCCCCAATACTCAACGAGTAGCTGCATGACCTCCGCAACGGACTTCCCAAAAGAGGGATCGGGGCCGAAGTTCCACGCCTGTGCAAAAGGCGCGCCTTCGGTTGCGAGGCGTTCGGCAAGCAGCAGGTAGCCGCAAAGCGGGTCGAGTACATGCTGCCAAGGGCGGATTGCGGATGGATTACGAATTGCGACGGATTGGCCTGCGATGGCAGCTCGGACGAAGTCCGGCACCAACCTGTCGCGTGACCAGTCGCCACCTCCAAACACATTGCCAGATCGAGCGGTAGCGAGGTGGATCCCCCGGTGCTCGAGGAAGGACTTTCTGTACGCTGCGCATACCAGCTCGGCGCAAGCCTTGCTGCAAGAGTACGGATCATGGCCGCCGAGGGGTTGAGATTCATCATGGGCTTTTAACTCTCGATTTTCATAACATTTGTCACTGGTCACCACGAGTACCGCCTTCGCACTTCCCACCTCCCGAATTGCCTCAAGTACGTTTGCCGTCCCGAGGATATTCGTTGAAAGCGTGGTCAGCGGCTCCTCGTATGACTGCCGCACAAGGGCCTGCGCTGCCATGTGAAAGACGATTTCCGGCTCGACCTTCGCGACGAGGTCGCGCGCGGATATGGCATCAACGAGGTTCGCCCTCTCTGACACCATTCCACGCGCCACCCGACCAACATTGTAAAGTGAAGGAGAAGTCGGCGGCTCCAATGCTATGCCGAAGACTTCCGCGCCAAGCTGTTGGAGCCAAACACAAAACCAGCCTCCTTTGAAACCCGTGTGGCCCGTTACCAGCACCCGCCGGCCCGCCCAGAATTTTCCCGTCAGTCCCAAGTTTTCCATGGCGCCTGACCGCTGAGCCAAAGTGACTCGAGATATTTCTTGTCTCGGATGGTGTCCATGGGGTGCCAGAATCCTTCATGCCGGTACGCCATCAGTTGACCGTCACGAGCCAGACCTTCCATTGGCTCGCGCTCCCAGGATGTCCGGTCCCCGGCGATGTAATCAGCCACACCGGGAGATAGGACGAAGAACCCGCCATTGACCCATCCGCCGCCTCCAACAGGTTTCTCCTCAAATCGAGTTACACATGAACCATCGATTTGCAGGGCACCAAAACGACCCGGCATTCGGACAGCGGTCACCGTTGCTAAACGTCCATGTTGCTCGTGCATCGAGACAAGAGCCCGGATGTTGACATCACCCACACCATCCCCGTAGGTTAGACAAAAGTCGCCTCCGTCGAGATATTTGAGGGCTCGGAGCAGTCGCCCTCCGGTGAGAGTGTCTTCTCCAGTGTCTACGAGGGTCACTCGCCACGGCTCGGCCTGTGCCTCATGAATCTCTACCGAGTTGGCCCGGACATCGACAGTGACGTCCGCAGAATGAAGGAGGTAGTTCACGAAGTACTCTTTAATGACGTAACCCTTGTAACCAAGGCAAATCACAAAGTCATTGATGGCGTGTGCTGAGTAAATCTTGAGGATATGCCACAGAATTGGCCTGCCATCCAGTTCGACCATCGGTTTCGGTTTACTGAATGTTTCCTCACTAAGTCGGGTCCCGAAACCACCCGCAAGAATAACCGCCTTCATCTCGTACCCTTCGACTCCTCGCTGATGAAATCGCAGCTGTTCAATGCCAAAATCCCTCAGAATCGAGGATATCACCCAACGCTGAGATGTCGTGGCAACCGGGCTGCAAAACGGCCATCCCGACCCGCTTTCGATGAACTGTCCACCTTCTCCCCACGATCACGCGTAAAATCTCGTCCCGCTCGATGCCACCCTCACAAGAGGCAAACTGGAAGACACTCTGTCCTCGTGGTGCGCCCGATCTTCGGAACTGGCCCCCTAGGTGTGGAATGAACAACGAACTTAGTGCGGATCGTCGTGCCTTCGGCGGATTTATTCAGGGAAGTGAGCCCGCGTTTTTCACCACCCTTTTGCTGCGGAACACCATCCGTCAGTCGTTGCCCGCCAGCTGGTCCTGAATCCGCTCGAGGATCTCGCGAACCCGGCGATCGCGGTGGACCATGGCTCCACTCCAGTCGCCGGCGTCCTCCGGGAAGCTCGAGGTGATCGCCCGGGCATTGAACAGCATCACCAGGTTATCGAACCACGTGAGGTCCCTGGCCAGCAGTCGCCCCGCGGTGTACTCCACGTAGGGGAGGTCGTCGATAAACGGCGGCACGTCGGCGGTCAGCTTCGCCACCTCGGCCGGGCCGAGCAGCATGTCGGCCATCAGGCCCTCTCTCGAGAAGACGTTGGCGATCGCCAACGACTCGGTGACCCCCGGAACGTTCATGCGGTCCCAGACGATCTCGATCGGCCCGTTCTCGACCATGCCCGTGACCACGGTGTAGTCGTTGGGCGTCGAGATATCGTACCACACCACCGTCCGTGGAAAGACCTCATGGAACGCCCGCAGGATGCGCAGCAGGCTGCCGCGATCGAGCGAGTAGATGGGGAGCCACATGGAGGTCACGCCTCCGGGCTCGAGGTGGGCGCGGCACAGCTCGAAGTACTCGCGGGTGTAGAGGGTGCTGTTGCCGGCGTACAGGGGGTGGATCGAGTCCGAGAGAATGGCGTCATAGGTGGTGTCGGTGGCGAGCAGGAAGTTGCGGCCGTCGTTGACGACGACGTTGACCACGGGCTCCTGGAGGACACCGTGGTTGATGTCGGCGAAGTGGGAGTCGGAAGCATGCAGCACCTCGGGGGCGATCTCGACCACGTCGACGCGGTCGATCGGGTATCTGGTCACCGCCCAGCAGGTGCCGCCCGAGCCGAAGCCCACGTGCAGCACGCGGCGGGTGTGGCGCGCCTGCAGCATCGGCAGGTTGCCCTGCAGCTGCTGGATCGCCAGCAGGGCCGGCTCGGTGCCAGCGACATTGACACCGTTGAGTTCGAGTGAATACCAGGTCCCGGCAGGGTCGTCGTAGCGCTTGACCAGCACGGTGGCGCTCAGGCTTTCGATCAGCTCCACTAGCTCGGTGCGCTCGCTGTCCACCGCCGTCGCCTGCCGCAGCACCCAGTCCGAAGGCAGCGCGGTCCATATCAGGACCCCGGCGGCAACCACCACCGCCGCCGTCGCGGCAAACACGCGCTGGCGCCGGAGCCACAGGGCCACCCCCAGGTGGACGCCGGCGAACAGCAGCAGGGTCCGCTGGCAGCCGATCCACGGCACCAGCAGGAACGGAGCGGCCACCGCTCCGGCGATGCCGCCGACGGTGTTGGCGGCCGCGATCACCCCGGCGTGCTCGCCCGCCGAGCGCCGTACCGGGTCGGCCGCCACGGCAAGCGGGAACGAGGCTCCGAAGAGCACCGTCACCGGCAGGAAGAGCAGGGTGACGGCGGTGAAGAGGACGCCCTGGGCCGCCGCGAAGGTCGCGCGCAGGCGCACGACCTGGCTCAGCCACACGATCAGATCGCCCGCGAAGCCGAGCGCGAGCAGCTGCAGCACCAGCGCAACCGCGGCCAACAGCTGGACCCGCGCGAGGGCACGCGCCGGGTCGGAGATCCGCGGTGCCGCGAGGCGGACCAGCAGGCTGCCGATCGCGATCCCGAGCAGATAGACACCGAGCAGGAGCGCGAACGCGTAGACTCGCGATCCCAGGTGCAGCACGAGGATCCGCACCCACACCAGCTCGGCGGCGAGCGCCGACAGGCCCATGGCCGCCACCAGCAGCAGGTACCTCTTCTGGACCGGCGCCGACGGCGGGGAGATGGAAATGACCTCCGCCTTCGGAATGCTGCGCTCGACAAGGACCGCGGCCACCCCCACCGCCGTGCACAGCAGCGCCGCCGCCGAAAGGCTCGCGCGCTCGCCGAGGTTCGGCAGCAACAGGTAGGCGGCGGCGAACACCCCGGCGGCCGCCCCGAGCGTGTTGACGCCGTACAGCAGGCTCACCCGGGACGCGAGCCCGCGGCCCCGCATCCGCTCCACCAGCAGCGGCAGCGTCAACCCCATCAGGATCGTCGGCACCGCCAGCGCCATCGCCGCGAGCCCGAACCGCTGCATCATCCCGAGCGCCAGCGATTCGCCGAGATCCTCCCCGACCGAGGCACCGGCTCTCAGCAGCAACTCGTGGAGGGCCGGCGACGCGAGGAAGAAGACGCCGATCCCGATCTCGGCGCCGCCGTACCACCGCATGTGCTTCGCCGTCCGGGAGGCGAGCCTGGCGCCCAGCCGCGCGCCGATGGCCATGCCGGCCATCCACATCGCGACCGCGGTCGATGCCGCCCACACGGTGTTGCCGAGCACCAGGCCCAGCATCCGCATCCAGACCACCTCGCCCACCAGGGCCGTCAGGCCGGACAGGAAGAACAGAGCAACCATCAGCCACGCCATGCGGCGACCTCCGACATACTGCCTCACTCCAGCCTAGCAGGCGTGGGCGCAGGTCGGCCGCGACGTGATGCGAGGAGCAGCAGCACGAGCAGCAACCCGCAGCCGCTGACCGCTCCCGCGGCCGGCAGGCCGGGGGGGCGGTAGCGCCCCACCAGCTCGTGACGGCCCGGACCGACCTCGAGGAACTGCAACATCCCCGGCCCGCGCTCCAGCGCCACCTCGACGCCGTCCAGAGACCAGCTCCAGCCACGCAGCGGGGCCAGAGACACCCACAGCCAGGATCGCTCGTCAAGCTCCAGCGACGCGCGGCAGCGGTTGCCGGCGAGGCCGAGCTCGCCGGCTTCCGCACCCGCACCGGGGAGACGCCCGACCTGCGGCGTTGCAGCCGCCACCGAGACCACGGCCACCGCTCTCGGGTTGCGGAAAAGTCGCATGCCGCCTCGGATCCGGACCGGATCCATCCCCGGGGGCACGCCCGCGGACTCCGGGAGAATCACCCACCGCGCCGCCAGCACATCGAGCCACCACCGCCTGTATGGGCCCTCGTCGGCGATTCGGAGATGGTCCATCAGCGCGGCGTGCGCCACCGGCGCGTCGGTCCGCACCAGGGTCAGCCCGCCGACCAGGTTGAGGTACCCGACCGGCCACAGGCGCCGCGGCTCGAGACCGCGCGCCATCCACCGCGTGTCTCCCGCCGCGGGCGACGGAGTCCACACCCGCTCACCGTTCGCCGCCTCGGGCCAGACCGTCCGCCGGTCCTCGAGTCGACCCGTCGGCTGCAGGCCCAGCAACGGCCAGGACGCTGCAGCCGTCGCGACGACCCCGGCCGCGAGTGCCACTGCACGCAGGTCGCGCCACGCCACGCGCACCGATCCGGCCAGCATCAGCGCCGCCGGGATCCCGGCCACCAGCCATGCCGAGGGGCGCTGGGTGGCGGCACACAGGAGCAGCGTCGATCCCGCCACCGCGGCTGCCCAGGGTCGCCAGCGTCCCGCCAACCAGTCCCCGGCCCCGCTTCCCATCAGCGGCAGCAACATGGTCAGGGCGATCACGGCGAATCGCGAGGGGTAACGGACCAGACCGCCGGTGACAGCCAGCACCAGCGATCCCCCACCGACCTCGGGCAGAGTCGCCAGCACCCCGAGGCAGGCCACCGCGGCGAGCAGCCACCGGTATCGAAAGGCCCCGAACAGACCACATACGAGCAGCGGGGCTCCCAGAAACAGGCTCTCCGCATACACCATGCGTCCCGCGTCGACCGCACGACCCGGCACCAGCACTCCCAGCCAGTCACGAGGCGCCACCGCCCCGCGCAGGACCCAGTCCGCGGCCTGCAGTCCACGATCGCCTTCCAGCACCCAGAAGACGAACGGCACGAGCTGAACCGCGACCGCGGTGACTCCGACGACGGCGCCGGCCGCCGCGACCGCTCGTCGCCGCCCGGTCAGCACCATCAGGGCCACCGCCATCGCCCAGATCTGGGGCTCGCCGCCCAGCCACGCGAGCGCGGTGGTGAGGGCCACCAGCCCGACCGCTCGCGGGCCCTCACCCCGGGCGGCGAGCAACATCCACGGTACCCAGGCCAGGGTCTCGAGGTTGTTGAGCACGCCGACCGTGAACACCACGGGTCCGATGGACCATGCCGCAGCCTCCACCACCAGCCTCCCGAGGCTCTCGGCGCCAAGGGACCGCGCCAGAAGGCCGGCGCCGAGGGACAGCCAGGCGAGATGGACCGCGACCTCCACCGACAGAGCCCACGCCGGCGGCAGCACGAGGTGCAGCCAGGCCGGCGGGTAGAGCACCGCGGTCTCGGGGTTGGCAAACCACGCCTCGCCGCAACCGTTGGCGAGATTGAGCCACGGCATCGTGCCCGAGGCCAGCGCCGTCGCGGTGAAGTGCCGCATCGGCGCGAAGAAGTCCAGCAGGTCGCGATGGCCCGGCACCAATTTGAACACCGGAGCGGCGGCCAGCAGCAGGGGCACCCACCACACGCCCGCCAGGGCCTTCCTGTTCACTGCAGCGCCTCTTCGAGCTCGCGAAACTGCCATGGCGGTGCCGCCAGCAGCTCGCGCTCGTAGGGGGTCAGGCCCAGCCTCGAACGCAGCGCTGCTGACCCGCTCGCCTTCGCGAGGGCGTCGCGCGCACTCGCCACCTGCCCGCGGTCGAGCTCGACGCGGGCCAGGAACAACCACGCCGACACCGCGTGGGGCTCGGCCTCGACCGCCCGCCGGACCAGCGCCGCGGCCCCGTCGAGATTCGCGACGGCCCGTTCCAGCCGCGCCGCCTCCAGCCACGGCCACGGCTGGTGGGGCTCGAGACGGGTCGCGTGCTCGAAAGCGGCCCGCGCCCCCGCGACGCTGTCCGGCCACGGCCCGAACTCGTTCACGATGCGGAGGTGCACGGCGCCCAGCGTCATCCACACGTCCGCCGCGCCGGGGTGGACGCGGGCGGCACGCCGGCTGCGGGCCAGGGCTTCAGCGGCTGCCTCCCAGGTCCACGCCGGTTCGCGAAGCAGCGAGCGGGCGCGCCACTCCAGCGGCGGCGAGAACCACCCTTCCGCGGCCTCGAGCCGGTTCACCAATCGAGCATCCCGCGGCCCCGCATGCCACAGCCACCGTGCCGACGCCGGGCCCGCCATGCCCCACAGCACGATCAGCGCGAGAGCCAGAGCCCGGCATGCCCGACGCCACCAGGGGACCACTTCCGATCGGACAATCCCTGCGCCGGCCTCGAGCAGGCCCAGAGTCAGGGCCCACCACCACAGAACGACATCGAGGTTGACGACATCGTGAAACAGGGCCATCAACGCCATCGCCGCCGCCGCCGCCCACAGAGCCCGGTTTCCCCAGCGCTCGCGACCACGCAGGCGCCGCACCCACAGCGCGACGGCCACTACCGCGATCGCGAGGCCGACGACCCCCGTCTGCACCAGCAGCCCGAGCGGGGTCGACTCGGCAGAGCCGATCAGATACTGGCGCTGACCGATGTGGTCCTCGTGCAGCAGACGGACCGCGCCCGCCGCATCGGGCAGGCCACCGGGGCCAACTCCGAACAGCGGCCGGGCTGCCCACAGCCTGAGCACGCCGAGCCAGATCGATGGCCGAAACCAGTCCAGGACCGCGGGATGGATGACCAGGCGCCACGCCAACAGCGCCGCCGCCGCCGCGCCGCCGACCGCGATGCCGGCGGCCCGAAGCCGGCCGCTCGGCAGCAGGACCGCGATCGCCGCCACCACCGCGAGCAGACCCGCCCGGGAACCCGTGATCGCGACGCCGAAAATCAGTACCGAGGAAACTCCGATCCGCCATCCGAACCCGAGGCCCGACGGCAGGGCGAAGCTCAGCGCCAGCGCGGCCACCAGCAGCGCCGCCGTGAGATTGGGGTTTTCCAGCAGCCCGCCGACCCGGATCCCACCGAAGCCGACCGCCTCCAGCGCGAGCCCGACGACCAGCAGCACCGCTGCGGCGATGATGATACTCGCCGCCAGCTCGCGGGCGCGCCGCGTCGACCGCCGGGCGCTCACCCACACACACCATGCGATCACCCAGCCCGCGAGGGTGATCCGTGCGTCGAGAGGCGCCAGCCCGACCACAGCCGACGACACCACCCCCCAACCGATGAACGCAAGCCACGCCCCCTCCTCGGGCCCGGAGCCGAGGCGCTTCGTACCGATGCCGAGGACCACCACCCACACCGTCAGTGCGATGGCGACCGCCAGCCGCTGACCGGGGTAGAAGGCGCCGCCCATCACCGCCGCCGCAGCCACCACCGCCGCGGCTGCCACCACCGGCACTGCCAGGCTAACGCGGCCCATGCAGCCGGCCGAGCAGACGTTCGTAACGTTGACGGTAGACCGGGTTCGACGGGTTGGCGCGAGCCGCTTCCCACGCCTCGCTCAGAGCCCGTGGAGCATCACCCTCGGCCTCCGCGAGCAGGCCGCGCAGGTCCGCGATCGAGGCCGCACGGGGCTTCAGCCATCGGATTTCATCGAGAGCAACGGCCGCCGCCGCGATGCGGTCGAGATCCCCCGAATCCAGCGCCGCGACCGCCATCGCCGTCGCCGGCCCCACCCGCCACGGCGCCACCCGCGCGGCCCTGCTGGCCAGTTCGAATCGGTCTCCGGCAGGGAGGTCCGAGACGGCGGGCGGATCGAGGCTTCGCGAGGCCGCGTGCAGACAGGAGACCGCCAGAGTCGCCACCGCCGCCGCGATGAGCAACGGACGACCGCGTCGCACCGGGGGATCGCGGACCTCCGAACGCCGGCACGCCACCGCCCACCCGGCCAGCACCGCCCACGGCACCGCCACGCCGGATCCGTAGAGCGAGAAGTCGACGAGGTTGTGGGCCGGAATCACCGCCACCGCCACCGCCAGGTCGGGCCGCAACGGCCACAGGTCGCGGACCAGCCCCGAAAGCCAGATGGCGATGGCCAGCGCGGCCGCCAATCCCACGGGGCCGAGCTCCGCGAGCCACTCCAACGGCAGGGAATGGGCGTGGCGCGGGCGGTTGCCAACCTCGAAGGGAACAGCCTGTGCGGCCTGCCCGAAGCCGCCGAACCCGATGCCGGCCGCCGGCGCGGTGGACCAGATCCACACCGCCGATCGCCAGTTGTCGAGACGCAGGCCGACCGGCTCGAGCTCCCGCACGTCGCCGCGCACGACAATCACGATCGCGAGCGCCGCCGCCAGGGCGACCGCCAGCGGCAGGGCCGCCCGGCGGTGGCGGGCCGCGGCCAGAGCGGCCGCGGCCGCCAGGGCGAGACCGAGACCGACCGGGGACCGGGTCGCCGCGAGCCCGGCCACGCACAGCAGCGCACCGCCTCCCCACAGCACCGCGGCGCGGTCGCGGCGAACCCGGGCCAGGAGCAGCGGCAGCCCGGTCGCAAGCAGGACCGCGAGGTGGGACGGCAGCGGCTGCGAGGCGAAGGCCCGGCCCGCGGCCAGACGCTCGGCGGCATCGGAGCGGAACTGCTCCGGGACCTGCTGCAGGACGGCCGCGTGGTGCTCGGGGCCGGCGGTGACCTGGAGGAGCCCCCACACGGCGAGGCCCGCGACCACCAGGCCGAAAACGGCTCCGGCGGGCTCCGGCGGCGCCTGTCGCGAAGCCAGCCAGACGACCGCGGCGACCGCCACCAGCAGCGTCCCCTCGGTGAGGGCAGCTGACGGATCGTAGCCGAGCAGCCCGTGCGGGATGACCAGCAGGGCTGCGGACAGGGCGAGCCAGGCCGCCGCGGCGCCGGCGGCCACGCGCCGCCGGTCACCCAGGAGGACCGCCAGCGCGACGGCCGAGGCGATCGGAAAGGACCAGGGATGGGTCTCGGCCGGGGACCACGCGAGCAGCGCGGCCATCGCCAGCGGCGCGAACCCCCTGATCCCGCGACCACCAGCCCGGTCTTCCGGCACTTCAACCACGATGATCCAGCCTCTCTCGAGTGTCTCACGACCGCCTCGGGGCGCCGTCTGCCGGTGTCAGGCGGGCACGAAAAAAGGGGGCGCAGGGGCCCCCGATTTCGAATTCGCGGCAGAACGACTACTCGGTCTGCACGCCCTCGGGGTACTGGATGAACGATCCATTGGAGAAGACGATGTCGCAGTCCATGTCGCCCGTGAGGGTGCCGATACTGTAGCTGTCGAGGTTACCCTCAAAGGTCTTGTTCTTCCCGGCCGATCCGATCGAGTAGAACTGCGGATTCGACGAGGCGTGGAAGGCCGTCCGCCAGCCGTCGGCCTGCGGAGCGGACTTGATGTAGGTCGGCTGCAAATAATCATTGAACTCAGCCGAGACTGGTTGGTCTGCACTGACGCTAGGATACTGCGACGCATCCACCGCATAGGCCTCGGTGGCGGTGCCCACGGTCCGAAGGTCGGCCATGGAGCGCTTCTGACGGCCACGGTTGATGGCGTTCAGAAGGTTGGGGATGGCGATAGCGGCAATAATGCCGATGATCGCCACCACGATCAGCAGCTCGATCAACGTAAATCCACGATTCTTTCGCATCTTGTTGCCTCCTTTCACGGCGGTCTCGTTAGTGCAAGGCCCGTGCCAGCCATTTCCGGCACCGAGAGACATGGAAAGTGACGCTCTACGTCAATCCGCGGTGGGCGCACACGCGCGTCGCGTCATTCTCCTCCGCCGGAGAGCGGAGATTCGGGATGGCGTGGCGCCGCGCCGGGCTCATGGCTTCCACTCCGGGCCCGAGCCGCGCCAACGGTGCTCGGGCGCCCACACGCCCGGCCACGGCTGCTCCGCCGTCACCCGCACCGTCGCGGCATCGCACCAGTAGTCGTAGGCCTGTCCGCCGGTCGCGTGCACCGCGACGTCGATCAAATACTCGCCGGGCGCGAGCGCGCAGGCCGGATACTCGCACCACACTTCGCCGTCGGCAGCCAGCAGGACGGGCTCGAGCCCGGCCATCAGGGTGTTGTGGCCCGCCACCTTGGCGCCGTCCGAGGTGTGCCACGCGATTCCGAACACGAAGTCCCGGACCGGACGCCGCACTCGGTAGCGGATGCGGACCTGGCACGGGCTGCCGTTCGGGATCAGGCGCTGCGGGTGGTCGCCCACCCACACCTCGGCGGCGATGATCTCGACGTCGCCATTGCCCCAACGGCGGCCGTCGTCGTCGCGGGTCTCGTCGGTATCAAGACCGGTTTCGGACTCCCCGGCGGCATCACTGCGGTAGCGCGCCACCACGGCATCGCTGGGGCCCTCGGCCGCCACCCGTCCCCGCTCGAGGTACAGCGCACGGTCCGCGAAGCCGGCCACCAGGTCGAGGTCGTGCGACACCAGGACCATCGTCACACCGCGCTGGCGGAGGCGTGCCAGGCGGTCGAGGCAGCGGCGCGTGAAGGACTCGTCGCCGACTGCCAGCACCTCGTCGATCAACAAGATGTCGGGGTCGGCGGCGACCGCCACCGCGAACCCGAGACGCACGTACATCCCGGACGAGTAGACCTTCACCGGCTGGTCGATGAACTCGCCGATGCCGGCGAAGGCGACGATCTCGTCCATCCGCGCCTCGATCTCGCGCCGCGTCAGCCCGAGCAGCATGCCGTTGATGAGCACGTTCTCGCGGCCCGTGATTTCGGGATGGAACCCCGCCCCGAGCTCGATCAGCGCCGTCACCCTTCCGTCCGTCTCCACTGTGCCCTCGGTCGGCTTGAGGATGCCGCCCGCGAGCTTGAGAAAGGTGGACTTTCCGGATCCGTTGGGCCCGATCAGGGCCACCGCCTCACCCGCGGCGACGGTCACGTCGATGCCGCACAGCGCACGATGCGTGCGCTCCCGATCCCCCTTCTTCCGGCGGTGGAAAAGGGCCCCCTTGAGGGTTTCATGGCGGACCCTCCGGCCGCGCCACCGGTAGACCTTGTGTACGCCGCGAAACCGGATTTCTCCCCTCACACCGCCTCCACGAGGGTTTCGCGGTAGCGCTCGAAGACCAGCGCGCCGATCCACCAGCTTGCGGCGCCGACGGCGTAGGCGGTCACCCACACCGCCGGTGGCGATGGCGAACCGGTAAACACGGTGTCGCGGTACACCGCAACCAGGCTCGCCAAAGGGTTGAGGCGGAGCACGCGTTCGAGGGTTCCAGGAACCTCGAGCCCCTCCAGCTTGTAGATGATGGGGGACGAGAAGAACAGCAGGTTGAGGAGGTGCCCCAGGAGGTCGCGAAGATCCCGGTAGTGGACCGCCAGCACCGACACCGCCATCACGACTCCGCCGGTGGCCAGGATCCACGGCAGGAGGGCGGCCGGCAGCAGCCACACCGACCACGGGAAGTCGTGCAGGCCTGCGGCCGTTCCGACCACCATGGCAGCGATCAGGATCGGCAGCGCGAGAACGTGGTGGACGAGATGGGATGCCACCGTGACCGCTGGGAAAACCTCCGGCGGGCACATCACCTTGGCCAGCAACGGGCCGTTGTCGATCAGCGTGATCGAGCCGTCGAGCACCGCACCCGAGAAGAACAGCCACGGCAGGAGACCGCTGAAGAGGAACAAGGGGTAGGGGTCGGCACCGGGGAAACGCGGGCTGAAGATGTAGGTGAAGACGACCGCGTAGACGGCCAGCAGCAGGAGGGGGTTCAGCAACGACCAGAAGAAACCGAGGACCGACGCCCGGTAGCGCGCGTCGAGTTCACGCCGGACCAGCACCGCCACCAGCGCTCGCTGGCGCCACAGCAGGCGGAGGGCTGCCATCGACGTCCCCGGTCAATCCCGGGTCTGGAGGAGATCCTGGACCTGGTTGAGGATCCGGCGGCGCTCGGTCTCGAGGTGCCGCTGGTAGCTCAGGACCTGCCCTTCCTTGACGATGAACATCTTGGGGTAGTGCTTGACGTCGCCGTGGTCGTCGAACAGGATCGGCCCGGTCACCCCCATCTGCTCGGTGACCCCGTAGTTGAGGGCTTTCAAAATCTCGAGAGTCTCAGGGGGGTTGGCGAGGGTCATGACCCGGATCACGAAGTTCATGGCATCGAAGCCGTGGGCCGCGAACACGTCCGGCGCGCGGCCGTACGCGTCCATGTAACGGTTGACGAACCCGAGCACGGGCTCCTTGTCCGAGGTCCTGTCGAACGGCGGCAGCGGGAAGAACAGCCCCTCGGAAGCCCTTCCCGCCTCGCGGATGACGTCACCGCTGTAGATTGCGGAGGTCGTGACGATCCGGCCGCGAAAATCGGTTTCCTGCAGGTGCAGCACGACATCGAGGATCTCTTCCGCGTAGCCTACGGCGTAGACGGCCTCGATGCCGCCGAGACTCGCATCCACCTGCTCGCGCCAGTCCGCCGCGGTGGTGCTGATCTCCGCCACGATCTCCCCGTTCAACGCCCCCTCGTACTGCTTCCGGAACTCGGGAAGGATGCCGCGGGTGTACTCGGTGTCGCCCGTCACCAAGAGCACCCTCTGCTTTCCCAGCTTCTCGTGCAGGAAGTTGGCCGCCGTGTGCCCCTCGAGTTCGTCCGACGGATAGATGCGAAAGAACATCCGCGACATCTCGGCCAGACCCGGAGCCGATGCCGACGGCGACAGGCAGACGACGTCAAGCTCCTCGAGCACCGGAATGATGGCCAGGGCCTCGGCGCTGGTCGCGCCGGCAATCACCAGCTTGACGTCGCGCTCGGCGACCATCTTCCGCAGCTCCTCCACCGCACGCGTCGGATCCGAGTCGGTTTCCGCCCACAGCACCTCGAAGCCCTGCGGCAGCTCGTTGCGGCCGCGCGCTTCGGTCAGAGCCAGCTTGATGCCGCTCTCGATCGACTCGCCGTAGGATGCGGCTGCACCGGAGGAGGGAAGCATCACACCGACGATCGGCGCACCGCCGCAGCCGATGGTCAGGCCGGCCAAAACCATCACCAGAGATGCGACGGGGATGGAGCGTCGGGACATGGTTGACCTCCTCACGAAACGCGCTCAGGGTAGCACAGAGCCGGCCGCCCGCCGCCGCAGCCGATCAGCCATCCTCGGTCCCCTCATGGCCTTCGCCGCCAGCGCTCAGGACGTCGAAGACCTGCCGCCGGCGCAGGCCCAGACGTCGCGCCGCCCGCCGCATCGCATCGGCCCGGTCGAGCCCCTGCTCCAGCGCGAGCCGGTACTCGGATCGAACCTCATTCTCGTCGAACTCATCGTCTCCGCTCGCCGCCGCAGGGCCGATCACGACCACGTACTCGCCCCGCGGCGAGCTGCAGTCCTCGCTGCGTGCGAGCTCACCGAGCGTGCCGATCGATGCCCGCTCGAAGCGCTTGCTGATCTCCGCCAACAACGTTGCCTGCCGTTCGCTGCCGAGGACCTTGGCCAGATCAGCCAGCTCGCGTCCGAGGCGGTGCGGAGACAACAGAAACACGAGGGTCCACGGAAAGGCGGCCAGCTCGGCGATACGTCGGCGGCGTGGTCCCGGGCGCGCCGGCAGGAAACCGCAGAGAGTTGCCGGAAGCGGCGGCTGCCCGGCGGCGGCGAGCGCCGCCGTGAATGCGGACGGTCCGGGTACGCTGCGGACGCCGAATCCTCGCTCTCGCGCCGCACGCACCAGTTTGAAGCCCGGATCCGACAACACCGGCGTGCCGGCATCGCTGACCAACGCCAGTGACCTCCCGGCCTCGAGCTCACCCACCAGGCGCTTGACCTGCTGGTCCTCGTTGTGCTCGTGAAGGCTCTGTACCGGGAACCTGGTCGAGATCCCGAAATGACCGAGGAGAGTCCGTGCTCGGCGGGTGTCCTCTGCGAGGACCACGTCCACCGCAGCCAGGATCTCGCCGGCTCGCGCCGACAGATCCGCGAGGGTTCCGATCGGCGTGGCGACGATCCACAGCTCTCCGCGGTTCCGGCTGCCGGCAGGCACGCTGCTATCATACCAAGGTGCGACTCGTAATTCTGACCCTCATCCTGTTGAGCACCAGTCACTTCACTGCTGCAGAAGAGGACTGGTCGACGGTCGAGGAAGTGCTCGCGGTGGTCGGTACCACGCCGATCCTCCACAGCGACATCCTGCTCGCCGAAGCGATCGCTCTCAGCCCCCACGATCCGCTCGAATCGCGGGAGGCTTACCGGCGGCGCCTTTTGCAGGCACGCATCCGGCTCGAGGTCCAGTTTCGGGACCTCGAAGAGAGCGGGCTGCTCTTCCGCCTCGAGATCGATGCCGAGACGGTTCGACGCGCCCTGGTCGCCCGCGCCGGCGGCCGCGAGGAGCTCGCCGCGCACCTCTACCGGCAGGGCCTGATCGAGGCCGACCTCGACGAGCTCGCGCTGCGGGTCGCGGCCGTCGATGCCTACGTCGAGCAGCGGCTCCGGCCCCGGGTCACGGTGACCATCGGCGAGGTGGAGACCGCCTACCAGGAGCTGCTGGTCAACCAGGTCGCGGCTTCCGACGAGCCGGTACCGCCCCTGGCCTCGGTTCGCGACCGCCTCTACCGCCTGCTGGTGGAGCGAAAGCTCAATGAGGAGATCGACCGGTGGCTCGCGCGGGCGGAGGCCAGGCAGGAGGTGACGCGCTTCGGCGGCTGAACCGCTGCCGTCAGCGGTCCAGTGAGTCCGGCGTCAGACTCGCGGGCGTCTTTTCTGAGCCGTACAGCTCGGCGTAGCGGCTCGCCCCGGCGAGGACATTCGCCGTGTAGGTGCGAGTCGACGAGAACGAAATGATGACCAGATAGACCGCGTCGCTACATCCCCGTCCGCACTGTTCGAGCCACAATCTGGCCTGGGCCTCACCGGCGTTGTACGCCGCCACTGCGGGTGCGCGGCGGCCGCCGAATGCCGCTACCAGCCGCGACAGCTCGGTCGCACCGAGCTCGAGGTTGAGGCCGGCATCGAAGAGGTCGTCGGGCTCGGGCCGCGCCCGCCCGAGGCGAGACGCCACCGTCGCCGCGGTCTCCGGCATCAGCTGCAGCAGTCCGCGTGCACCGGCGGCCGACAGTGCGCGGCGGTCCCACCGGGACTCCTCCCGGGCGACGGCGGCGAGCAGCGGCCACTCCACGCCTGCCGCGGCACCGGCTGCACGCACGTTCTCCGACATCGGCAGGGGATACAGCGACTGCCGCAACGACTCTGGAAGCAGGTCCTCGGGGACCTGCGAACCCGCCTGCCTCCAGGCAAAGTCCGCGACTCGCGTCGCTCGCCACGGGAGGCCGAGCTCGGCAAACCGGGCGGCGCTCCAGGCCGACGCGGCCGAAGAGGAGCCAGGAAATCCCGTGGGGTCCCAGCGCGCCGCCTCGGCCTCGAGCCCGAGCCGCCACAGTTCGGCTGCGAGGCCCGGATCGAAGTCGGGCACCCAGGCCTCGGGCTCAGCAAAGGACTCAGCGACGACCTGCCGCTGCAGCGCGGCCCGAACCGTCGGTTCGGGCTCGAGCGCGCCCCACTGCCCGAGCGCCCTCCAGCGCGAGTGCTCCGACTTCGAGGTCACGTCGATCCGTCGGTCGCCTCGCCACGCCTCCAGGCGCTCCCGCGGCAACGAGGCCATCACCGTTCGCGCCTGTGCGACCCAGAAGCCGTCCAGACGGAGGGCGGCATCCTGGAGCGCAGCCACCGCGTCTGCTCCGCGGCCCTGACCGAGGGCGAGGCTCGCGCCCATGATTGCGGCGGGACCGGACCACGTTCGGCCGCGGACCCGACCGAAATGGGCGGCTGCGGTTTCGCCGTCGCCCCGGTTCAGGGCGTCGACCCCCAGGATCATCTGTCCGCGGTCCTTCGAGGCTCGCGAACGCAGACGCGAAATGCCCAGTCGAGCGAGCTCCGCCTCCCCTCGCCGCAGACGGAGGCGCGCGAGAAACAGCCGCCGCTCGTCGCTGGTGTCGAAGCGCAACGCGCGCACCGCCGACTCAACCGCCGCATCGAGGTCGCCGGCGAGCTCGCGCGCCCGGCCGAGATGGACCTCGTACTCGGCCCGCCGCGCGTTCGAGGTGGCCAGTGCTATCGCCCTCGCGTACCAGTCAGCGGCCTCGTCCCAGCGCCCGAGCCGGAACGCACAGCGTCCGCGCAGAAAACATGCATGATCACGGCGAACCCCGTCGAGGTCACCTCCCGCCAAGCCCTCGAGCAGAGTCTCTGCCCGGGGATACATGGCGTGCCAGTACCAGGTCGCGGCGACCCGCCAGCGCTCCAACGAGCTCGGTTCGGGCATCTTCGCCAGCCGTTCGGCGGCCTCGAGTGCCACGAGGTCGCGCATCGATTCCGCCAGCATCTTCTCCAGGCGCACCCGCTGCTCGTCACCCACTTCCACGAACGCGAGCGCCAGCTTCAGCCGGCGCTCGAGCGAGTCGGTCAACCGCGGCGCCGCCCGCTCGAGGCTCCTGGTCCGCGCCGAGTCGATGCCGCGCGCCACGGCTTCGATTGCCACATTCGCCGCCAGCTCCCGCAGCGGCCAGGGCAGCTCGCGACCGAATGATCCCATCGCCAGATCCACCGCCCGGCCGGGATCGTCATCGACCATCAGCCGCGCGAGCTGCACGCGAGCCAGCCGGCCGAGCTCGGTCGCCTCGACGGCTGCCGCCGCAAGGAACCGTTCCTCGGTCCCCGAGTCGCCCAGCATCCGCGACGCGTGAGCAGCGAGGAACACCTCCTCCTGCGACAGCGGCAGCTGCCCCTCGCGGCGCAGCGCCACCTCCAGCACGCGGTCCCAGCGGCCGGCGGCCGCCAGCTCGATGAGCGAACCGGCCGCGAGCGCAGTGGTCGTAAACACCACCGCGGCAGCGGCCCCGAAAATCGACCCGACAACCGTGATCCTGACGCTTCTCATGCGGAGACAAGCAGAGGTCCGGGGGGGATAGGTGGCATCCCCCGATGGTACTATCGACGACCGACCGGCGACACCGCACTCGTGGTTCAACCGGCCCACCACCAGTTGGCGAAGAGTGCCAGCACCTCGAGCCACGGCGGTTTCCGGCAGCTCACGATATCCACGTCGAGAACCAGTATAATGAGCGGCCACGAGCGGGCGGCGTCTACCCGCTCCCGGTCGAGCACCTGGCGTCGTGCCCTGGCCTCGAGAGCCCGCCCGGCGCCGCAGCACCATACAAGCGGAGACATTCCATGAGTGAACAACACGTCAAGGTCCTGATCATCGGTTCCGGGCCCGCCGGTCTCACCGCGGCCATCTATGCGGCCCGCGCCGACCTCGACCCGCTCGTCATCGAGGGGATGCAACCCGGCGGACAGCTCACGATCACGACCGACGTCGAGAACTTCCCCGGGTTCCCCGACGGCATCCTCGGTCCCGAGCTCATGCAGGTCACCAAGAAGCAGGCCGAGCGCTTCGGCACGCGCTTCATCTTCGACCAGGTGACCTCGGTCGGGCTCGAGACGCGCCCGTTCACCGCCACCACCGAGAGCCACGGCGAGCTGACCGCGGACGCGCTGATCATCGCCAGCGGAGCCTCGGCCAAGCTCCTCGGCCTGCCGTCGGAGTCGCAGCTGATGGGCTTCGGGGTGTCGGCCTGCGCGACCTGTGACGGGTTCTTCTTCCGCGACAAGGAGATCGCCGTCGTCGGGGGCGGCGACAGCGCCATGGAGGAGGCCACCTTCCTGACCAAGTTCGCGTCCAGGGTCACGGTGGTGCACCGCCGCGACGAGCTGCGGGCCTCCAAGATCATGCAACAGCGGGCGTTCGACAATCCCAAGATCCACTTCGAGTGGAACTCGGAGGTCATCGAGATCATCGGCAGCCGGGACGGCGGCGTGACGGCCGTCCGACTGCAAGACACCGTCAGCGGCGACGAGCGCGAGTATCCGACCCAGGGGGTGTTCCTGGCCATCGGGCACCGTCCCAACACCGAGATCTTCGCGGGCTTGCTCGACATGGACGATGTCGGCTACATCCAGACCGTCGCCGGGACCACCCGCACCAGCGTCGAAGGCGTCTGGGCGTGCGGCGATGCCCAGGACGCGGTCTATCGGCAGGCGGTCACGGCCGCCGGTACCGGCTGCATGGCCGCCATCGAGGCCGAGCGCTGGCTGGCAGAGAAGGGCATCGAGTAGAACCGGAATCTACTCCAACCACGGGGTGTTATGCTCGTTATCCGCGCCTAGCGCGTGGTCACACAGGAGGCACGATGATCTCGTTTTCAGAGAAGGCCGTCGCGAAGGTCCAGGAATTCGCCGCCCAGATGCCGGAGGCGAACGGCAAGAGGCTGCGGATCTTCATCCAGGGCGTCGGCTGCTCGGGTTTTTCCTACGGCTTCACCTTCGACGACCAGCGCGAAGGCGACACCACGATCGAACAGGGCGACCTCGAGGTCCTCATCGACCACAACTCGGCGCCGCATCTCACCGGCTCGACGGTCGACTTCGTCGATGACGAGCGGGGTTCGGGCTTCACCGTGGACAATCCCAACGCCCCGGCACCCGCTGGCGACTGCTCCTCCGGCGGCTGCTCGGGTTGTGGCTGACACGCTCACCGCTCCGCCACGGCTGCTCGAGGTGGTCCGCCTCGGCCACCCGGTGCTGCGCCGGGAGGCCGAGCCGGTTCCCGAGTCGTGGTTCGGCAGCGGCCAGCTCATCGGACTCGGCTCCGCCCTGGTTCGCACCATGCTCGAAGAGCAGGGCGTCGGTCTGGCGGCTCCCCAGGTCGCCGAGGGACTGCGGCTCTTCGCGTACTGGGTTCCCGCCGCCGACGGTGACCACGAGATCCGCCCTACCGTCATCGCCAATCCGGAGCTTCGATTCGTCGGTGACGACGTCGAGGATGGCTGGGAGGGCTGCCTTTCCATCCCCGGCCTGCGAGGCGTCGTGCCGCGGCACGCGCGGATCAAGCTCAAGGGACGGGATCTCGAGGGCGCGCCCCTGTCGGTGACCGCCGACGGTTTCCATGCCCGCGTGATCCAGCACGAGCACGACCATCTCGATGGCATCGTATTCCTCGATCGCATGACCGACACGCGCTCCCTCGCATTCGAACAAGAGTGGGAAGAATACCTGTTGGCCGGCGCCACCGCCGGCGACTGAAGCGACTCATGGGCACACCACCCGGGCGCCGATGAGCTGCACGAGGCACACGGCAGACCGGTGACGACCGCGACCTCATCCGCCACCCGCGCCTCGACGCTCATCGTCGTCGCGGCGATCGCCGCCGGGGCCCTGCTCGGCACCTTCGCCATCGCCAACACATCGATCGGGTGGCACCTCGCCAGCGGCCGGTGGATCCTCGCGGAGCGGAGTGTCCCGACGACCGATCCCTTCGCCTTTACGACCGGCGGCGCGACCTGGATCGACCACGAGTGGCTGTTCCAGGTCACGGTGGCCGCTATCGAGGCGGCCGGCGGCGCGACCGCGTTGACGTTCGCACGGGCCGCAGTGGTAGCGGCCCTCTCCGCCCTGCTGCTCTTGATCGGCATTCGGAGCGGGCTGCCGCCGCCGGCCGCGCTGCTGCTCGCCGTCGCATGCGTCGCCGGCGCCCGCCCGAGGTTCTTCCTTCGCCCGGAGCTCGTCACGCTGCTGTTCGTGCCGGCCGTCGTCGCCCTGTTCATGCACCGGCGGCAGCTCCGCACCATCCTCTGGCTGCCGGTGGTGACGGCGTTGACGATCGTCAACGCCAACGCGCACGGCGCGGCGGTCGTCGTCCCGGTGCTGCTCGCGGGCGTGATGGCGGCCGAGGTCCTCCAGATGCTGGCACGGAAGCGGTGGGATGCCCGACGCGCTGCGACCGGGGCTCTTGGCGTCGCGGCCGCGGCGGCCGCCCTGCTCGCCAACCCGTACGGGTGGCGGCTGCTGACCGTCCCCTTCCACCTCGCGGAGCTCGTCGATCAACCGCACATCCCCAACCCCGAGTGGATCTCGCCGACACCGGTTCAGGCGCCGTGGCTGTACTTCGCGGTGATCGCCGCCGGCGTGGTTCTCGCCGCCCGCGAACGGCGCCTCGGCCGCTGGGCACTGTTCGTGATGGCTTCCGCCCTGGCCTTTCGCCACATCCGCAACCTGGGCCTGTTCTTCGCCCTGCTGCCGATCGCGGTGGCACCGGCACTGGCAACCTGGAACGCCGTCATCGCACGATCCGGCAACGGCCGGGGACGGTCGCGGATCGAAATCCTCGCGGTCACCGCGGCGCTGGTGCTCGCGCTCTCGTTGGCGGCGTCACCGCACCGCCATCTCGCGTTGGGCTGGGCCGAAGACTACTACCCGGACCGGGCGTGCGAGTTTATGGAGCGCGAGCGGCTCCCAACGGGCCGACTCTACAACGACGTCCGCTTCGGAGGCTACCTGATCGGCCGCCACGGGCCGACCCGACCGGTCTTCATCGACGACCGCAACGAGCTGCACGACGGGCTGCTGCGCGAGATCTGGGACATCATGCGCCGCAGCGACGTGGAGGCATGGTCACGGCTGATGCGGCGCTGGGAGCTCGACACCGCCCTGGTCCGGTACCACGCGCCGATCGAGGTCACCACCCCGGACGGGCGGCCTCTCGGCCGGCGCGGGTTCTCGGCGCTGTGGTTTCCGGTTGACGAGTGGGCGCTCGTGTTCTGGGACGATGTCGCCATGGTGCTGGTCCGCCGCGACACCGCATCGGCACGGCTGCTCGCCCGCCACGAGTACACGACCCTCCGGCCCGACGATCTCGCCCACCTCGAGCGGCGCCTCGTGTCGGATCCGCGGCTCGCGCCGGCGGTCGCCGAGGAGGCTGCGCGGGCGCAGCGGGCCGATCCGGACAACGAAATCGCAGCGGCGATCCTGCGCAGGCTGGTGGGCGCTGAGTGAGGACGAGGACGGGCTCGGCGGCTACTGTTCCCGGATCCTCTTGTGGGCCACCAGCTGGCAGGTCTCGCGGTCGAGCCCGTACGGGTTGCCGAAGTAGTCGACCGGAACCCGATCCACCAGGCCGGCCCGGATCAGACCGCCCCATCCCTCCTCGCACGAGCCCGTGCGCTCCACGTTACCGTCGATCACCGGCTGCAGCCGCTGGCGGTCGCGGCTCAGGTAGGCATCGTAGAGCTTGTTGCGGCACACGAAGAGGTCGAACTCGTTCTCCGCGTTCTGCACCGCCTGCTCCCAGTACGCGATGGAGTCCTCGACCGTCCACACCTCGGCTTTGTCCTTCCACACCCCGAGGATCCTCTTGAGGCGCGGTGGGGCCTCCGGAATCGACGCCGCCGCCTCCACGTACTTGATGGCGTGGAGCCGGTCCTTGTACCGCATGTACATGTCCCACGCCGCGAACTCCGCCAGCTCCCAGCTGTCGGGGAGGTTGCGGAGGCCCTTGTCGAAGAGCCGCACGGCGGCCTGCTTGAGATTGTTCTGGTCGACCCCGACCTGGATTCCCATGATCAGCGCGCCGATGCGGTAGGCGTCGAAGTACTTGGGATCGAGGTCCGTGATCAGGTCGTAGACCTTTTCGAGGTACAGGAACCGCTCGTTGGGCTTGAAGAAGGAGTAGTACTGGATCGACCACAGGTAGACGACGTCGGCCATCAGCCCGGGGTTGCCGAGGCTGAGGACCTTGAGGACCTCGTACGACGGAATGTAGAGCAGCTCACGTCCGAGCGGGTCGTGCTGCGGCAGGCTCCTCATCCTCATCTCGGAAGCCACCGCCACCGCCAACAGGAGAGCGACGACCACCAACGGCAGCACCGTGCGGCGCATCACTTGAGGTCCTTGCTGCGGAAGCGGAGCGACGCGAGGATCAGCGCCACGGTTGCGAAGGCCAGAGCATAGATCACCGCGAGGGC
The DNA here is from genome assembly GCA_964609835.1 of uncultured Thermoanaerobaculia bacterium. Lineage (GTDB taxonomy): Bacteria > Acidobacteriota > Thermoanaerobaculia > Thermoanaerobaculales > Sulfomarinibacteraceae > Sulfomarinibacter. The sequence continues at coordinate 70,976 of CAZSTH010000004.1, forward strand.
GACCGCCGCCGGATCGATCGGCAGGTCGTGCACCACCTCGCTGCGGAAGTTGAACCGCTGCAGGTTGGGCAGCAGGTAGTAGATGGCCGCGATCACCGCCCTGGTCAGCTCGCCGGGCAGCTGGCGGGTCAGCAGCCACAGGTCCTCCGAGGTCTGGCCGACCACGAAAACGGCCAGGGTCATCAGCGAGCCGAGGATCGGGCGGGTGACGACCGCGAACAGGGTCGCGAACGCGGCCAGCACGACCATCTCGAGCATCGTCATGGCGGCGGCGAAGACCAGCATGAGGTCGAGCTCGCGGGTGTAGACCGCAACCATCAGCAGCAGCACGGCGGTGATGAAGACGAGGTTGGTCGCCACCACCGCGACCAGCCCCAGGTACTTGCCGAGGATGAACTGCCAGCGCGCCACCGGCTTGGAGATGATGTTGAACACGGTCCGGCTGTCGACCTCGCGGCTGATCAGCAGCATGCTCATCATCACGGCGATCAGCATCGAGAAGAACTGCATCGCCGCCAGCCCGATGTCCTTGACGATCTTGCTCTCGTCGCCGACCGTCAGCATGCCGAAGAGCTTGGTGCTGAAGACCATCACCAACGCGAAGCCGACGAAGAGGTAGAGGATGCGGTCACGGACCGCCTCGCGGAACGTGTTGACCGCGATCGCCCGTACCGCCCTCATGACGCCGTCTCCTCGTAGTGGTGCATCAACAACCCCTCGAGCGATGTCATCACCGGGTTGAGGCTGACCAGGTTTCCTCCGCGCTCGGCGAGCTCGGTGACGAGGGCCTCGCGGTGCTCGGCACCGATCCGAGCCCACGCCTTGCCGCCGGCGAGGTGGCTGTCGAGCAGGGGCGTTTGCAGCTCGCCCGGGTTGAGCCCCACAAACACCGCCTCGTACCGCTCAGCCTCGCCCGACATCAGGTCACGCACCGCGCCGAGCGCTCGCACCGTGCCGTCGACCACGATCGCCACGCGGTCGCACAGCGCCTCCACATCCGGAATGATGTGCGACGAGAAGAAGACCGTCACCCCCGCCGCGGCCTGGCGCAGGATGATGTCGCGAACGTCCCGCCGACCCACCGGGTCGAGCCCGCTCATGGGCTCATCGAGGATCAGCAGCTCGGGTTCGCCCAACAGCGCCTGGGCGAGCGTGGTTCGCTGCAGCATACCCTTGCTGTAGGTCCCCATCGTGCGGTTGCCGGCCGGCGCCATGTGGACCTCGTCGAGCACTCGGTCGATGGCGGGCTCGACGGCAGGCGGGTCGAGGCCGAGCAGATCGGCACAGAAGCGCAGGAACTCACGCCCGGTGAGGTGGCGGTAGATGTAGGGGCTCTCGGTCATGAAGCCGACCCGCCGTTTGGCCTCGAACGACGTGTGGGGCAGCCCGCACACGCGAATGATCCCCGAATCAGGCGTGATGATGTCGGTAATGGCCTTGATGGTGGTCGTCTTGCCGGCACCGTTGGGCCCTAGGAAGCCGAAGATCTCGCCCCTCTCGACGCTGAAGCTCAGCCCCTTGAGGACCTCGACGTCGGGCTCGAAGAGGCCGGGATGAAAGGTCTTGTACAGATCCTCCACCGCGAGCTGGATGTCTGCCACCACAGTCTCCTCCTCGGCCGAATTGTACATCGCCTCGCCTCGCCCACGCACCGCGTGGCATAATGGTTGGTCGGAAGGGAGAACCGCCATGTCCGAGTTCGCTCCGATGGACATTCTCGGCAAGAAGTTTTCCAAGAAGCTCCGCGGGTGCGACGAGGTTGAGGTTCACGAGTACCTGACAGACGTCGCGCGCGCCATGGAAGGCCTGATTCGTGAACGCGGCGAGCTGCGGCAGAGGATCCACCACCTCGAGCAGGAGCTGAGTGCCTTTCGCGACCGCGAGTCGGCGCTCAAGGAGGCTCTGGTGGCGGCGCAGCGGTCTGCCGAGACCACCATCGAGGTGGCGCGCTCCGAGGGCCAGAGGATCGTCGACGAAGGCCACGGACTCGCCGAGCGCCTGGTCGCCGAGGCCAACGAGCGGGCCCACAACATCGAGCGCGTGATCAGCGATCTCCGCAACCGGCGGCGTGAGGTCCGCTCCGAGCTCATGCGCGTGGTCGAGCTGCTGCAGGGGCTGATTGAGGACGACCAGCGCCGCGAACGGGACGAGCGCGCGGCGCCGCAGCTGGCGACCTTCCAACGGCGTGCGACCGATACCAACGAGAGCCAGGGATGAGCCTCCTCGTCCGGGGTGCGCACCAGGTCGTCACCCCCACCGGATCCGCCGCTCGCCGCGGCGCCAAGCTCGACGAGCTCGAGATCCACAACGGGTCCGTGGTTCGCTGCGACGGCGGAACCATCTCCTTCCTCGGGGCCGAGGCCGAGCACGACCGCCGTTTCCCGCCTCCGGACGGCGTGCTCGAAGCCGACGGCGGCTGCGTGCTCCCGGGTTTCGTCGATCCCCACACTCACCCGGTGTGGGCGGGCTCGCGCGAGGACGAGTTCGACCGCCGCCTCCGCGGCGAATCCTACATGGAGATCGCCGGTTCGGGCGGCGGCATCAACGCGACCGTGCGCGCCACGCGGGACACTCCGAGCGATCGGCTCCTCGCGACGACCATAGCGCGCCTCGACCGCTTCCTCGCCCACGGCACCACCACCATCGAGGCGAAGTCAGGCTACGGCCTCGACCTCGAGACCGAAATCCGGATGCTCGAGGTGATCCGGGATGCCGGCCGGACGCACCCGGTCGACCTCGTTCCCACCTGCATGGCGGCCCACGAGGTGCCGCCCGAGCACCGCCACGACCCCGAGGCCTGGGTCCGCCGCCTGATCGACGAGATCCACCCGGCGATCGCGGCCCGCGGGCTCGCCGAGGCTGTCGACGTGTTCTGCGAGGACGGCGTCTTCGACCTCGAGCAGACCCGGCGGCTGCTGGCCGACACCGGCGACCTCGGCTGGAGCGTCCACCTTCACGCCGATGAGCTCACCCCGCTCGGTGGCGCCGAGCTGGCGGTGGAGCTCGGCGCGCTGTCGGCCGATCACCTGATCTGCGTCACGGACGCCGGGATCGAGGCGCTGGCGAGGTCCGAGACCGTGGCGGTCCTGCTGCCCGGCACGTCGTTCTTCCTGCGCGCCGACTTCGCTCCGGCACGCCGCCTGGTCGAGGCCGGCTGCGCGGTGGCGCTGGCGACCGACTGCAACCCCGGATCCTCGCCCACCGAGAGCATGCCGGCGATCCTCGCGCTCGCCTGCCTCGGCATGGGCCTGCGGGTGGGCGAGGCGGTGACCGCCGCGACCCTCAACGCCGCCGCGGCCGTCGGACGCGCCGATGTACTGGGTTCGATCGAGGTCGGGAAGCGCGCCGACCTGGTGGTACTCGGGGAACCGACCTACCACCACCTCGTCTACCACTACGGCGTCAACCCGGTCCGGCACGTGGTCAAGGGCGGCCGGGTCGTGGTCAGAGACAGTCGGCTGCTCGACTGACGCGCAGGCGGCGGCGCGCCACCGCCATCCCACCCACCACGGCGGCCGCGCCGGCCAGCCCCACCGCGGCGCGCCAATCCGACTGCCAGTGGATGATGACCGCGGAGCGACCGCTCGGCACCGCGACCGCGACCGCAGACCCCCAACGCTGGGTCGCCGCCTGGCTGCCGCCGACCGTAACCGACCAGTGGCGGTCGGCGAGCAGGCGGACTACGAGGACCGTGTCCTGCGGGCTCATGACTTCCAGCTCGCGGCGCAGCGGCTTCCAGGCCTTGGTGTGCAGGTTGCCGAGCCCGCCGAGGAGGACGGCGTCGCGCCCACCGAGGAGCCGCATCGTCGGCGCCATGTCCGTCCACCACACGGGACGGTGCTCGCGAACATCGATGAGCAGGGGATTGCCGGCGAACTCCGCGTGGATGCGCGCCCCGGCGTCGGCGGGCTCGGTGGCCGCTGTCAGGTGGGGATCGACCACCAGGCGCGGAGAGGGCAGGCCGAACAACGGAAGCAGCAGCGCTGCGGCGGCCAGATTGCGTCGGCATGGCAACCCACCGCTCTTCTCGAGCACAGCCGGCACCGCCAGCAGCGTCGCCGGCACCAGGAAACGCCACGGAAACTGCAGCCACGCCAGCGGCTCCACGACTCGCCACACCGGGTAGGAGGGCAGACTGGCCAGGAACACCGCCAGCACGGCCAGGCGGCCTCGTGTGGTTCGCCAGCCGCCACTCACCAACAACGCGACCAGCAATCCGATCGCAGCCCAACCCATGGCGACGTTGATCTCGACAAGATGGGGGTCTGCAACACCGATCAGGTTGCGCAGCGGGTGGTGCTGCCCGCCGGTCAGCGCTGCGCCCATCGGAAAGTCGCTCGACGCCGCCAGTAGCGGCCACCAGTGCCACATCGTCAGCGCGGCTGCTGCCACGATCGTCAGACCGAAAGCCGCCAGGGTGGCGGCGAATGCCCCGGCACGACGCGTCCAGTCAATGCCCTCGACACCACCGGCCCGGGCGCCGCCGGCGACGGCGGCGACGCCTCCCAGGACCAAGGCCATCACCGCAGTCGGCGCGTGCACCAGCCACAGCAGCGCCAGCAACAGACCCTCCGTCGGCCACCTCCAGCCACCGCCCAAGGCACGCTCCAACACGAGCCAGGCCAGGGGAAGGCTCAGCAGCTCGGCCACCGGGAACCTGGCGAAGAGCTCGATCCACAGTGCCGGCGCGAACAGCAACATCATCGCCGCCAGGTCGCGCCGGCGTCGATCACGTCCCGGCGCCACGACCACCAACGCCGCCGCCGTCAAAACGAGCGCAGCGCGAACGCCCCGGCCACAGCCTCCAAGCACCAGCCCGAGCACCCCGGCGAGCAGCGGAGAAAGCGGCGAGTACAACCCGATCCCCGGCGAGCCGAAGCCCGCGTTGAGATCAGGAAGCCAGAGCGGCGGCGCCCCGACGGCGAGGCAGCGCATCACCTGCCAGGGCCACAGCACGTGCACATAGAGGTCGGTGCCGCGCGGCAGGTAGGGGGCGAAGGTGACCGCGATGCCACCGGCAATGCCGATGGCTAACAGCACCCGCCGTGTGGTCACCGGATGATCCTTCCGCACCACGGCCCGACCAGTTGCGGCGCTGCCTGCCTCACCTTGTCAAAGTAGCATGGGGGCGGCGCGGCACCCCGTGGGAAACCTCGAGGCTCAGGCCGCGTCGACCCTCAAGCGACGGATCGCCAGCGCCCGTCCGGTGGCCTCGTCGGCGTCCACCAGCGCGCCGCGCAGCTGCAGGTCCCGCTTCGCCGGCTCGAAGGGGCGCGGGGTGTTGAACAGGAAACGGTCGAGCACCTTGTCCGGCCGCATCCCGATGATCGACTCGTACGGCCCGGTCATGCCGACATCGGTCTGCAGCGCCGTGCCGCCGGGGAGCACCCGCTCGTCGGCCGTCGGCACGTGGGTGTGGGTCCCGAGCACTGCGGTCACCCGGCCGTCGAGATGCCAGGCGATTGCCTGCTTCTCCGACGTGGCCTCGGCGTGCATGTCGACCACGATCACACGAACCTCGGGATGCTCCGCGCGGATTTCTTCGAGCACCTCGTCCGCGCGGTGAAACGCGTTGTCGATGGGAGGCATCATCGCCTGGCCCTGAAGGTTGATCACCGCGACCGGAACGCCGGTCGCGGTCTCGTCGACGCACCAGCCGCGGCCCGGATTGCCACTGGGGTAGTTGGCGGGCCGCAGCAGGGTCGGGTGCGCGTCGAGCAGGGCCACCCCCTCCTTCTTGTCCCATACGTGGTTGCCGGTGGTCCAGACGTTGATCGGCAGGGGGTCGAGCTCTTCCAGCACCTTGGCGGTGATTCCGAATCCGCCGGCGATATTCTCCACGTTGGCGATCACGAAGTCGACCCGCTCGCGATCGACCACGGGCTCGAGCTCGCTGCGCACCACGCGCCGCCCAGCCGACCCCATGATGTCGCCGACGAAGAGGATCCGAATCACCGCGCGTACTCCACCGCCCGCGTCTCGCGGATCACCGTGACCTTGATCTGACCCGGGTAGGTGAGCTCCGCTTCCACCTTCTTGGCGAGGTCCCGCGCCAGCCAGATCGCGTCCTCGTCGGACACCCGGCCCGACTCGACCACGATCCGAAGCTCTCGGCCGGCCTGGATCGCGAACGCCTTGTCGACGCCCTTGAAGTCCTCGGCCAGGCTCTCCAGCTTCTCCAGCCGCTTGATGTAGTTCTCGAGGATCTCCCGCCGCGCACCCGGCCGCGCCGCCGACAGTGCGTCAGCAGCCGTCACCAGCACCGCCTCGACGGACTGCGGGTCGTAGTCGCCGTGGTGGCACTCCATGGCGTGGATCACGTCGTCGGTCTCGCCGTGCTTGCGCAACAACTCGCGCCCGAGCTCGAGGTGGGTGCCGTCCATCTCGCGATCCACGGCCTTGCCGATGTCGTGGATCAGCCCCGCCCGCTTGGCGACCTGGGCGTTGGCGCCGAGCTCGGCCGCCATGTGGTGGCTGAGCCATGCCACCTCCATCGAGTGCTTGAGGGCGTTCTGGCCGTACGAGGACCGGAACTGAAGCCGGCCGAGGAGCTTGTGGACCTCCGGATGGAGATCGGGGATGCCGACCTCGAGGGCGGCCGCCTCGCCGTCGGCGAGCAGCTTCTCCTCCATTTCGCCCTGCACCTTGGCCACCACCTCCTCGATGCGCCCCGGGTGGATGCGGCCGTCCTGGATCAGACTCGAGAGGGCGAGGCGCGCAGTCTCCCGGCGCACTGGCTCGAAGCACGAGAGGATGACCGCCTCCGGAGTGTCGTCGACGATCAGATCCACGCCGGTGGCCTGCTCGAAGGCACGGATGTTGCGGCCCTCGCGGCCGATGATGCGCCCTTTCATCTCGTCCGACGGCAGATCGACGACCGAAACCGTGCTCTCGACCACGTGCTCCGAGGCGATTCTCTGGATGGCCATGGAGATCACACGGCGCGCCTTCTCCTTGGCCTTCTCGGTGGTCTCGTCCTCGATTCGCTTGACCACATGGGCCACGTCCATGCGGGCCTCGTTCTCCATCGCGTGCATGAGCTCGGCCTTGGCCTGCTCGACGGTCAGACTCGCGATCTGCTCGAGGCGTGTGCGCTGCTCGGTGATGGCAGTGTCGAGCTCCGACTCGCGCTCGGCGAGGCGGGCCTCGCGCCGGCCGAACTCGTCCTCGCGCCCGACCAGGGCCTCCTCCCGGCGGTCGATCTCCGCCTCGCGCTCGTCGTTGTCGCGGCGTCGCACCTCGAGCTCGCTTCCGAGTGCCGACAACTCGACCCGCAGCTCGCGGGTTTCGCGCTCGAACTCGGTGCGGGCCGCCAGCAGGCGCTCCCGCGCCAGGATCTCGGCGTCCTTCTGTACCCGCTGCCCTTCGATCTCGCCGCGGGCAACTATCTTCCGTGCTTCCTCTTCCGCGTTCTTCAGCAGGCGGACCGCCGCACCCCGCGAGCGCCGCCACAGGCCCCAGACGACCACGATGGCGATCACGGCGAGGAGCAGCAGACCGGCTTCTACGATAAGTAGAAGGAGTTCCACGATGCACCCCCTTGTCAAGGAGCGATCAGTGCAACCGACCTGTTCCGAGAACGGACCTTCGTCTCACGAAGTGAAAATGGAGGTCCCCGCTGCAGCCGTGTGAGCAAGCCTATTTGAACCTGCAAAACCACAGGTGGGCGCCTGTCCTCCGTCCATCTCCTACCGTACGGCGGGCATCAGGGCGAAAAAACTCGGCAGCCCTTCAAATAGGTGTTGGTTCAGCGATAGTTTCACTCATCACCAACCGAGTAGGGACCTCCGGGTTCTAGGTTTTCGGCCCGGCAGCTCCGGGCTTCATGGCCTCATCGATCCTGAACACGAGACGTTCGGCCTGTTTCTCCAATCTCTTCTGTCGGGTGTCCTGATCAGTTTCTCTTTCTTGGAACAGCTCATCGGCGATGTTCAGGGCGGTCAGGACCGCGATCTTGACCGTATCCACACTCGAGCTTCGATCCGCGACCTCCCGCATGCGAAGGTCGACGAAGCGTGCGATCTCCTGGATCCGCGCCTCGTCGCCATCCGCCCGCAGGCCGAGCCGCTGGCCGAATATCTCGACTGTGGCTCGAACCGTCGCCATGAGCGAGTTCCTCCCATCCAGAGTATACAGTATCGAAACGCGGTATCTTCCCCAGCCGCGGATCCCCGCGCGCGGTCCGACATCAAACGGGGCTCGCGCAGCGGATGTGCGGCGTCAGCCGGTCGATTCGAGGGTCGAGTTGACGAGCGCGAGGACCTTCTCGAGCCTCGCCGCGAGATCGCCGCGCTGCTTCTCGTACTCGGCGATCTTGTCCGGAAGGTCGGCCGTGTCGGCCAGCTGCGACTCCAGCTCCTCGACCCGCTGCCTGAGCTCGGCCTCACGCTGGACGGCTCGGCCGTAGGCGGCGATGAGCTCCTCGAGCTTGCCTTCGAGCTGCTTCAGAACTGCGTCCATGCCTCTCTCCCTCCACGGCTTCTCACGCGTCCGACCGACCGCACCGGTCACGCGAATCCTACCCCGTGCCGCTCCGCAAGGCCCCGGCGCAGCGCCTCCTGAGCGTCGTTGACCTCGTCCTGAGTCAGCGACCGTTGCGGATGCCGGTAGACCAGCCGCAGAGTCGTCCGCAGCACATCCGACCGGCCTTCAGGCACGAAGGTGTCCACGTACTGCAGGTCTTCGACCCACTCCGCGGCCATGTCGCGAGCCGCTCGCTCGAGCTCCGCGTAGCTCAGTCCGCGTCGATGTTCAACCGTCATGTCGGCCACCACTGACGGGAACCGCGGGAGCGGCCGGAAGCGGATCGCCGGCGGATCACCGGCCAGGTCGAGGTCGAGCTCGGCCACCGCCAGCCCGACCCGGACGTCGAAGCGCTCGGCGTACTCGTCGGACAGGTGGCCGGCTATTCCGAGCCGCTGCTGCCCGTCCGCGGACACGAGCTCCGCCCCCGCCGACTCGTCGAGCCATGGCGCGCCCCCCGCACGCCAGACGGCTCTGGGCAGCCCGACGTGGCGGATGACGTCGTCGACGACGCCCTTGAGCCGCTTGAAATCGTCGCCTGGCCGGCGGCCGGGCCGCGACAGGGCGATGCCCAAACGCTCACTCTCCCGCGGGCCGTCGGCCTCGAGGAAGAAGACCCGGCCCTGCTCGAAGACCGCGAGCTCGGTCTCGCCCTGATTGAAGTTCTGCTGCGCGGCTGCCAGGATTCCAGGCAGCAGCGACCGACGCATGACGCTCTGGGTCTGTGCGAGGGGGTTCACGATCGGAACCGCGTCCCCGGAGGTCATCGGGTGCGAAGCGGCCGCGTCGTCGCCGTCGGCGCTGATGAAGCTCCAGGTCATGATCTCGTTGAGGCGGGCCCCGATCGCGGCCGCCCGCGCGCGGTCCACCAACCGCCAGTTGTCGTCGCGACGACCGGGAGTCGACGGCAACACCGGCAGCTGCGACGGGATGGCAGCGAACCCGACGTGCCGGATCACCTCCTCGTAGAGGTCGGGAAGGACCTCGATGTCGACGCGGTGGGACGGCACGGTGACCTCGACGACGTCGCCTTCGAGCCGCGGCTCGAAGGCGAGCCCGCCGAGGATCTCGAGCGTGCGACCGGCAGGGATGTCGAGTCCTGCAAACGCCGACAGCGCCGTGTTGGAAAACTGCATCGTGCGCGGCCGTGCCGGCTCGGGGTGGACGTCGATGCGGCCGCGGCAGACCCTGCCGCCGGCGAGCTCGGCCATCATCGCCGCCGCGAGATCGACGGCGATCGGGGGCATCTCCGGATCCGCACCGCGCTCGAAGCGGTGCGAGGCCTCGGTGTGCATGCCGAGGCTGCGCGCGCCGCGCCGCACGGTCGGCGCGTCGAAGTGCGCCGCCTCGAGGAGGACGTCGACGGTGTCATCGCCGATCTCAGTGTTGGCGCCGCCCATGATTCCCGCCAGGCCCACCGCCCCTTCGCGATCCGCGATCACCGCGATCTTCGGGTCGAGGCGGCGCGGCTCGCCGTCGAGGGTGGTCAACGTCTCGCCGTCGCGGGCGCGGCGCGCCGTCAGCGCGCGCCCCCGGACCTTGGCCAGGTCGTAGGCATGCAGCGGCTGCCCGAGCTCGAGCAGGACGTAGTTGGTGATGTCGACAACCGCGTTGATCGGACGCACACCGCAGTTGGCGAGGCGGCGCTGCAGCCACTCGGGCGACGGCACCTGGCGGACGCCGTGAACGACCCGCGCGGCAAAGCGTGTGCAGACCGACGGATCATCGATCTCGACCGTGGCGAGCTCGGAGGCCGCCTCGCCGTTCTCGACGAGAGCGATCTCGAGCGGGCGCACCGCGCAGCCGGCGGCCACCGCCGCCTCGCGCGCGAGCCCGCGGTGGCTCAAGGCGTCCGGTCGGTTGGTGGTCACCTCCACGTCCCAAATCTCGGCGCCGTTCCCCGGCGCGCGGACCTCGACCAGGAACCCGCAGTCGGTGAGCGCCTCCGCGACCGAGTCGGGATCGCGGCGCTGGTCGAGCAACGACAGCAGCCACTCGGAATCGAAGTTCATGCGAACTGCCTCGTCAGACGCTGGTCACCGGCGAACAGCTGCCGCAGGTCGGGAATCCCGTAGACCAGCATGGCGATGCGGTCGAGGCCGAAGCCGAATGCGAACCCGGTGTAGCGGTCCGGGTCGACGCCCACCTTGTCGAAGACCCTCGGGTCGACCATGCCGGAGCCCAGGATCTCGATCCACCCCGAGTTGGAGCACACGCCGCAGCCCTTCGTGGCGCAGAAGATGCAGGAGATGTCGACCTCGGCCGACGGCTCCGTGAACGGGAAGTAGCCCGGCCGCAGGCGCACCTCCACATCATCGGTGAAGAGGGTGTGGAGGAAGGTCTCGAGCGTCGCCTTGAGGTGGCCGACCGTGATCCCCTCATCCACCACCAGCCCCTCGATCTGGTGGAACATGGGCGAGTGGCGGAGGTCAGAGTCGCGACGGTAGACCCGGCCCGGGGCGATCATCCGGATCGGCGGCCGGCGGGTTTCCATCACCCGCGCCTGGACCGGCGAGGTGTGGGTCCGGAGCAGGTATCCGCCGGGCAGGTAGAAGGTGTCCTGATCGTCGCGGGCGGGGTGGTCGGGGGGCAGGTTGAGTGCCTCGAAGTTGTGCCAGTCGTCCTCGACCTCCGGACCCGCGTCCACGTCGTAGCCCATGCGCAGGAAGATCTCCTCTATGCGCCGGCGGATGATGTGGACCGGGTGCTCGGCACCGCGGCCGACCGGGGTGCCCGGCAGGGTGACGTCGACGTGGCCGGCTGTCGTCATCGTTGCCGGATGACCGTCGATCGAGACGTGACCTGCTGTCTTCGCGGCCACGTCGGTCGGAAGAGTCTGTTTGACGGCAGCCTTCTTGGCTTCCTCGAGCTTGTTCTCGATCTCCTGCTTGAGCTCGTTGAGGGCGCGTCCGTAGTCGCGCTTCGCCTCGTTGGGCAACTCGCGGAGCGCCGCGGCCAGCTCCTTGAGAAGGCCGGATCGCTGACCCGCGAACTCGATCCGCACCTTCTCGACCTCGCCCGCGTCGGTCCCCGCCCGCTCGAGCATCGCGAGGAACTCCGCGCGCGCCTCCTCCAGCCGCGCGATGCTCATCGCCGCCTCAGCTCTCGGTCTGCTGCGACAACTCGACCAGCTGGCTGAAGGTCTCCGGATCGCGGACCGCGATGTCCGCGAGCACCTTGCGGTCGAGATCGCAGCCCGCATTCTTCAGCCCGGCGATGAAGGCCGAGTAGCTCATGCCGTTCTGCCGCGCGGCCGCGTTGATACGGGTGATCCACAGCGACCGGAACTGGCGCTTGCGCTGCTTGCGGTCGCGGTAGGCGTACTGCAGGCCCTTCTCGACCTGGATTTTGGCGGTCCGGTGCAGCCGCGACTTGCCGCCCCAGTAGCCCTCCGCCAGCTTCAAGATCTTCTTGCGGCGGTCCTTGCGTTGGGTCGATCGTTTGACGCGCATGGTGTCCCCCTACTTGTTCGCCGCGAGCATCTTCTCGAGCACCTTCGCGTCCCCCGGGGACACGATGACGGACGAGCGCAGCTTGCGCTTCCGCTTGCGCGACTTCTTGGTCAGGATGTGGGAGTGATAGGCGTGGTGGCGCTTGAACTTGCCGGTCGCGGTCCGTTTGACCCGCTTCGCCGCACCACGGTGACTCTTCAGCTTGGGCATGATGTCTCCTTTTTCTTCACAACTCGAGCGAGCGGGTGGCGACGGCATCGTGGATGCGGTCGATGACCTCCTCCACGGGCTGCACACCCTCGTCCCGCCGATGTCTCAGCCGCAGCGCGACGCTGCCGGCTTCCTCCTCGCGCGGCCCCACCACCAGCAGGTAGGGCACCTTCATGGTCTCTCCGTCCCGGATCTTGTAGCCGAGCTTCTCGCTGCGGCGGTCGACGTCGGCGCGCAGGCCGTGCTGCTTGAGCCCGGCCGCCACCGAATCCGCGTAGTCGTTGACCGCGTCGGTGATGGGCAGCACGCGCGCCTGCTCCGGCGCCAGCCACGGCGGCAGATCGCCGCCGAAGTGCTCGAGCATGACCCCGTAGAAGCGCTCCAACGACCCGAAGATCGCACGGTGGATCATGACCGGCCGCTTGTCGGTGCCGTCGGAGTCCACGTAGCTGAGGTCGAAGCGCTCCGGCATCTGGAAATCGAGCTGGATGGTGGCCAGCTGCCACGAGCGGCCGAGCGCGTCGGAGACGTCGAAGTCGATCTTGGGCCCGTAGAAGGCGCCGTCGCCCTCCTTGACCGTGTAGGCGAGATCTTCGCGCTCATCCAGGCAGCGGGCCAGCACCGCCTCGGCGTGCTCCCAGACCTTCGGGTCGCCCATCGCCTTCTCCGGCCGTGTCGAGAGATTGACGCTGACGTCTTCGAACCCGAACAGGCCGTAGATCTCGAAGATGAACTCGAAGAGAGTCGTGATCTCGGTTCCGATTTGCTCCGGCGTGCAGAAGATGTGGGCATCATCCTGGGAGAAGGTGCGGACCCGCGTCAGGCCGGTGACCACCCCCGAGCGCTCGTAGCGGTGGAGGCGGCCGAAATCGGCGATCCGCCGCGGCAGGTCGCGATAGGAGTGAGCGGACGCGCCGTACAGCAGGCAGTGGGACGGGCAGTTCATGGGCTTGGCGCTCGACGAGCGCTCCTCCACCTCGTCGAAGGCGTCGGCGAAGAACATGTCGTCCCGGTAGTTGTCGTAGTGGCCCGAGCGCTTCCACAGCTCGACGTCGAAGATCTGCGGCGTGATCACCTCGTCGTACCCGTAGTAACGGTACTTCTCGCGCATCAGCTCGATCAGTTGGTTGTAAATGATCGCCCCCCGCGGGTGGAAGAAGGGGCTCGCCGGCGCCTCGGGGTGGAAAGAGAACAGGTCGAGCTCGCGGCCGAGGCGGCGGTGGTCCCTCCGCCGCAGCTCCTCGAGCCTGGCGAAGTAGGCGTCGAGCTCCTTGCGGGTGGCGAAGGCGGTGCCGTA
>CAZSTH010000005.1:0-80426 GCA_964609835.1 uncultured Thermoanaerobaculia bacterium
GGTTCCGGCCAGCCTCGAATCGCCACACTGAGATATCGTCTTGGACACGAGTGATATTGGATATTCGATCCGCCCACCTCGGTCGCCTATCGAACATCCAACATCCAATATCCAATATCCCTGTGGGATCACCCTCCCGCCGGGGCCGGCTCGGGAGCCGCCTCGTGCTTCGTCTTCCCGAACAACCGGCTCACCACGTAGAACAGGAACGGCGTGATGATGAGACCTCCGGCGGTGGCGAAGATCATGCCCCCGAAAACCGCGGTGCCGAGCGACACCCGGCTGGCGGCGCCGGCGCCGGAGGCGATGACGAGAGGAATCACGCCGAGGATGAACGAGAACGCGGTCATCAGGATGGCGCGGAAGCGCAGGGTGGCGGCCTGGACGGCCGCGTCGAACGGCGTCTTCCCTTCCTCCGTGAGCTGGTTGGCGAACTCGACGATCAGGATCGCGCTCTTCGACGCTAGACCGATCAGCAGCACGAGGCCGATCTGGAAGTAGACGTTGTTGTCGAAGCCTCGTAGCAAGGTCAGGGCGGCGGCGCCGAGCACCGCCGTCGGCACGGTCAGCATGACGCTCAGCGGCAGCGACCAGCTCTCGTACTGGGCGGCCAGGAAGAGGTAGACGAAGACCAGGGCAAGCGCGAAGATCAGGCCGGCGGTGCCGCCCGCCGCCAGCTGCTGGTAGGCGACCCCGGTCCACTCGAAGCCCATGGACGGCGGCATGGCGTTGCCCGCCAGCTCTTCCATCGCCGCCATTGCCTGCCCGGAGCTGGTACCGGGCTCGGGGTTGCCGATCAGTGACGCCGACGGGTAGAGGTTGTACCGGCTCTCCACGGTCGGGCCGACCGTGTCGCGAACATCGAGCAGGGTCGCGAGCGGCACCATCCGCCCCGAGTTGGAACGCACCTCGAGGCGCGTGATGTCGGCCCGCTCCATCCGGTATGGCTGGTCGGCCTGCACCATCACCCGCCACACGCGGCCGAAGAGGTTGAAGTCGTTGACGTAGGCCGAGCCGAGGTTGGCCTGGAGGGTGTTGAAGATCACGTCCAGCGGCACGTCGAGGCGACGCGCCTTCTCGCGGTCCACCTCCAGGAAGAGCTGCGGCACGCCGGCGCGGAAGGTGGTGCTGACACCGGCGAGGGCGGGGTGCTGCGCACTTTGCGCCTGGATGTCGTAGGCCACCTGCTGCAGCAGCTGGAGGCCGGCGCCGCCGCGGTCCTGAAGCTCCATCTGCGAGCCGCCGGTGCTGCCGAGCCCCTGGATCGGCGGCGGCCGCACGGCGAACACGATCGCGCCCTTGATCCCTGCCAGACGCAGGTTGACGGAGTCCACCACCGCCTGGATGTGGAGGTCGGGCGAGGAGCGTTCGTTCCAGTGGTCGAGCACCACCCAGGCGACGCCGGCGTTGGGCGCTACCACCGAGTCGAGCAGCGAGAAGCCGCCGACGATGACGCTGCCGCGAACCCCTTCGGTCTCTTCGAGGACCGTGGCGATCTCGTTCATGACCTCCTGGGTCCGGCCGAGAGAGGCGGCGTCGGGGAGCTGGGCCGAGATCATGAAGTAGCCCTCGTCCTCGGGAGGTACAAACCCGCCCGGCAGGGACATTACACCCAGGGTGACCGCCACCAGCATGACCGCGAAGATGGCGACGCCGAGGGCGGTCTTGCGCAGCAGGCTGCCGATGAGCGTGGTGTAGCCGGTCGTGGTGCGGTCGATGGCGCGGTTGAAGAGTCCGAAGAAGCCCCTGGTACGCCTTCGCGACGGCCGCAGCAGCATGCCGCACAGGGCCGGGCTCAGGGTCAGCGCGTTGAGTGAGGAGAACAGGGTCGCCACCGAGATCGTGATCGCGAAGGGGCGGTAGAGCCTGCCGGTGATGCCGGGCATGACGATGGTGGGCACGAAGACCGCCAGCAGCACCAGGGTGGTGGCCACGACCGGGCCGGTAATCTCCAGCATCGACTTGGCGGTGGCGGCCTTCGAGTCGAGCCCTTCGTCGTCGATGATCCGCATGGTGTTCTCCACCACCACGATGGCGTCGTCGACGACGATGCCGATCACGAGGATCAGCCCGAACATGGTCAGCCCG
The DNA here is from genome assembly GCA_964609835.1 of uncultured Thermoanaerobaculia bacterium. Classification (GTDB taxonomy): domain Bacteria; phylum Acidobacteriota; class Thermoanaerobaculia; order Thermoanaerobaculales; family Sulfomarinibacteraceae; genus Sulfomarinibacter. The sequence goes on from CAZSTH010000005.1 coordinate 2,089, forward strand.
TTGATGGACAGCCCGAGGGCGAGCATCACCGCGAAGGTGCCGAGCAGCGACACCGGGATGGTGATCGCCGGCACCAGCGTGGTGCGGAGGTCCTGGAGGAAGATGTAGACCGTGAAGACGACCAGCAACACGGCGACGATCAGGGTGGTGACCACCTCCTTGAGCGACTGGGTGATGTACTCGGTCGTGTCGTAGAGGATGCGGTGCTCGAGATCGGCGGGAAAGTCCTCCGCCAGCTCGGCCATCTGTGCCTTGATGCCGTCGGCCACCTGCAGCGAGTTGGCGCCGGGCGCCGGGTAGATGCCGAGGGCGATCGACGGCGCACCGTCGAGCTCGGCGTACCACTTGTAGGCCTGGGCGCCGAGCTCGACGCGGGCCACGTCGCGCACCCGCACCAGCTGCCCCCGGGCGCCGCGCTTGACGATGATGCTCTCGAACTGCTCGACGGTCTCGAGCCGGCCGAGGGTGGAAATGGAGTACTCGAAGGGCTGGTCCGGTGGCGCCGGCTGGCCGCCGATCTGGCCCGCCGCCACCTGCACGTTCTGCTCGCGCAGGGCGTTGATGAGGTCGATGGTGGTCAGCCCGCGGGCGCGCAGCCTGAGCGGGTCGATCCAGATCCGCATCCCGAAGTCCTTGGCCCCGAAAATGTTGACCTTCGACACCCCGTTGACGCGCGCGAGGACGTCCTTGATGCGGGTGGTGACGTAGTTGGAGATGTAGAGCTCGTCGTAGGTGCCGTTCGGCGACACCATGTTGACCATGAGAGTGATGTTGGTCGACTGTTTTTCCACCTTCACACCCTGCCGCTTGACCTCCTCCGGGAGCATTGGTAGCGCCTCGTTGACCCGGTTCTGGACCAGCACCGTGGCCATGTCCACGTCGGTGCCGACCTCGAAGGTGATGGTGATGTTGCACGAGCCGTCGGAGGCCGATTTCGAGGACATGTAGATCATGTTCTCGACGCCGTTGATTTTCTCCTCCATCGGCGCGGTCACGCTCTCGGCCACCACCGAGGCGCCGGCACCGGGGTACGCGGTGGACACCTGTACCGACGGCGGCGTGATATCGGGCATGCTCTCGACGGGCAGCAGCGGGATCGACAGCACGCCCACCAGAACGATGACGATCGAGATCACCGACGCGAAGATCGGGCGGTAGATGAAGAACCTGCTGAACATGGGCTACTGTCCCGCGTCGCCGACAGGTGCCACCGGCAGGCCCGGCCGCGCACGCTGCAGGCCCTCGGTGATGTAGCGCTCGCCGGCCTCGAGGCCTCCGAGGACCACGCGGGTGCCGTCCGGTTGCAGGGGACCGGGCTCGACGTAGCGGCGCTCGACCAGGTTGTCCGCGCCCACCACCATCACGTAGCGGCCGCCGAGGTCGGTGCCGAGGGCGGTTTCCTCCACCACCACGGCATCCTCGATCTCGTCGCCGGGCACCCGCACGCGAACGAAGAAGCCGGGGAAGACTCTGCCCTGTTTGTTGGGGAAGACGCCGCGAATGCGGATCGTGCCGGTGGCGGGATCGACCGTGTTCTCGAGGGAGTCGAGGTAGCCGTCGATCTCGCGACCGGTTTCCTCGAGGAGCAGGGTTGCCGCAACCCGATCGCCCCTGCTCGGGTTTTTGTGGCCGCCTCGGTCCTCGAGGCTTCGAGCGACGAACCGTTCCGAGACCTCGAAGTAGGCGTAGATCGGGTCGATCTGCCGCACCGTGGTCAACAGCGTCGGCTCGCCGATGCCGACCAGGTTGCCGACGTCGACGTAATTGCGGGACACCAGGCCGTCGATCGGCGACTCCAGGGTCGTGTAGCCGAGCTGGATCTCGGCGTTGGTCAACGCCGCCTCGGCCTCGAGCAGGGCGGCCGACGCCTGGTCGCGCTCGGCACGCGCGCGCGTCACCTCCTGCTGGCTGACCGCGTTGGTCCGCACCGCCTGCTCGAGCCGCTCGAGATCGGACTCCGCTCGTCGCAGGGCGGCCTTGGCGGACTCGAGGTTGGCTGCGGCCCGGTCGCGCTGCGCCTGGTACGGCTCCTGTTCGATGACGAACAGGAGCTGGCCCTCGCGCACGAAGGAGCTGGGCTCGAAGGCCATCCGGTCGAGGAAGCCCTGCACCCGGGCCCGGATCTCCACCGACTTGAAGGCCTCGGTGGTGCCCACGAACTCCTCGAACACCGTGACGGTGCGGACCTCGGGTGAGGCCACGGTCACTCGCGGGGGAGGCGGCGCCTCGACGGTCGGCGCCTGCCGGCATGCACTGCCGATCAGCAGCACGAGGCAGCCGGAGACGGTGAGCGCAGCCGGTATCCCGAGGCGTCGAGTTGTCTTCGCATTTTTCATGGTGGGGCATTCTGAACCGTGCCCCAAGTGCGGTCAAGGACAAATGACGTCGGGGTCGGAAAGCGGGCGATTCTGAGGTATCCTATGACGCTGTTTTCGGGAATCCAGAACGCAGCTCGACATTCGAAAACGGGGTCGCCGTGCGGTGGCCAGAATGCACTCAAGGAGGAACCTGATGAAACGTCTCTTCGCGACTCTCGCCATCGCCCTGCTCGCGCTGACCGCGGTGCCGGCCGACGTCCAGGCCGACTCGCACGTGGACAAGGCTGCGCCGGTGCTCAGCCGCATCATCGACAGCGGCACGTTCCGCGTCGGCACGTCCGGCAATCAGCCGCCGTTCTCGATGATCGACAAGGAGGGCGAGCTCTTCGGCCACGAGATCGAGCTCGCAAAGATCCTCGCCGATGCCATGGGCGTCGAGGTGGAGTTCGTCAAAAAGCCGTTCGGCGAGCTCCTCGACGCGCTCGGGAAGGGTGAGGTGGACGCCATCATGTCGGGGATGACCATGACCCCCGAGCGCAACGTCCAGGCGGCCTTCGTCGGCCCCTACGTGGTGTCGGGCAAGTCGATTCTCACCAAGTCGTCGACGTTGGCGGCGCTCCAGGATGCCGAGGAGATCGACCGCTCGTCCATCAAGATCACCGCGCTCAAGGGCTCCACCAGCGAGAAATTCGTCCAAAAGGTGCTCGAGAAGACCACCTATGTGGGTGTCGACGACTATGATGCCGGTGTGCAGATGGTGCTCGAAGGCAAGGCCGATGCCATGATCGCCGATTTCCCGATCTGCGCGTTCACCATCATGCGGCATCCCGATGCCGGCCTCACGACGCTCACCGAACCCATGACTATCGAGCCCATCGGCATCGCTCTGGCTCCGGGCGACTCGCTGCTGGTCAACATGGTCACCAACTACCTCGGCGCGCTCGAGGCGGTGGGTGTGCTCGAGGCGCTGGAGGAGAAGTGGTTCGAGGATGCGTCCTGGCTGATCCGGCATCCGTAGCGTTTCGCTGACGCGAAGCGCTGAGTGACGATCAAACGACGGCGGCGCGAACGCGCCGCCGCTTTCATATGAGCTATCATCCGGCGAGATGCTCTTGGCCGTTCTCCTGCCGTTCCTGGCTGCTCTCGCCGCACCGCTGCTGGCGAAACGGTTCGGGCGCCACGCGGGCTGGCTGCTGGCGCCGGTGCCGCTGCTGTCGGCGTTGTCGATCGTGCGTGTGCTGCCGCTCGGACCGGGTGACCAGATCCTCGAGCGGCTCACGTGGTTCCAGGGCCTCGGGGTGTCGCTGGGCTTCCGGCTCGACGGCCTTTCGGCCACCTTCGGTCTGCTGGTCACTGGCATCGGCGCTCTGATCCTAATCTACGCCGGTGGTTATCTCGGCGACGATCGTCGCCTCGGGCGGCTGTTGGCGACGTTGCTCGTATTCCTCGGCGCCATGCTCGGCCTGGTCCTCGCCGATGATGTGATCGCTCTGTTCGTATTCTGGGAGCTGACATCGGTGTGCTCCTACCTCCTCGTTGGATTCAACCACTCCCTCGGGGAGGCCCGCAGCGCGGCCCTCAAGGCGTTGGTGGTCACCGGAGCCGGCGGCCTGCTGCTGCTCGCGGCCCTGGTGATGGTGCGGGTTGCGGGTGTGGACCTCGGTCTCGCGCCCGACCAGGCGGCGTTTCTGTCCGCTCTCACGGCCGTCGACCTCCGTGCACACCCGCTGTATCTCGCGATCCTCGGCCTCGTCGTTCTCGGTGCAGCCACGAAGTCGGCACAGGTGCCGTTCCACTTCTGGCTGCCGGCGGCGATGGCCGCGCCGACCCCGGTCTCCGCCTTTCTGCACTCGGCGACCATGGTCAAGGCGGGGGTTTTCCTGCTCGCACGTTTCCACCCGCTGCTCGGTGGTACCACCGAGTGGCGGTGGACGGTCACCGGCCTCGGCCTCGCGACCATGGTCACGGCGGCCGCGATGGCCCTGCCGCAGAGGGACCTGAAACGAGTGCTCGCCTACTCGACGGTGGCGGTGCTCGGCATTCTCACCATGCTGCTCGGCATCGGCAGCGAGCTCGCGGTCAAGACCGCGGTCGTATTCCTGGTGGCTCACGCCCTCTACAAGGCAGCGCTGTTCATGGTCGCCGGCAACGTGGACCGCGAGACCGGCACCCGCGATCTGAACCGGCTCGGCGGGCTGCGACGTCTGATGCCGTGGACCGCGGCGGCCGGTCTGCTGGCGGCGCTGTCCATGGCCGGCGCGCCGCCGATGTTCGGCTTCATCGGCAAGGAGCTGCTCTACAAGTCCAAATTCGACCTCGAGACCATCGGTGCGTGGCTGATGGTGGCCGCGGTGCTGGCCAACGTGGCGTTGGTGGCAGCCGCGTTGATGGTGGCGGTGCGTCCGTTTTGGGGTCCGCTGCACGAAACACCGCAGCCCCCCCACGAAGCGCCGCTGCCGATGCTCCTGGGACCGGTCCTGCTCGCGGTGGCCGGGCTCGGGGTTTTGTTCCCGCAGGCCTTCGAGGTCAATCTCGGTTCCGGGGCGGCGTCGGCGATTCTGGGCCGCCCGGTGGTCATGGAGCTCAAGCTCTGGCACGGCCTCAATATCGACGCCCTCCGGGTCCTCGCCCTCAGCCTGCTGACCCTCGGCGCCGGAGTCGGCGTTTACCTTTGCGTGCGCCGTGGCTTCAAGGTGGCGTCGAAGATCCTGTGCCGGCTCGCCACCATCGGTCCGGAACGGATCTTCGAGCGGACTTTGGCCGGGCTGCCCCGGGCCGCGGGATGGCTGACGCGGCGCCTCCAGTCCGGAATGCTGCGCCACTACCTGCTGGTGACGGTGGTGATCGCGGTCGTGTCGACCCTGCCGTGGCTGCTGCGCTGGGCGTGGCATTCCGGGGCCCTGCCGGGAGTGACGCTCGAGATCTTCGATCTCGTGCTCACCGTCCTGCTGGGCGTCAGCGCGGTGGTGGCAGTGTTGTTGCGGTCGCGCCTCGCGAGCGTCGCCGCCCTCGGCGTCACCGGCCTCGCGATGGCCCTGGTCTTCGCCATCTACTCGGCACCCGATCTGGCGCTGACGCAGGTCATGGTGGAGATTCTGTCGGTGATCGTGCTGGTGCTGGTGTTCGTGCGCCTGCCGGAGGCCGCCCGCCGCAGCGGTGTCGCGCAGCGGCTCCGCGACCTCGCGGTGGCGGGCTCGTTGGGCCTGTCCATGTCCCTGTTGGTCCTAGCCTCGTTTGGCGTCGAACTCGACCCCGCGGCATCACGTTTTTATCTCGACGCGAGCGTCCCCGATGCCAAGGGCCGCAACGTGGTCAACGTGATCCTCGTGGATTTCCGCGCCCTCGACACTCTCGGCGAGATCACGGTGGTGGCGGTGGCGGCCTTCGGCGTGGCCGCTCTCATTGGATGGCGCTTCGGGATGAGGCGGAAGACATGAGCGACTCCCTGATCCTCCGCACCGCCGCCCGCCTGCTGTTGGTCCTGATGTTGGTACTGGCAGTCTTCGTGCTCCTCCGCGGCCACAACGATCCCGGCGGTGGCTTCATCGGCGGCCTCCTGGCGGCCGGAGGAGTGGCCATCTACCAGCTCGCCTGCGGTGTGGAGAGGGCGCGTCGGCTGCTGCGGGTCGATCCTCGCGGACTGGCCGGCTGCGGCCTGCTGGTGGCACTCGCGGGCGGGACCACTGCCTGGATCGACGGTCGGGCCCTGCTGACGGGGCTGTGGCTGGAGCGTTCGCTTCCGGGCATCGGCAAGCTCGGAACGCCTCTGCTCTTCGATCTCGGGGTGTTCCTGCTGGTGATCGGTGCGGCCCTGACGATCCTCTTCACCCTCGACGAGGAGGCGGCCTGATGGGCTTGGTTTTGGCGATGGTGGTCGGGCTGCTGTATACCGCCGGCGTCTATCTCATGCTGCGCCGCAACGTGGTGCGGCTGGTTTTCGGGCTCGTACTCCTCGGCCATGCGGCCAACCTCCTGATCTTCACCGTCGGCGGCCTCGTCCGGGGGCGCCCGCCGATCATCGAGCACGGATTCCATACCACGCCCGCGGCGGTGGCGGACCCGTTGCCGCAGGCGCTGGTCCTCACCGCGATCGTGATCGGATTCGCGGTTGTGTCGTTCGCCGCCGTGCTGGTGCACCGGGTGATCGACCGCACCGGGACGGATGACGTCGACCGCATGAGGGCCACGGAATGACCGGCCTGCTGATCACCGCGCCGATCGTGGTGCCCCTGGCGGCGGCGGCCCTGGCCATGCTCGGCTTCCGGTCGCCCTCCGCGCAGCGAGCGGCCGGTCTCGTGGGGGCGGCCGGGCTGCTGCTGTGCGCGGTCGGCCTGTTCGCGACGGTCTGGAGCTCGGGTCCGCAGGCGCTGCAGGTCGGCAGCTGGCCGGCCCGATTTGCCATCACGCTGGTTGCGGACACCCTGGCGGTGGTGATGGTGCTGCTCGCCTCGCTGGTGGGAGTGGCGGTGGCCGTCTACTCGTTGGCCGAGATCGACGAGGTGCGGCTCGACATGGCGTACTTTGGTCTTCTGATGGTGCTGTTGGCCGGGGTCAACGGCGCCTTTTTGACGGCCGATCTCTTCAACCTCTACGTCTGCTTCGAGGTCATGCTGATGGCCTCCTTCGTGCTCATGGTGGTCGGTGGCGACCGCCGCCAGAAAGAGGGCGGTCTTAAGTACGTCACCCTCAACCTGTTCTCATCGGCGCTGTTCTTGGCCGGAGTCGGCATCGTCTATGGAGCGACTTCGACTCTCAATCTTGCGGAACTGGCGGTGCGCATCCCGGTGGCTGCCGAGCAGCGCCCGGAGCTGACGGCGGCGCTGGCCGGACTGTTCTTGGTGGCTTTCGGAATCAAGGCGGCGCTCTTTCCGCTCTATTTCTGGCTTCCAGCCTCCTACCACACGCCGCCGGCGGCGGTGTCCGCGCTGTTCGCCGGCCTCCTGACCAAGGTCGGTGTGTATGCTCTGATCCGCGTCTTCTCGGTGGTCTTCGTCGATTTGCACTGGGTGTTCGTGGGGCTGGTCGGGATCGCGATCCTGACCATGCTCAGCGGCGTGCTCGGTGCGGTCGCTCAGTTTCACGTGCGGCGGATTCTGTCCTTCCACATCATCAGCCAGATCGGCTACATGGTGCTCGGCCTCGCGCTGCTGTCGGCTGACGATCCGTCGGTGCGACGGCTGGCCCTGGCAGCTGCGGTCTTTTACATTGCCCACCACATCCTGGTGAAGACCAATCTGTTCCTGGTGGCGGGCGTGATCCGGCGTTTGCGCGGCACCGAAGACCTGGGGGCGCTCGGTGGATTGGCCTCGTCCACACCGTGGCTCGCGGCTCTGTTTCTGATCCCCGCCGCCAGCCTGGCCGGAATTCCACCGCTTTCCGGCTTCTGGGCCAAGCTCGCCGTGATCCAGGCCGCGGTCGGGGCTGCAGCGTGGGTCGCGGTGGCTGCCGCGCTTGCCGCCGGCCTGCTGACACTCATCAGCATGACCAAGATCTGGAACGAAGCCTTCTGGAAGGATCCCCCGCAGACCGAGACAATCCCGGGAGAGCGCCGCGGCATCTGGCTGATGGTGGCGCCGGTTGTGGTCCTCGCTGCGATGACCGTTGCCATCGGTCTCCTGCCGCAGCCGCTCTTCGCGGTCGCCGACCGTGCGGCGGCCGAGCTCCTAGATCTGGAGGCCTATCGGGCGGTGGCCGGGCTGCGAGGTGGGCCGTGACGGTCTTCCTTCTCAACCTGCTGTTGGCGCTGTTATGGGCCGCGATGGTCGGATCCATTGCCCCCGCCCACCTGATGACCGGGTTCGTCGTCGGCTACATCGTGTTGTGGATCGCGAGTCCGGTCCTCGGACCCTCGCGTTATTTCGGCAAGCTCTTCGAGGCGCTGCGCTTTGTCGCCTTCTTCGTGTACGAGCTGGTGCTCGCCAACCTCCGGGTCGCCTGGGACGTCCTCACCCCCAAGCCCAACCGCCGGCCCGGGGTGGTGGCGGTGCCGCTGGAGCTGGACTCCGACGTCGAGATCACGCTGCTCGCCAATCTCGTGACCCTGACGCCCGGCAGCCTCAGCCTCGACGTGTCGCCGGATCGCCGCTTTCTCTACGTCCACGCCATGTTCGTCGAAGACCCGGATCAACTGCGGGCCGACATCAAGGAGGGCTTCGAACGCCGCGTGCTGGAGTTGCTGCGATGAGCGCTTCGGAGGTGCTTCTGGCGGCCCTCGGGCTCCCCCTCCTGCTCGGATTCGTACGCTTGATCCGTGGGCCGAGCCTGCCCGATCGGGTGGTTGCCCTCGACTTCATGACCGCGGTGGCGGTTGCGGTGGCGGGGGTGTGGGCGATCGCGACCCACAACCCGGTGTTCCTCGACGTCGCCATGGTGCTCGCGCTGATCACCTTCGTCGGCACGGTGGCGTTCGCCCGCTATCTCGAACGGAGGGGTTCGCAGTGACGGCCGTGGTGGTGTCGATCGCGGCCCTCGGAATCGTGCTGATGGCGGTTGCCGGCCTCGGCCTGCTGCGGATGCCGGACTTCCTCACCCGGATGCACGCGTCGTCGAAGGCGGGCACTCTCGGCGCGGTTCTCGTCCTCACTGCGGTCGCTCTGTCCTTCGGAGACGTTGCGATCACGGGACGGGTGGTGGTGGTCGTCGTCTTCCTGCTCCTCACGGCGCCGATTGCCTCCCACGTCATCGCGCGGGCGGCCTACCGTTCGGGCGTGCCGTTGTCGGACGAGACGGTGGTGGACGAGCTGGCGGAGGCGGTGCGGAAGCGAGCCGATGAGGCCTGACCTGCAGGATCCGGAACGATCATGCGATAATGTCGCGAATTTCCACGCTCGGCAGCGCGTCGGGCTGAGAGGGAGCATCATGGAAGTGACCAAGCGCAGTGTCGGTGACGTGACGATTCTCGATCTCGACGGTAAGCTCACGATCGGAAAAGGGGACGTGGTCCTGCGCGACGCTCTGGTCGGGGAGCTGGAGAAGGGCGAGAAGAAGATCCTCCTCAACCTGGGCGCCATCACCACCATCGACTCGTCGGGACTCGGCGAGCTCATCCGCTCGAAGGTGACGGCGAGCTCGCATCAGGCGGAGATCAAGCTGGTCAACGTCAACATCAAGGCGCGCAAGCTGCTGACGATGGCCCAGCTGGTCGGCGTGTTCGAGTTGTTCGACAACGAGAGCCTCGCGGTCGAGTCGTTCGCGGCCTGAGATCCACTGCGAGGGATCGCGACGAAGAAAAGGCGGGGCCGTGGCCCGCCTGGTTTCGTGTCGGTGACGCGACCTGCCTCGCGAGCGGGATGTCCTTCGCGAGCTCCATCATCATCATGGTCTCGAGCTTGCTCTCCGCCTGGTACAGCCGGACCACCTTGTTGAGCGGAAGCACCTGGGCGACTTCGCGACGAAACCCGGTGAGATATGCGGGCTAGCAGGCTCGTCCTCGGAGCTGCCTCGGCCTCACGCTGCGGCACCGGCGGCGTCGCGTCAGTGCAGCTCGAGCTCGACCGGAACCCCTTCCTCGACCCTGATCTGGCCCTGGCGCGAACCGCTTTCGGTGGTCACGGCGATGATGTAGTCGTCGGCCTGCAGCGGACCGATCCGCACTCCTCCCGAGGTGGGTTGGGGCGGGCTGGCCATGAACAGCAGGCTCGAGAGGTCGACGCCGTCAGTGGTCATCACACGGACATCGGGGCCGCGCCGGTTCTTCGCCGCGGTGGGCGCCGCCAGGCCCTTCGCACTTCCGAGATAGACGTCGACGTAGCCGCCGACACCGAGATCGAGGTTGGCCTGGACCCGCTCGCCGTCGTCCACCATCAGCGCCTGGCCGCATCCGGTGGCGCCGCCGTAGGCGAAACCGCACGGCCGGTAGGAGCCCGCCGTGATGCCGGAGAAGGTGGCGAGCCCGCCGCTGTCGGTGAAGCCGGTGGAGGTCTGAGGGCCGACCAGGTAGACCGGCGCCCCGCCGGCCGAACCGGCAGCCGCGTTGACCGCGAGCATGACGCTGGCGCCGTCGGGCGGCTGCAGCTCGAGGACCACGGGCCCTTCGGCGCTGCCGTCCCGCAACGACAGCTCCGCCGGCACCGACGGCGAGTACTCGGTGTGGTCCGCCGTCAAAACAGCGGTACCGGGCTCGAGGCCCTGGACGATGAATTGTCCCTCGGCGTCGGTGTAGGCGGTCAGCTCCTGGATCCCGTCACCGGCGCTGGCGGTGACCGAGGCGCCGGCGACCGGCAACCCGTCGGTGTCGAGGACGATGCCGTTCACGGTCGCGTCGGCGTACTGGATCGCACACTGGTAGGTTTCCACGTAGGGAACGTCGATCACCTTGCTGACCGGCGCTGCGCCGGGATCGAGCGAGGTGTAGGACGCGAAGTAGCGGCCCGGGGCGAGCCCGGACCCGGCGAAGAGGCCCTGCGAGTTGACCGTGAACTTCAGGGGCTGCTCATCGACGCCGAAGAACTGCCGGTCGTCGGTCACCCGCTGCATCATGACCACCACGCCTCCGGGCTGGCTCTGGTTGTTGGTCAGCACCAGGGTGCCGCCCATGGCGCGGCGGTCGCCGAGCCAGACCTCGCCCTCGATCCGGATCCCGCCGAGCTTCAACTCGACCTCGACTGTGTCGCGGGGGCCGCCTTCGACAGTGTCGCGGGCCGTCTCCTGGCCGTGCTCGGCGGTCACCTTCCAGCGCCCGACCGGCAGCCGCTCGGCCCGGAAGTATCCGTCGTGGTCGGTCCGCACGGCGGTCTCGGAGAAGTAGGCGAACGGGGCGTCCTCTCGGACCTCTACGACCGCGCCCGTGATTGGCCGGCTGCCGCGATCGATGACCCGCCCGATGATGGTCATGCCTGCGTCGAGCTCGATGTCGCCAATGTCGTACCCGGTCTCGTCGGGCTCGGCGCCATCGAGACGCCAGGTCGCGTACCCGGACGCGCGAACGATGGCCCGGCACTGGCCCGGATCGAGGCCTTCGAGCAGGAAAACGCCGTCGCTGTCGGTGGCCGCCGAGGGTACGCTCTCCACCTTGTGCGGTGCGCGGAAGACCGCGGGGGAACCGGGCTCGCAGCTGACCTGCGCCCCGGGCACCGGCTGCAGGGTCTCCGCGTCCAGCACCCTGCCGGCGATGGCGAGACCGTAGTCGGGCACCGCCGGCGCCAGCACTGCCTGCTCGCCGAGTGCGACCTCGATCTTCTCCGATCGCAGCGTGGCCATGCCGGGGAGCCGCACCGCCAGGTCGTAGCTGCCGGCCTCGAGCCCCGATGCGCGGGCGATTGCGTTTTCGGCATCCCACCGGCCGTTGCCGGACTTGCCCTCGCGCCCGTTGGGGTGGTAGGCCTGCCAGCGAACGGTGACCTCGTCGGCCTCGTACCGCCGCGCCACCAGCACCTGCTGCTCGATGGCGGCACCGCCCGGAACCATGATCACCACCAGGTCGCGATCGGCGGTGAAGCTGCCCTCCCACATTCCGAAACCGCCGCCGAAGATCTGGACCGCGACCGTCTCGCGGTTGACGAGGCCCTCGATCCCGACCTGGCCGGCGGTGTCGGTCTGGTAGACGCGGTCGTTGAAGTAGAGGATCGCCTCCGGGATGCGCTCGCCGATCTCGTTCTGGACCTGCAGCGTGAGATTGCGCCCCGGCACCAGCGTGAGCTCGATCGGCTCGGGAGCCGTTGCGTCGCCGACCTCCACCGTGGTCTCCGAGCACGCGCGGCCCTCGGCGCATGCCCGCACCCTCACCAGGCCGGCCAGCAGTCCCCCGACCGTGAACAATCCGTCCTGTGAGGTCACCGCGCGTTGCCGGTATCGGAAGCTGTCGAGCTCGGCAATCTTGCCCTGAGTTTCGATGCGGGCGCCGGCGAGCGGTGCACCGCGGTCGTCGCGCACCACTCCCGAGACTCCGAGACCGTCGTCGAGCGGCAGCTCGAGGTCGAGTGGCAGACCCTGGAAGCTGCCGACCACCGGGGCCCGGCCGGGAGGCACGACCACGCCGACGTAGGCCGCTTCGCGCTCGAGATCCTCGACGCGCAGGACGCCGTCGCCTGCGATCGCGTGCTTTTCGGCCACGTTCATGAACAGGGTGGTGACGTTGACCTCGTCGCTGCGGGCCAACCACGCCTCAGCCTCGACGGCGGGCTCGAGCCTGAGGGTGAGCGATCCCAGAGGCTCCAGGTTGACGGCGTGCCGCCGCCCGTCAGCCTGGAGCCGCGAGGCTGCCGGCGCGTAGCCGGGAGCGGAGATGGTGACCCGCTCACCGCCCCGACACACGAGGTCGAGGTGGCCGGCGTCGCTCGTCCATTGCGACCGCACCAGCATCGCCGGGGCGTCAGGGTCGGCCCACAGCAGAGAACCGCCCGCAACAACCTCACCGGTGGAGCGGTCGAGGACGACGAGCTTGGCGACGGTCAGTGCCGGCAGCCGCAGGCTGCCGTCGACCGTCGTCGTGGTCGGCACAGGTGCGCCGAATCCCAATCGGGCCCAGGTCGCTCCGCGGCCGTCGGTAGCTGTCACTGCGTCCGCGGCAGGGGCGCCGTCGCTGAAGACGACCGAAGGCTCGGCGCCGGTTGCACCCGCCGCGACCGCCATCGCCGTGATGAGAACCAATGTGGACCGTCGCATGATCAACTCCGAATTCCCGGAATCAGGTTCCCTCCACCGCCGGCAGCTCGACCTGCCACACCGTGGTCGGCGCCGACGGCTCCCAGGTTGCCTGGCCGACGAGGACCAAACGGTCGTCGTCGGCGTCGGCGGCGACCAGCCGGCTGGCCTCGACGCCCTCGATCGGAAGGCCGACGGCCACCGGTTCGCCGCTGAGGCGGTAGAGGTCGAGCTCGTGGCGCTGCCGGAGTGCTCCGTTGGGCAGCCCGACCACGATGGCCAACAGATCGTCACCGACCAGAACCGGCCGTTTGACGAGTGCCTGGGCGAGTTGCCAGCGAGCGTAGTTCTCGCGATCGGAGTCATCGTGTGTCTCCGGCGATGCGGTCCAGTTGGGGACTCGATAACGAGGGTTGGTGCCGCGCCACGCCTTGCGCAGGCGGTCGCGATTGTCGAAGACGTAGACCGAGTAGCTGCGGGGATCGACGAAGACCCAACCGCCGTCGGGGAGTGCCGTCAGCCCGCCCGTGATGATGCCCTGGAACTGGATGTGCTTGACCACCTCCAGGAACGGCATGTTGCTCGGGAACTCCTGCAGCGGTACCACGTCGCCGTCGTCGTACTGAACGTACAAATAGGAGGTCCCGCTCGCCGAGGCCTCGGACCTGGCGACGCCGTAGACGATGATCCGGTCCTCGAAGACCAGCGGCTGGCCGCTGGCGGTGTTCGTAAAGCCCGGATACTCGTGCAGGAACTTCCACTTGGTGTCATAGAAGACCCAGAAGTAGCGGTCGCCGAACACGACGCACCGCCCCGATCCGCAGCCAAGATGCTGCGGACCGGTGACCTCGCCGCGCTGGGTGCCCATGGGGAGGATCGATCCCGACCGCAGATCCTTGCCGGTCCGCAAATCGACCTCGCGCAGGCCTCGAACGTAGTCCGGGAGTAACAGGCGATCGCCGCGGATGACGGCGTCCACCAGCATGTAGGCCGGCTGCTCGAGGCTCAGGGGCTGCGCGCGGATCGCGTCAAGCGCGGTGTCGGCCGGAGCCGCCAGCACGCTCGCGTAGAACAATCCACCAACGGCGCCCACCCCGAGCGCATTCTGAATCAGGCGTTTCGATCCCACGGACCGAGACCGTCAGACCTCGGGAGACGGCTCCCGGTCAGGGGCTCTCCGGGTAGACGAACACCACGTAACAGTCATACGGTAGCGGAGCGCAACCGTTGGGATGGTTCGGGGTGTAGACCATCCATCCGACGTGGTAGGTGTCCGACGCCTCCACCAGGCCGGGTGCGAGAAGTGCCGGCAGCAGCGCGCCGACCACCATGACCGCGAGCACCAGAAAACCGATCTTCCTCTTTGACATGATGTGCCCTCCATCAAGTATTTGGGTTCAAGTTATGGATTCAATACCCGCCTGTCAAGCTATTCTCTCGAAAACTCCTCCCTTTCTGGCGCACGCCTCGCGGCCCGTCGCTGTGCACCCGGCGCGAACGGGCTGGTGGTTCAGTGAGTTTCGTCACGGTAGATCCGTCTTTGGAGGTGAGTCTCGCACAACCCGATGGGGGATTTGTGTGACGGGGCGCACTCTCTTCCCGGGGCGTGTGGCATGAAAGTTTTCCGTATTCCGTGGCGCCGCGGCGGCAGGCCTCCCGACTCCAGGGCCGCAGCGACCGGGGCGACGGCACACAGCGCGAGGGCCAGCAGCGGGGCGGGTCGGAACGTCGGACCCGATCCGGTGGCGGCCACGCCGGGGGCTCAGCCGCTCACCGCGCCGTCGGCAACGCCGTCGAGGTCGGAGTCCGGCTGACAGCCGCGGGCGTCGACGGCGGTGCCGGCCGGCGTGCCGGGACAGATGTCGAGTTGATCCGGAACCCCGTCGCCATCCGAGTCGAGGGGACAGCCGTCGGCATCGACCGCGACACCTGCCGGGGTTGCCGGGCACGTGTCGAGGTGATCCGGGACGCCGTCGCCATCCGCATCGGGCCACAGCAGCACCGCGATGACGAAGTCGCGCATCGCTTCCGCGGTGGTCAGGTCGCGGGCGGCGACGATCCTGCCCTCGCCCCCGGATTCGACAACCCGATCCAGCAGCACCCGCCCTTGGTGCTGGTTGCCGACGTGGATGGCGTGGATGTCGAAGTCGGCGCGGAAGCTTCTGCGCAGCGCCGCCGCCGCCTCGACCTCCTTGCGTCCCATGTGCAGGCCGTCGCTGACGACGATCACCGCCGTCGGGGCGTCGCGTCGCACGAGATCCGATCCCGCGGCCGCCATCGCACGATTCAGCGGAGAGTGGCCGTTGAGGCAACGGTAGCGGCCGATCCCGTCGCGGTAGGTGGCGTCGATGTAGGTGCCAAGATCGATGATTGACACCGTCGGCCCCGTGCTGCCGCACAGGCCTCGTCCGAAGGTTCGCAGACCGGCGTCGTATTCGAGATCGGGGATCGTCTGGTTGAGGCTCGTGAGCAGCCGCTGCGCGATCTCGCTCTTGGCCTGGCCGCGGCTGGGGTCGGCCATGGACAGGGAGCCGTCGACGATGACGACGAACTGGTCGACCTTGCGCACGTGCTTCGAGTTGTCGATCGTTCCCGGTTGGAAGCTCGGCTCGGAGGAGCTCGAAGAGGCACAACCCGATACGGTGAGCGCGACGAGCACGGCGAGCAGACGGTTCCTGGCAGCCAGATTCATGCGTCCCCCTTGAACCAGCGAGCCATTCACGCTCGAACTGACCTCCGTGATGGCGAACGACCGAACTGCGGGAGTCGTCATCGCCGTGGTTGTGGATATCGGGAGTCTGCCACAGCCCCATTGCGACCACAATACGGCCAGGCTCGCAGCATCCGCGGCACCGTGTCGGATCAGTCCCTGGAGTCGAAAGACCCCACGAACCACGAGATCAGGCTGACGATGGTGGCGCCGAGCACGGCCCACCAGTAGCTCGAGACCTCGAAGCCGGGCACGATCAACGACGCCAGGTAGAAGACGAGGCCGTTGACCAGCAGATAGAAGAGCCCGAGGGTGAGGATGGTGATCGGCAGGGTCAGGATGGTGAGCACCGGGCGAACGAGGGCGTTGACGAGCCCGAGCACGACGGCGGCGACCGCGAGCGCTGTCGTCGATGTGAAGCCGATGCCCGGGAGGATGGCGGCCGTCACCCACAGCGCGAGAGCGATCACCAGCAAATGAACTACGAATCGCATCGGGTCGTCCTTTCGATCGCGAGTTGGTCGCATCCTAGCACGGGCGGTCGGACCGGGTATGCTGGCGTCCATGAGCCGCAAGACGTACCGCTCCGTGCCGCTCGACTTCCGGCGCCTGGGGGAGGAGGAGATGCACGTCCGTGCGGTTGCCTTCACCGACCTCTGTGCACGTCGCCGCTCGGTGCGCCAGTTCGCGGCTGATCCGGTGCCGCGCGATCTCATCGAGCTCGCGATTGCCGCAGCCAACCACGCGCCGTCGGGAGCCAACCGCCAACCCTGGCACTTCACGGCAGTTTCCGACCCGGCCGTCAAGGCCGAGATTCGCACCGCCGCCGAGGCCGAGGAGCGGGAGTTCTACGAGGGAGGACGCGCTACCGACGAGTGGCTGCGGGCGCTCGCCCCGCTCGGAACCACCTCGGACAAGCTCTATCTCGAGACCGCACCGTGGCTGGTGGCGGCGTTCAAGCAGATCTCGACGACCGCCGAGGACGGCACCAAAACGGTCAACTACTACGTCAACGAGAGCGTCGGCATCGCGTGCGGGTTCTTCATCGCCGCACTCCACCACATGGGGCTGGCGACGCTGACCCACACGCCGCAGCCGATGCGCTTCCTGAGCCGGATTCTCGACCGGCCCGACAGCGAGCGTCCTTACATTCTCTTTCCGGTTGGCTACCCGGCTCCCGGCTGCACGGTGCCCGCGATATCGAAGAAGAGCCTCGAGGACGTGACGACCTGGTTCGTCTGAGTCGCCGTCTTCGCCTCCGTTCCCGGGCGGCTGCCCGAGCCGGTTCCCGTTCTCGAAACGGGGACGAAGACGGGGGAGTGTCGCTCATTCCATGGCGGGCAACGCTTCGAAGATCAGGGTCGTCATCCCGCCGTCAACCGAGCAGGTCAGTGCCAGGCGTCCGGCAAGGAAGTCGAACTCGGAGGCGCCGTCCAGAGCCTCGAGGAAGCGGTCCTCCAGGGCCATGATGGGATCTGGACAGGCCCGTTTCGTGGCAGCGATCCCCGAGATTACGAGGCCCCCGGGCCCGCCGCCGGCGAGGCCGCCCGTGTAGCGGTTGCAGCCCGCGCTGCCGGAGACCGTGCCGTCCGCGGTCACCAGGGTGATCTCCACGTCCTCGGGCACCGGCTGATTCCAGCCCAGGGTCAGCAATCTCCACGTCGGCCCTTCGATGTCGGCCGGCGACAGCCGGCCCACCGTCTCGTCCGAGGTCACGGCGAGACGGCCGCCTTGCAGGTCCCAACGGACGACAGCTCGTTCGGTCGGACAACAGGCGGCGTCCTGCGGACCGTGGCGGACCACGTCGAGCGCGATCTGTCCTTCTTCGATGCGGCCGGACTTCACCTGCACCCTGTCGCCGATCAGAGCGGTGGCCGGATTGGCGAGGCCCGCGGTGGTCCGTTCGACGACCGCGAGGTAGTTGCGGGTGCCCGAGTTCCCGGCGCTCGACCACAGCAGCGCTGCCGTCTCGAGCGCGCCGTCGCCGTCGAGGTCACCCTGGAGCGAGAAATGGTCCACCAGACCGACGCTCGGGCGCGCGCTGCCGCCCTCGACGAACGGCTCCCCCTCCCACCTGCCTGCCGTCAGAGTCACCGGCTGCTCGAGGATGCCGCCATAGGTCGTGTTGGCGAGCTCGGCCATGGTCGGCGCCATCGGCAGCACCACCGCGTCGGCGGCGAGGATCGGCTGGCTCGGTCCGGCCTGGTCAGCGCCGCCGCAGCCGAAGGCCGCGAGGGCCACCCACAGCGGAACAGCGGCGGTCGGGGTTCGGTTCGAGTGTCGTGGTTTCGTGGTCACGGAGTCCCTCCCGCGGTCGCGGCTTCGACGTCGCGCGCCGCCAAGCGTCGGTCGACGTCCTCGAGAGTCGCTTCGAGCCGCCGTCGTTCGTTTTCGGAAAAGCCGAGGATGTTCCCCTCGGCGTAGTAACCGAGAGCCGACCGGAGGTGCGCGCGGGCACGGTACAGATCGCCGCCGCCCATGTTGTCCTCGATGTCCTTCCAGATCGACTCTCGCACGATCGCCCGCGCGCGCTCCTCCGGGGACAGGATCGTGAAGCCGGTGATCGCGAGGCCGATGGCCTTGCGGTCTTCCTCGGTGACCTCGAGCTCGGCCTGCAGCGCAGCCAGCCGGTTATCGATGGCGGTTCGCTCCGACGCGGACCCCGGCGCTCCCTGACGCTGCGCGAGCGCCCGGATCTCGCGATCGATCTCGGCGAGTCGTGCCTCGAACGTGTCGATGTAGCGGTACCCCTTCGCCACCTTGGCATTCTCGATCGAGGCCTGGACGGCGGCTGCCACGATGCCGACCACCACGACCGCGGCCAACGTGCCGAGGGCCGTCGCCAACCGGGGCCGGCGCCGGGTCCAGTTGCCCATCCTCTCGACCCGTGTCGGTTCGATGGCCGACACCGCGCGGTATTCGCGGTAGCGCCGAATGTCGTCGGCAAGCTCTGCCGCCGAGCGGTAGCGCTTGTACGGGTCTTTTGCCAGCGCCTTCATTGTGATGGCGGAGATCGTGCGGTCCACGCGGCGGTTGCTCTTCCTGGGAGAGTCCGGATCGTGGTACAGCACGCCCTTCATGGACTCCACAGCAGTCTTGCCGTGGAAGGGATTGGCGCCGGTCAGAATTTCGTAGAGCATCACGCCCAGGGAGAAGACGTCGGTCTGGCGATCCGACCGAGCGGCCTGCCCGGACGCCTGCTCGGGAGACATGTAGGCGGGCGTGCCCATGATCGCTCCCATGCGGGTCCGCTGCGAATCCGACTGGCCGCCGTCGTCGTCCTCAACCAGTCGTTTCGCGAGGCCCCAGTCCATCACGTAGACCACGCCGAGGTCGTCGACCATGATGTTCTCGGGCTTCAGATCGCGGTGGATGATCCCCTGCTGGTGGGCGGCGGCAACGGTCTCGCAGATGCGGCTGAACAGACCCAGAAACCGAGCGCGGTGGCTCCGGTCCTCGGGGTCCTGCGGTGTCCGTTCGTCCATCATCTCGCGCAGGGTCTTTCCCTGCACCTTTTTCATGGCGTAGTAGCTGTCGCCGTCGGGCAGCAGCCCGGCCTCGAAGACCGAGGTCGTTCCCGGGTGGTCGAGGCTGGCCAGGATCTCGGCCTCGTCGAAGAAGCGCTGCCGGAGCTCATCCCGGTGCCGGAGGTCGCTGCGCAGCCGCTTGAGCGCCACCGACCGTTGCAGCTGGACGTCGGTCGCGTGGTAGACCACCGCCATGCCGCCTTCGCCGAGAGGCTCGCCGATGACGTAGCGGTGGCCGCTCGGCGATGTTTCCATGCGCCGGTGCGGGTCGACCCAGTCTGTGGCTCCCTCGTTTCCGGCGGCGCGGTCGAGAATCTCGGTCGGCTCCAGGCCGCCGTCGGTCGAGTCGGTTCCGGATGAAAGGTCCTTGTCCATCCGCCCCTCCGCGCGTGGGCGCGGCCAGCCGCCATTGGCGGCGGCGGTCGAGATCTCCGTGTGGAGAAGGAATTGTAGCAGGCGAACCCCCGCGGCCCGAATTCCGCGGGCTGGCCTGTGCCAACATCGAACCTCCAGTATCTGAGATCTCACAGCCTTGCACGACGTCCCGGGCCGCGCTAGCTTCGCGTCGATGCCGAACTTCGCGCTGGACTCCGGGAAAGGCGAATCGCCGCTGCCGCGGATCTGGCGTTCGGTCTTCCCGCAACCGATCGTGCGCCGAACGGAGAAGGAGCGGCGGCGGGCGATCCTCGATTTCTTCGTCCTTCATCTGCGGCCGGTGCGGGTACGGCGGACCACCCTCTCCTACCCGCACACCTTCGGTCTCGGCGGCAGCTCGCTGACCCTGATCGCCCTGCTGATCGCGACCGGCGCGCTGCTGATGCTGGCCTACGAGCCGTCCCCGGAGCGCGCCTACCAGTCGGTGGTGGAGCTTCACAACGAAACGTTGTTCGGCGGTTTCGTGCGCAACCTGCACCACTGGAGCGCCAACATCCTGGCGGCGGTGGTGCTCGCCCACCTGCTCCGGGTCCTCTTCACCGGCGGTATTCACGGCCCGCGGCAGTTCAACTGGGTCATCGGTCTCGCCCTGCTCGCCGGCATCCTGGCCGCCAACTTCACCGGCTATCTGCTGCCCTGGGACCAGCTCGCCTACTGGGCGGTGACGATCTGCACCGGCATGCTGGCGTACGTGCCCGGGATCGGCGGCTGGCTGCAGCAGGTCGCACGCGGCGGCGCCGAGATCGGTTCCGCGACCCTGGTCCTCTTCTACAGCTTCCACACCACGCTGCTGCCGGTGATGCTGGTGCTCGGGATGGGGTTCCACTTCTGGCGCGTGCGCAAGGCCGGCGGTGTCGTCGATCCGCGGCCGGCGGAGGAGGCGGCCACGGCCGAGCCCGAGCACGTCTCGACCCTCCCCGAGCTGCTGCTGCGCGAGCTCGCTGCGGGGCTGGCCCTGCTCGCCGTGGTGTGCGTCCTGGCGGCGCTGGTGGACGCCCCCCTGGCGGCCGCGGCGAACCCCGGCATGAGCCCGAACCCGGCCAAGGCGCCGTGGTACTTCGTGGGCTTCCAAGAGCTGCAGCTTCACTTCCACCCCCTGTTCGCGGCGGTCGTCATCCCTCTCACCGCAGTGCTCGCCCTACTGGCGCTGCCGTACCTGCGCTACGAACCGGAGATGAGCGGGCCCTGGTTCCTGTCCGCAACCGGAAGGCGGACCGCCGGCATCGCCGCCCTCACCGGCGCGTCGGTGACCGCGGTCCTGATCGTCGTCGATGCGTTTCTGCTGCTGCCCGGCGCCGGGCTGCCGTCACCGGTCGGCCGCGGCCTGGTTCCGATAATCCTGTTGGGGGCTCTGGTGGTCGTTTTCCGGTGGTGGGTGAGGACGAGGTTCCGCACTGCGACGTCGGAGCTCGTGCAGGCGATCTTCGTCCTCTTCTTCGCCGCGTGGGTCGTGCTGACCGCGGTCGGGGTCTGGTTCCGGGGCCCCGGCATGGCCCTCACCTGGCCGTGGAGGTGAGTCAATGAGTCGTTGCTTTTCGGACACAACGCAAAGACGCGAAGGCGCCAAGACGCAAAGGAGAGCCTCCAAATCCGAGCAGTTTTCGGGTCAAACAAGGACTTTGCGCCTTTGCGTCTTTGCGCCTTTGCGTTCGTTTTTCGGTTGGCCTTCGCTGCGAGGTTCAGGGTGAACGACGTGACGCCGGCTCCCTCGCGGCGGAGATTTGTGGGGCGGTTGTGGCTGCTGCTCGGCGGGGTGGCGCTGGCCGAGGCGGCGTGGATCGTCGTCGCGTTTTTCAAGCCGCGGCCGAGGGCGTCGTTGTCCGGCAGTGACACGATCTTCGTTGCGGGTCCGGTGGAGCGCTTCGAGCCGGGCACGGTGACGCCGTTTCCGGGGGGCAGGTTCTACCTCGCGCGGCTCGAGGACGGGGGTTTCCTCGCCCTCAACCGGGAGTGCACCCATCTCGGGTGCACGGTGCCGTGGGTGGCGGCAGAGAACCGTTTCGTGTGCCCGTGCCACGCCTCCAGCTTCGACATCCGGGGCGAGGTGCTCGGGCCGCCGGCGCCGCGGCCGCTCGACGTATTTCCGGTGCGCATCGAGAACCGCATCGTCAAGGTCGACCTCGGTGCGCCGATCCGCCGCCGCGTGTTCGCCGACGATCAGGTGACCCGTTCGTGAGGCGGGACCCGCTCGAGCGCTGGCGGACGGTGGGGGTGGTGGCGACCGCTGTCATCGTCCTCAGCGTGCCGACGTGGCTGTTGCGCCGCGGGCTCGCCGGCGACGACGCGGCTGGCCCGGCGCCTGCGGGCTTCGTCGGTCGCGAGGTGTGTCAGCCGTGCCACGAGCAGGCATCCGCGAGCTGGCGGGGCTCGGACCACGACCTCGCCATGGACGCGGCCACAGATGAAACCGTGCTCGGCGACTTCGACAATGCGGTCTTCACCTCCAAGGGGATCACCTCGCGCTTCTTCCGGCGCGACGGGCGGTTTTTCGTCACCACGGAGGGGCCCGATGGCGAGCTCGCCGACTTCGAGATCACCCACGTCTTCGGCCACGACCCCCTGCAGCAGTACCTGGTGCCCTTTCCCGGCGGTCGCCTGCAGTGCCTCTCCATCGCCTGGGACTGCGACCGGGGTGAGTGGTTCGACCTCTACCCGAAGCAGGTGATCCCGCCCGACGACTGGCTGCACTGGACCCGCGCGGCCCAGAACTGGAACGGCATGTGCGCCGAGTGCCACTCCACCGATCTGCAGAAGAACTACGACCCCGAGTCCGAGAGCTACTCCACCACCTGGTCGGAGATCGACGTCAGCTGCGAGGCCTGCCACGGGCCGGGCTCCCGGCACGTGGCGTGGGCCGGAATCGAGCCCATGGCGCGGCCGCCCATCGACGACTACGGCCTGGTGGTGGCCACCGGCGGCATCAGCTCGGAGCGGCAGGTGGAGCTGTGCGCGCCCTGCCACTCGCGCCGCTCGGAGCTCGGCGACTACGACCACTCCGGGGCGGCACTCCTCGACTATCTGCGGCCGGCGCTCCTCGAGGAGCACCTCTACCACGCCGACGGGCAGATCCTCGACGAGGTCTACGTCTGGGGCTCCTTCACCCAGTCGAAGATGTACGCCAACGAGGTGCGCTGCTCGGACTGCCACGACGTCCACAGCCTGAAGCTCAAGCTCGAGGGCAATGAGCTGTGCTCGCAGTGCCACCGCGCAGACGTCTACGACACCTCGGAGCACCACTTCCACAAGAAGGTCCACGAGGGTCGTCCGTCGGACGGGGCGTTGTGTGTGTCCTGCCACATGCCGGAGCGCGCCTACATGGTGATCGACGAGCGCGCCGACCACTCGCTGCGCATCCCGCGGCCCGACCTCAGCGCCCGCCTCGGCACACCGAACGCCTGCTCGCAGGGCGGCTGCCATGACGACAAGAAGCTCGAGTGGTCGGTGGACGCCTTCACGAAGTGGTACGGGCAGGCGAGGAAGCCGCACTACGGCACCACCCTGGCCGCCGGGCGTGCGGGCCGGCCGGAGGCCCTGCCCGAGCTGGTGCGGTTGGCCGGCGATCAGCTCTATCCCGGCCTGGTGCGCGCCACGGCGCTGTCGCTGCTCGAAAGCTATCCGGGTGAGGAGGTTGCCGGCGCGTTTGCGGCCGCCCTCGCCGACCCCGACGGGCTCGTCCGGTTGACCGCCGTCGACCACGTGGCGGCCGGCGATCCCGGAGACCTGGTCGAGCTGGTGGCGCCGCTGCTGCTCGACCCTTTGCGCGCGGTGCGTATGCAGGCCGCGGTGCTGCTCGCCGACGCCCCGGACGGGCTCCTGAAGGCGTACCAGCGCGAGGCGCGGGCCTCCGCCCTGAATGAGTACCGTGCGGCCATGGCGCACTCGCTCGACTTCGCCTTCGCCGGCCACAACCTCGGCAACCTCGCGGCGCGGTTGGGCGACGCCGGGGCGGCGGAGCGTTACTACAGGACGGCCATCGCCATCGACGACCTCTTCTATCCGGCCAAGGCCAACCTCGCGGTGGTGCTCAACGCGCAGGGGCGCAACGACGAGGCGGAGGCCCTGCTGCGCTCGATCCTCGCCGGTGATCCGGACCGGCACGAGGTGGCCTACTCGCTGGGCCTGCTGCTGGCCGAGATGGGCCGCTACGAGGAGGCGGAAGCGCTGCTCGCGCGAGCGGCGGCGGGCATGCCGGGGCACCCGGGTGCGGCGCGCAACCTGCAGGCGATCCGCGACTACCTGCAGCAGACCCGCGGCTCCTCACTCAGGCGCTGACCGGCCGGGAATTTTCGCCTTGCTCTGGTAATTTCGTCCCGTGTGAATTGCTCGGGCGCTCTAATTCGAACGGCGTCCGATCCCGCGGCAAACACGGAGACCAAAAATAACCAGCACGAATTGCAGAAGGAGAGAGACATGAGAAAACTTCTTGGAGCGGCATTCATCGTGGCCCTGGCGGCGACCCCCGCCATGGCGCAGAAGGTCAACATCGATTACTCGCATGAGTTCGACTTCGAGAGCGCCAAGACCTTCCAGTACGTCCAGTTCGAGGAGAGCAAGGTCCCGAACCCGCTGATGGCGGAGCGCATCGTTAACCTGGTGAAGGAGAAGTTGACCTCCGGCGGCCTGCAGGAGGTCACCGAGAACCCCGACATCTTCGTCACCTGCCACGGAACCAGCAAGGAGAGGACCAGCTACAACACCACCAGCTTCGGCTACGGCGGCTACTGGGGCGGCTGGTATGGCTGGGGACGACCGATGGGCATGGGCACGACCACGATCAACGAGATCAACTACACCGAGGGCACCCTGGTCTTCGACGCCTACGACGCCAAGGAGAAGAAGCTCGTCTGGCGGGGTACCGGCACGGTCACCGTCAAGGATGCGCCCGAGAAGCAGATCAAGCAGGTGGAGAAGATCCTCAAGAAGCTCGGTGACAGGTGGCAGAAGATCCTCAAAGGGCAGGGTAAGTAGACGCCCTGCCCCTCGCAGTCCGGGTTCCAGTAGCGCCCGTCCGCCCGCGGCCGGGCGCTTTTCGATTCACCCCTCAGGTCCGTCGCCTTTCCCGACGGAGTCGACGATGCCGACGACCATCGGCACCCCGATGGTGGCGAAGGGGGTGGCGGCGACGCGGCCCTCCACGCCGCCCGCGGGGTCCATGGCGGCGCGATGCGGTTGGTCCGGTATTGCGGCGCCGCACGAGCGAGATCAGAACCGACGTGCGCGCCAGCTCGCCCCTCGACCGGATCCGTGTTCTGATCCAGATGTGCGAGAATCGCGCGATGACTCCTCAAGGGCCGACAGCCGATCCGGCGATCGAGGATCGCCTGGCGTTCGAGTCCGTGCTCGCCGAGGTGTCCTCCAGGTTCGTCAACCTCCCGCCCGACCGGGTGGACCGTGAGATCGAGGCCGCCCAGAGGCAGGTGTGCGAGTGCCTCGACCTGGACCTGTCATCCCTCTGGCAGTGGACGAAGGACGATCCCTACAGCCTCACCCTGACCCACCTCTATCGCCCGCTGGGCGGCCCGCCGGTGCCCGAGAAAATGGACGCCGCGAGTCATTTTCCCTGGAGCCAGAGCCGGCTGATGCAGGGCAGGGTCGTCGCCGTCTCGTCCCTGGAGGGGCTGCCTCAGGAGGCTGCGCGCGACCGGGTGACCTGGCAGCACTTCGGCATCAGGACCAGCCTCGGCATTCCTCTGGCGGTGGGAGGGGGCGAAGCGATCGGGGTCCTGTCCTTCAACACGATGCGCGAGGAGCGATCGTGGCCGGAGGCGATCGTTCAGCGGCTCACCCTGGTGGCGGAGGTCTTCACCAACGCCCTCGCCAGAAGGGACAGTGAAGCGGCTCTGTGCGAAAGCGAGCAGCGCCTGCAGCTGGCTGCGGAGGCTGCCGGCGTCGGCACGTGGATGCTCGACCTGGCGAGCGGTCGATTCTGGGCGAATGACCGCGGCAGGAGGATCTTCGGGTACGAGCCCGACAGCGATATCACCATGGAGCGCTTCCTGGCGTCGGTCCATCCGGAGTGTTGTGATCAGGTCGCGGAGGCGGTGCGACGGGCCGTGGAAGAGGGCCGCGAGCTCGACTTCGAGTACCGCATCGTGCGTGCCGACGGCAGCGAGCGGTGGATTCAGTCCCGCGGGATGGCCCAGTCCGATTCGCCTGATGACGCGGCGTGCGTCATGGGCGTCTCCGTGGATGTCACCGATCGCAAACGGCTGGAGCTCGAGCAGATCGACCAGCTCAGGTTCGAGCGGCTGCTGGCCGATCTGTCGACGAAGTTCGTGAATCTCCGCACCAGCGAGCTGGACGCCGCCATCGAGGATGCACAGCGCCGGGTGTGCGAGTTCCTCGGGATCGAGCTCTGCGCCCTCTGGCAGTGGTCGCCGGAGGACTCGGGCGATCAGACGCTGACCCACCTGTACCGGCCCCAAGGTGGCCCGGCCATTCCCGTGCGGATGGACGCCCGGGAGCATGTCCCCTGGAGCCTCGAACAGATGGTGCACGGCAGGTCTGTCGTTCTCCCGTCCATCGACGACGCGCCGCCGGAAGCCGCCCGCAGCAAGGAGACGTGGCAGAGGTTCGGTATCAAAGCGACGCTGATCCTGCCGCTCGTGATCGGCGGAGGACGACCCATCGGCTCTCTGTCCTTCAACGACCTGAAGGAGGAGCGCGCGTGGCCGGAGCTGCTCGTGCAGAGGCTTCGACTGGTCGCCGAGATCTTCACGAACGCCCTCGAACGGAAGCAGTCGGAGGAGCGGATTCAGAGGTCCCTCCTCGAGATCGAAGAGCTGAAGCAGCGGCTGGAACTCGAGAACGCATACCTTCGTCAGGAGTACCGGCTGCAGCACGGCCAGGGACGCATCGTCGGCGAGAGCCCGGCGATCATGAAGGTGCTCAATCTGGTGGAGCAGGTGGCGCCCACGAGATCGACCGTGCTCATCGAAGGCGAGACCGGCACCGGCAAGGAACTCGTCGCGCAGCGCCTCCACGAGCTCAGCCCGCGACACGACCGGCCGATGGTCAAGGTCAACTGCGCGGCGCTTCCGTCGAGCCTGGTGGAAAGCGAGCTCTTCGGTCGCGAGAAAGGCGCCTACACGGGAGCAGTGTCCCAGGAGTCCGGGCGGTTCGAGATCGCCGATGGATCGACCCTGTTTCTCGACGAGCTCGCCGAGCTGGCGCTGGAACTGCAGGCGAAGCTGCTCAGAGTTCTCGAGGAAGGCCAGTACGAGCGCGTGGGCAGCTCGAGGACCCTCACCACCGATGCCCGGCTGATCGCCGCCACCAACCGGGACCTCGAGGCCGAGGTGGATGCGGGGCGCTTCCGGCGTGATCTCTACTTTCGCCTGGCGGTGTTTCCGATCGTGGTCCCCCCATTGCGGAAGCGCCGTGGCGACGTTCCGCTCCTGGTGTGGGCTATCGTCCACGAGCTCAGCAGCGCCATGAACAAGTCGGTGGAGACGATTCCACGCGAGGACATGGAGCGGCTGCAACAGTACGACTGGCCGGGCAATGTCCGCGAGCTGCGCAACGTCATCGAGCGCGCGTTGATTCTCTGCAGCGGGCCGCTGCTGCATATCGAGCCGCCGACCGGGCCTCCTGCCAGGGGCCCCGATGAGGACGTGCTGCTGTCGATGGACGAGGCGCAGCGGCGCCACATCCAGAGAGCGCTCGAGGCCGCGGGCGGCCGGATCAGGGGTGTCGGCGGCGCCGCCGAGCTGCTGGGCATGAAGGCCACCACCCTGCGCTCGAGAATGGACCGGCTCGGGATCGACCCGCACCAGCTCCGGAACGAAACGAAAGCCACCTGAGAAAGCGGCGTTAACCGCGACCGCTTCGCCATCAGCTCAGAGCGCGATCCCTCGCAAAGAAACGCACCGATGGGAGCCTGCCGGCGCTATCCCCCGGCCTGCACGGTGACCACAGGCTCGTTCTGGCCTCCGGTGGACTCGGCGAGCGAGAACATGAGTTGCATGAAACCGAGTGTCCTCTTCGAATCGAAGTCGTCGAGATCGATCCAGTACCATGTGCCGCCGTAACGGACGGCGGCGAATGCGTCGCCGGGCCGGTCGGTCGACGAATGAACGGCGATCATCGGCTTGAAGCCGTACTTTTCCATGGCTTCGGTCGAGGGTCGCGGAGGCACCCGACCACTGCTCAGATGCTCCGGCGGAACGTCGATCCACAGGGAGAGCCCCGCCAGCATCTCGAGAATCGAGCGCGAGAGCATGGCGATCTCGTCGCGCGCCTCGGTCTGGCGGCCGAAGACCAGGCGGTACTCCATGGCCGAGGGGTCGAGGTTGAGAATCTCGCTGATCCTCTGCCGATGACGCCGCTGGGGTCCAGCCTCGTCGGCATCGATCCTGACGGTCGCCACATGCCCCTGATCGCGTTCTTCCACCCGGAACGAGAGGCCGCCGGACTGCTGGATCTCGGTCAAGAGCGACACCAGCTCGTAGAACTGCTCCCCGTCACCGGATGCGGTGCCGGTCGTCTCGTGGGACACACCGTTGATGGCACGGACCGTCAGGCGGAAGAGTTGGTCAACGCGCCATCCCGCCTGGACCAGCGACATGATGGAGTGGGGGGGGATGGGTGTCAGGACGCTGCGGGTGAACTCGGCACCGGACAGTGGCAGGTAGCTGATGGTCGGCCGGTCGGTATACCTCCCGCCGATCTGCAGGGGCGGGCTGACGACGGACTGACGGTCGTAGCCCGGCGACGCGGCGCCAATCGTTCCTTCGAGAGAGTACTGGTTGATCACCGAGGTGACCTTGAGGAACATCGGCGCCTCCGCGTATCGGAGCCCGACCAGGTTGAGGAGCATCTGCTCCTTCGAGGCTTCGCGCAGCGCTTCGGCGTAGTGAAACTGGTCGCGCGGAACCGTCTTGACCCCGATACTGCTCGAGCACCCGACAGCCACCGTGAGGAGAACCAGCAGGACCCCGATTCGAATTGTGTGTGTGTTCATGCTCGAGCACGCAGCAAGATCTCGGCCAACTCGAGCCGCGAGGCATCGCACCATCGAACGAACCGCCCGCATGGGCGGAAAGGCGCCCGCTCCGCAGCGATCCGTGGTCCGGCGCGGGTGCACGGCGGTGGAGGTGTGGGCATGCCCCGGGACGAACTCTCGTTCCCTCGACGGTATTTCGTCCGGATGAGGAGGCCGGAAGTGGGATCTGCTCGCGCCGGCGAAGAGGACAACTCCCTCTGAGATCTGCAGATGCTGACCGGACTTCGGCACCGGACAGATATGGCACGCGTCGTGCTGTGCTCTCCGATAACGATTGGAAAACGGGCCGCCGGGGCCTGCCCCTCGGGCTGTTGGCGCGCGGAATGAACGAAGGGTTGGAGTGAAGTCAGAGCCGCGATTCGCGCGAGGAAGGTCGGGTTCGATGGTGGGTGCGGAGGATGGACGGTGAGCACTCGGGAGAGACTGCAGCGCGAGCTCGAGGAGCTGGGGCTGGCGGGCCTCTACTTCTTCCTGTGGATCGGCTCGCTGGTGGTGCTCAAGAAGCTCATCCTCGCGGAGTATCAGATCCAGTTCGCGGGGCTGTCGGGCGCGCTGATCGGCACGCTGGTGCTTGCCAAGGTTGTGCTGATCCTCGAGCACGCTCCGCTCGGGCGCCTGACCCGGGACTGGCCGGGCTGGGCGGAGGTCCTCGCGCGAACGGCGCTCTACGCAGGCGGGGTCGTGCTGGTGCTGCTGCTCGAGAAGGGCTTCGAGGGACGGCACGAGTACGGCGGGTTCTGGCAGTCGCTGAGGTCCCTGTTCCAGCACGCCGATATCGACCACGTGTGGGCCAACGCCATCTGCATCTCGGGCGCCCTGTTGGGTTACAACGCGCTGTCGGTCATTCGTCGACACCTGGGCGACGGTGGACTGATCGCGATCTTCGAAGCGCCCGTTCCGAAAGCGGGCGAGATCGTCCCGTCACCGGGACCTGAATCGACGTGATCGGGAGGTGGCGATGCGAGAGAGTGCTGTGTCCGTCATGGTCGCCGCGGCGGTGATCCTGCTGATCCCATCCGGGGCGCTGGCCCAGTCCGGACAGGGCGGCTGGCAGTACGCCGTCGCACCCTACCTGTGGGCGTCCGGTATGGACGGGACGCTGACCATCGGCGACCGGTATGAGGACATTGATGTTTCGTTCAGCGACATCGTCGACAACCTCGATATGGCGCTGATGGGACACTTCGAAATGAAGAACGACCATTGGGTCCTGCTGTCCGAGCTGATTTACGTGGACCTGGGTCAGGACGCGGGGGTCGCGGCGGGGACGGTGACTGCCGGCATCGATCTGACGATGATCGAGGCCATTGGCGGTTATCGAGTCTCGCCGTCGGTGGCGCTGATCGGCGGGGGCCGCTGGGTCGACATGGGCGCGAGCCTCCGCTTCAGCGGCGATATGGAGGAGGAGGCCGGGGCAGGCGAGAGCTGGATCGATCCTCTCGTCGGCCTGCACGTCTTCGCGCCGTTTTCCGAAAGGTGTTGGATCACGGCTCGCGGCGACGTTGGTGGCTTCGGCGTCGGCTCCGAGCTGTCGTGGCGGGCCTATGCCAACGTCGGGTTCAAGGCCTCTCGGCGAATCGCTATCGTGCTCGGCTACCAGGCCCTCGACATCGACTACGAAGAAGGGGACGGGCTGCGTCAGGTGGGCCTCGACGTCCTGATGTCCGGTCCGCAGCTGGGAATCGCATTCACGTTCTGAGGCCGCTCGAATCTGTGCAAGGAGGGAAGCCCGCATCATGCTCAGCCTTCGGCTGCACCTGGAGTTCGCCGCAAAGAACTGTGACGAGGCTGCTGCAACACTGCGATCGCTGGTGGGACCGGTGCGTTCCGAGGCCGGCTGCACCGCGACCCGCCTTCTGGCGAGCCCGGAGGAGGGCTGCAAGCTGTCGTGGATGGAGGAATGGCGCGACGTCGAGGCATTCGAGAATCACCTGCGCGGGCCGAGCTTCCGCACCATCCTCGCGGTCATCGAGCTCGCGGCCGCGCCGCCGGTGGTGGAAATCGACGACATCGCATCGCGCCGCGGATTCGAGCTGGTGGAGGAGCTGCTGAAAGGGGTCGGGTCCGACCGGCGGCCCGAACCCCGGATCTGAAACGAACGGCGAAAGGAGAGAGACCGATGCGGAGATTCTTATTGTTTGCCACAGCCGCCCTCGTGATGGTCGTGTCACAGGCGGCGCACGCGGACGACCTCGGCGGAGCCGAAACCCTGCTCTGCGCGGCGGTGCAGG
This sequence comes from uncultured Thermoanaerobaculia bacterium, assembly GCA_964609835.1. Lineage (GTDB taxonomy): Bacteria > Acidobacteriota > Thermoanaerobaculia > Thermoanaerobaculales > Sulfomarinibacteraceae > Sulfomarinibacter. Next base: position 32,895 of record CAZSTH010000005.1, read on the forward strand.
CCGCGGTGTGCTTCGACGACGGGGAGTGCGTGGTCGACCTGCCGTGGAACCTGAACGTGCCGGAGTTCATCGAGGTCGACCTGGCAACGAAGCGGCTGGCCACCACCGCGGCCAGCGGTGAAAACCGCGCCACGCCGATCGAGCACCTCAGCCGCGGCGACGGCGCCATCGTGTTTCACGGCTACGAGATGGGTCGCGCTTTCAGCTGGGTGATCGACGAGCAGACCGGCCGCGCCACGGTCGCTCTCGCCGCCGACGGCGGCGCGGTGACGGTCTTCGGCGCCTGCACGCCGCTGACGACCGGCGGCTCCGGTGACTAGAATGGAGGTTTTCATGGAATCCAGGACACTGACCACAATGCTCCTGGCCACACTTGTCGCGGCGTCGGGCCTGGCGCAGACCCAGCCCGCTCCGGCCACCCCGCCGGCGCCGCAGAAGTCCCTGGCCGCCACCCTCGACGTCTACGTCTTTCCGACCACCGGCCAGAGCCCCGAGCAGCAGTCGACCGACGAGGCCGCCTGCTACAGCTGGGCGGTCCAGAACGCGGACGTCGACCCCTTCGCGCTGCAGAAGCAGGCCCAGCAGACGCAGCAGCAGCAACAGCAGCAGCAACAGCAGGCGCAGCAGCAGCAACAGCAGATCGCGGCCGCCGGCAAGGGCGCCGGGGCGAAGGGCGCGGTGGGCGGCGCCGCCGCGGGTGCGCTGATCGGCGAGATCGCGAGCGACGACGCCGGCAAGGGCGCTGCCTACGGCGCGGCCGCCGGCGCTGTCATCGCGCGCCGCAGAGCCCACCACGCGCAGGCCGAGGCCAGCCAGCAGGTGCAGCAACAGACCGCGCAGGCCCAACAGCAGGGCCAGCAGGCCCAGCAGCTGACGGCGGAGCAGATGGCGAACTTCAAGAAGGCCTTCAGCGTCTGCCTCGAGGCCAAGAGCTACATGGTGAAGTACTGAGCTCGCCGTTCGGGCGAGCCATCGGGAGGCCCCGGATCTTATCGGGCGCCTCTCGGCTGAAGAAAGGGAGGAGCAGATGATGAAGAAGATCGATTTTCAGACGATGATCACGGTGGCCGCGCTGGTGTTGGTGGCGGTCATCATACCGACGTCCGCAGCGCAGGCCGGTGACGACCTCGATCGGACTGTCCTGCCGGTCCCGGTCGCCCCGGCCCCCACCTACACCGAGCTCGACGTGCGGGACGTGCCTCAGCCGAAGCACTTCGAGGTCACGGCGCCCGAGGGCGCCCCCAACGTGCTGATCGTGCTCGTCGACGACCTCGGCTTCGCCGGCACGAGCACCTTCGGCGGCCCCTTCAACACGCCGACCTTCGACCGGCTGGCCGACGGCGGGCTCCACTACAACAACTTCCACACCACCGCGGTGTGCTCGCCGACGCGCGCCGCGCTCAAGAGCGGGCGCAACCACCACGTCAACAACATGGGCGCGATCATCGAGACCGGGACGGCGTTCCCGGGCAACACCGGCCAGATCCCCAGCGAGGTCGCGCCGCTGGCCGAGATGCTGCGGCTCAACGGCTACTCGACCGCGGCCTTCGGCAAGTGGCACGAGCTGGCAGCGTGGGAGGCGAGCATCGCAGGCCCCTTCGACCGCTGGCCGACGCGCCAGGGCTTCGACAAGTTCTACGGCTTCCTCGGCGGCGAGACCAACCAGTGGGCGCCGTTCATCTACGACGGAACCCATCCGGTCGAGCTGCCCGACGACCCCGACTACCACTTCCTGACCGATATGACCGACAAGACCGCCGCCTGGATCAAGTACCAGAACGCCCTGACGCCGGACAAGCCGTTCTTCGTCTACTTCGCCCCCGGCGCCACCCATGCCCCCCATCACGTGCCGCAGGAGTGGATCGCGCGCTGGAAAGGCAAGTTCGACCAGGGCTGGGACCGGCTGCGCGAGGAGATCCTGGCGCGGCAGATCGAGTCGGGCGTCGTGCCCGAGGGGACCGTGCTCGCGCCCAAGCCGCAGGCGATCCCGGAATGGGACAGCCTGAGCGCCGACGAGCAGAGGCTGTTCGTCCGCCAGGCCGAGGTGTTCGCGGCCTTCCTGGAGATGACCGACCACGAGATCGGCCGCGTCATCCAGGCGATCGGCGACATCGGCGAGCTCGACAACACGCTCGTCTTCCTGGTCTACGGCGACAACGGGACCAGCGCCGAGGGCGGCCGCAACGGCATGTTCTCGGAGATGACCTACTTCAACGCGGTCCAGGAAACGGTGCCGGACATGCTCGAGAAGATCGACCTCTGGGGCGGCCCGCACACGTATCCCCATATGGCGGCCGGCTGGGCGGTGGCCTTCGACACCCCCTACAAGTGGACCAAGCAGATGGGCTCGGACTACGGCGGCACCAAGGTCGGCATGGCCGTCCACTGGCCCAAGGGGATCGCCGCCGAGAGCGGGCTGCGAACCCAGTTCCACCATGTGATCGACGTCGCGCCGACCATCCTCGAGGCCGCCGGGCTGCCCGAGCCCCGCGTGGTCAACGGCGTCCCGCAGCGCCCGATGGACGGCGTCAGCATGATCTACAGCTTCAACGACGCCGCTGCGAAGGACCGGCACCTCATCCAGTACTTCGAGATGTTCGGCAACCGCGCCATCTACCACAACGGCTGGCTGGCGCGGACCATCCACCGCGCGCCCTGGGAGAGCACGCCGAGGCGGCCCCTGGCCGACGACATCTGGGAGCTGTATGACACTCGCAGCGACTTCAGCCTGGTCAACGACCTCGCGGCGCAGCACCCGGAGAAGCTCGCCGAGCTCGAGGCCCTGTTCATGTTCGAGGCCGAGAGGAATCACGCGCTGCCCATCGACGATCGCGTCTTCGAGCGCATCATCGCCGCCAACGTCGGCCGCCCCGACCTGATGGCGGGGCGCACCTCGCTGACGCTCGCCGACGGCATGACCGGAATGACCGAGAACGTGTTCCTGAACATCAAGAACCGCTCGAAGACGGTCACGGCGGAGGTCGAGGTGCCTGCAGGCGGCGGGCACGGGATCGTCCTCGCCCAGGGCGGCCGCTTCGGCGGCTGGGCGCTCTACGTCGAGAACGGCAAGCCCTCCTACGACTACAACTTCCTGGGCATGGAGCGATTCACGGTGGCGGCGGACCAGGCGCTCGAGCCCGGCTCGCACGCGATCCGCTTCGAGTTCGCCTATGACGGCGGCGGCCCGGGCAAGGGCGGTACGGGCACGCTCTACGTGGACGACGCGAAGGTCGCCGAGGGCCGCATCGGTCGCACCCAACCCGCCATATTCTCGGCCGACGAGACGGCGGACGTGGGCATCGACCTCGCGACGCCGGTAGTGGAGACCATCGGCTCGGAGGCGAGGTCGAGGTTCACCGGGCATGTCACAAGCGTGACCGTGGAGGTGAAGTGAGCCGTCGGTCGAGGCCGGGAAGCACGAGAGGGGCCCTGCATGACAGCATGGCGGGTTTCAAACGATGGATGCGAATTCAAGAAAGAGAGGAGAACGACGATGAGTAGGAGCACTTCGACGTGGTCGTTGACGGCGGTTGCGGCGGCGTTGGTGCTCGCGGGTGCGATTTCCTCTATGGCCGTCGGTCAGGAGTCGCCCCAGCAGGCCGGCGAGAAGGTCGGCATCATGGCGACCTTCGTGCGGGTGGCCGAGAACCAGGAGGGTTGGGTCGTCGCCGGCTACAAGATCGCCAACGATTCGGTGGGCAAGGAGTGGATGCTGCTCGACGTCGGCATGACCTTGCAGCGCGGACAGAAGGCGCAGACCATCACCCGCGACCAGCTCAGGCTGGTGACGCCGGACAAGCAGGTCCTGTCGCTGGCGACCCAGGAGGAGTACGCGCAGGCCGCGGGCTCCCTCGCCGCAATGGAACGTAGGGCGAATGAGATGGGCGACTCCATCAACTACTTTCCGCCCGGCACGGACCGCCCATGCCGCATCGGGTTCTTCACCGACCTCGCCCACCCCAGGCGCGGGCCCGCGTTCGACCAGGTGGAGCTGGACAGCAACGGCGCGTGCATGGGCCGCGTGTACTTCCACGTGCCGGGCGGTATCCAGCTCGGCAACTACAACTTCGACGTCAAGTTCGCCGACAGCGTCCTCAAGGTCCCGATCGAGATCATGACCGAGGATCAGGCGAAGGAGTTCGAGAAGAAGTGGAAGGAGATGCAGAAGGAGGCCAAGTACAAGCAGTAGGAGGACTGGCCGGCCGGCCTCGGTGAGCGCGGCTTCGATGCACGACAACGACGGGCGCAGCGGGGGTCACGGATCTCCGTCTGAGAGCCCACAACAACCCGGCGGCCTGTCCGTTCTGAAACTCGGCGAATGTGGAGGTGCGTGGGTGAACTGCAAGAGAGTGCTCCGCTCGGTCATGGTCCTGGCGACGGCTACGGTCGTGGCGTGCACTCAGCCCGACGACCGCGGAGACACGGTGTCCAGTCAACCGATCGGCGCAACCGCGGTGACGGGGGAGGTGACGCCGGCGGCCGAGTCGGCGCCAGGGCCGGGCGGGGAGCGCCAGCTCGAGCTCGCCGGCTTCGGCTCCGGGTTCGGGTCCCCGCGGGAGCTTCGCGGTGATCTGGAGGAGATCGCCGAACGGGGATTCGTGCGCGCCCTCGTGACCTACTCGAAGACCCACTACTTCCTCGACGGCGCGACCCAACGTGGGCTCACGTATGAAGGGCTGCGCGAGTTCGAGACCTTCCTCAATGGCCGCCTTGGCCGCACGAAGCTGCCGGTGAGGGTGGTGATCATCCCGGTGCACCGGGACGAGCTGCTGGCTGCGCTCGAGCGCGGCCTCGGCGACCTCGCGGCGGCCAACCTCACGGTGACGCCGGAACGGCTCGAGAGGGTCGACTTCGCGATGCCGTTTTCAGATTCCGTCCGTGAGGTGGTGGTGACCGGGCCTGCGGGCCCGGCCCTCGCCACCCTCGACGACCTGGCCGGGTCCGAGGTCCACGTCCGGCGCTCGTCGAGCTTCTGGGGCTCGCTCGAGGAACTCAACGCATCGTTTGCCGCACGCGGGCTCGAGCTTGTCAAGGTCGAACCCGCCGAGGAGTTCCTCGAGACCGAGGACCTGCTCGAGATGGTGAACGCGGGCGTCCTGCCGGCGACTGTCGCGGATGAGCACATCGCGCAATTCTGGGCAGGGGTCCTCGATGACCTCGGAGTGCACACCGGGATACCGATCCGCGAGGGCGGTTCGATCGCCTGGGCGGTGCGCAAGGACGCGCCCGGCCTGACCGGGCTGATCAGTGAGTTCGTGCACGACCACCGCGTCGGGACCCTGACCACCAACGTGCTTCTCCATCGCTACCTGCGCGACAACCAGTGGGTGCGCAATCCACTGGCTGGGGAGGACCGGAAGCGTTTCGAGACGACGGTAGGGCTCTTTCGGACGTACGGCGAACGCTTTGGATTCGATGCCCTGATGCTGACCGCGATGGCTTACCAGGAGTCACGGCTCGACCAATCGGTGCGCAGCCAAGCCGGGGCGGTGGGGGTGATGCAGATCAAGCCGGCAACGGCGGCCGACCCCAACGTCGGCATCACCGGTATCGAGCAGCTGGAGACCAACATCCACGCCGGCACCAAGTACCTCGGCTTCCTGCGGGACCGGTATTTTTCGGACCCCGGATTGTCGCAGCTGGACCGCCACCTGCTGCTGTTCGCGGCCTACAACGCCGGTCCGGCGCGCGTGGCCCGGCTGCGCGCGGAGGCGGCGGAGAACGGGCTCGACCCCGACCGCTGGTTCGGCAACGTGGAGGTTGTCGCGGCGCGGAGGATCGGCCGCGAGACCGTGCAGTACGCGGCCAACATCGCGAAGTACTACGTCGCCTACAGCCGGGCGGAGGCCTTACAGGCGGCCACGAATGGGCGGGCGGGTCGTTGATGCGCGGATCCCGACGGCGCGGTCCGGGATCCTGTGCGGAACCGGCAGTGCGCGTGCCCGACCCGGGATCGGGGTTGGGAGCTCCCGGCAGCGTGCACGGTGCCTTCAGCGGCGGCGCCGTCGGAGGCCCGATGAACGTGTGATCCCGCGATATCGAGCTGTGAGCCCCAGGCAGGCATTGCTTGCCGGAGCAATTATTAAAGGCGCTTTCGACGAACACGAGGACAGCAAAGGAGATGGAGATGAGATTTTCGAGAATGACAGCGATCATGAGGACGATTTCGCTCGGCGCGCTGACGCTGGTGCTGATGGCCGGGGCCACGACGGTCTCCGCTCAGGACCGCGAGGGGCGCTGGGAGTTCACCCTCGGGACCTTCTACCAGCCCGGCATCGGCGTCGACGGCGACGAAGGCTCGACGCTGGACACCGACGACGAGCTCGGCCTCGCGATCGGCGGCGGTTACAACTTCAGCGACCGGCTCGCCGTGAGCTTCGGCATGCAGTGGGCTGGGGTGGGGTACGACGCCAGCGCGCTGGACGAGGACGGCGGCGAGATCGGCATCTCAGGCTCCTACGACGCCTGGACCACGTCCGCCAACCTGGTCTACAACTTCACCGACAATCAGCTCACGCCCTACGTCGGCGCCGGCGTCGGCTGGACGTGGATCGACACCAACGTCCCGGACGGCCCGCCGGTTACGTGGTGCTGGTGGGACCCGTGGTGGGGCTACGTCTGCTCGACGAGCTACCCGACCAAGACCACCGACGCCTTCTCCTACCAGGCGACGCTGGGGCTGCGCTATACCTTCGACAGCGACACGACGTTTCTGAGGTTGGGCTACACCAGCCAGTGGATGGACTTCGACAACGCCTCCAGCACGCCGCGCTTCGATGTGATCGTGCTCGATTTCGGTTGGATCTTCTGAGAGTACCGCAGAATTCCGGAGCGGGGCCCGGCCGCAACGCCGGGCCTCGCCCGCTCTCTTCAGGGCGCGTTCGGCCTCCGATGCGCTCCATAGTTTCGAGCGAGGCCACGCACCCACCATCGCCTCTCGCCGAGCGCAATCACCACCTCGTGATCGCGGATATGAGCCCGAACCTTGCCGGCCGGCGTCAGCGCCGCCACCGGCGATCCTGCTGGAGGCGCTTCTTCCTGAGCCGCCCCGCGGGTCGTAGACCCAGGTAAATCCTCGCTCATCACAAGCGTCGCCTGCGGCGGCTCAGCCGCTCAAGGAGAAGCGCCTTTCTCGTGAGTGATGAACGAGGAAATCGGTGACACCGTCGGGGTCCGGATCTCGGCAAGGATCTTCAATGGACCGGTTCAGCACGAACGATTCCGGTCCACGAAGACATGCTCTTCGGCTACCCCATCGTCGGCCACTACCGTTATGCCGGGCCGGAATCGGTAAACAACCGGGGAAATTGACGCCACCCTCAGGCGAGGGTGGCGTCTCAGATCACTCTTCTTCTTCGACGATCTCAAGCCCAACGTCGTCCATGGCCTGCCGGCAGGCCTCCGTGACCTCGGCCTTGTGCTCGATGAGGCAGGTACCGACGCGGCCTTCCCCGGCCTCGACCTCGCCGCAGAACTTCAGCAGGTCGTCGTGGCACTCGACGGCGACGTGGGTGACCGCCATGGTGAAGTTCTCGAGCACAGCCGCGCCCTCATACAGGGCGTACTGGCACCGGCCCGAAATCTTGTCCTCGTGGGCGAAGAAACAGGCGAGCAGGCGTCCCTCGCCCGGCGTCACCTGGCTGCAGTAGGTGTTGATCTCGGCCTCACAGGCATTCATCATGCCCTCGATGATCTCATCCTGGGCGATGACTCCGGTCGCACCCAAAAGCACGGCTGCCATCACACAAATCAGAACTCGCTTCTTCATGACTCACTCCTCCTTGTTGTTTGCCTGTGCTCGATCGGATGATTGGTACCGCGGTCACCATTGTTGCATTGTAAGCCGTGGTTGGCAAAATCGTGTGAGCGACGAGAACTCGGACTTTCAGAATTCGTGGCTCTGTTCGAATCGGCGTCCGGCCATACCCTCAGAGCCGCATCGATCTCAAGCCGAAATTGACAATGGAACAATGGTGAACGTGGTACCAGTCGCGCGTCTTGAAGGACGCGAATACAATGGTCTCTGTTATCTTCTGTGACCTTGCTTTCTGTCGTCGCGGGTCCTTCAGGACCTGCAACCTGATCGATACCGGAGGGAGAACGATCCGTTGGGTTTCTCAATGCGAACGTTGCAGGAAGCAGTACTGTCCGGGGCGATTCTGATTCTGCTCACCGCCGGTGTGGCGGCGCAGGAGAAGGCCGCGCCGACGCCGACCGCGACAGCGGTCCCGGTGGAGACGACGGCCGATGCGGCGGCTGAAAAGCAGGCGGTCGAAGCACAGAAAAAGGCCCAGCTCAATCCCTATCCGGAACAGGCGAAAATGAAGGCCGGCGAAAAATGGAAGATCTTCGCCGAAGCCACCCGCGGGCTCCTGGTTTGGGACTTCTTCGACGGCAAGCTCACCATCCGCGCCCACGCCAGGTTCCAGGTCGACGGTACCGTGGCACGTCCCGATCAGCACCTCGAGAACCTGACCGGCGCCCTCGGCAGCAGCTTCGATCTCCGGAAACTCGAGGCCGTGGCGCAGGGAACCATCGACCACCACCTCCGCTACAGCATCGCGCTCAACCTCGGCGCGGACCCCGGGTTCGGCGAGGTCTTCGTCGAGGGCATCGACCGCGGCCTCGAAGTCTTCGGCTACCGCGTCGGCCAGTTCCGGCTCGGACTCTTCCAGGAGCCGTTCAGCTTCGAACGGGTCACCAGCGGCTACTACACCGGCTTTCTCGAACGATCGCTGCCGGTGTGGACGTTCACCCCCGGCAACAACATCGGTTACATGGTCCACGACACGGCGTACAAGGGCCGGATGCAGTGGGCGGTCGGGTTCTTCACCTTCGGCCAGGAAAACGAGGCCAACTCGTCCAACTCGGTCCTGTCGGTGACGACCCGGGTGACCGGCCTGCCGGTCTATCGCGACGACGGCCGACGACTGCTGCACTTCGGCGCGTCGTTCAGTACCCGCGACCCCGGGAGCGGCAGCACCCAATACCGGTCCCGGCCGGAAGCGAGATTCGTCGATTTCTTCGTCGACACGGGGAACATCGATGCAGCGAGAATCCAGCTCCACGGGATCGAAGCGGTGGGAGTCCACGGTCCGTTCTCGGTGCAGACCGAAGTGATCGCAACGCAGTTGGAGAGGACCCAAGACGGCGACCTGATGTTCTGGGGCAGCTATGTCCAGGTCGCGTACTTCCTCACCGGTGAGCACCGGACCTACGACAAGGAATTGGCGGTCTTCAGCCGGACTGCCCCCAAAGAAGAGCACCGACGCGGGTTGCCGTTCAACAAGGGTGGTCTTGGCGGCGCCATCGAGCTCACGGGACGGATCTCCACCGTCGATCTCGACGACGGCGAAATCCGCGGGGGCAGGATGACCGATCTCAGCTTCGGCGTTAATTGGTACCTCAGTCAAACCTCCCTCGTGAAGTTCAACTACATCCACTCCGACGTCAAGGACGTGGGCAAGGCCAACATCCTTCTCCTGCGATACCAGTTCCGGCCGCTCCCTGTACCAGGGTGGCGATAGAGATCGCACACAGAGTTCTGCCGACTCGCTGTTGCTTCGGGGGCCGGCGAGACGCCGACCCCTCAATCGAACTCAGCTTTTTGGAGTGCTGGCATTTCGCCGGCACCGAGACCACTCACCCTCAAAGAACGACGGTCCTTGCAAGAGAAGAGGCTCTGCCCGCTGCCTGGCGGGAATATCCAGCATCCAGCATCCGGTGATTTTGCGATGGTTGGCCGAGGTGTCAACACCGGTTTCATTTTTGACAAAAGCACCGGTTTCGATTTGGCGCGGTCGTAGCGCTTGGCGACGACCTCGAAGAGGAAGGTGCCTTCGGGCCGCTCGAGAGGCGTGTAGCCGATCTCGTCGAGTTATGTGGCGCGCCACATAAATTGATGAGCTCGGATACCTGTCCTACGACACCTGGGACTATCCCATCAAAGCCAAAGGTGCCGGTCGAGGGCTTCGCGGATCTCGAACAGACGATCGTCCGGCAGGGTTCCGATGCGCTCGCTGAGTCGTTTTCGCGAAAGGGTCCGCACCTGCTCGCACAAAGCCTTGCTCGCTTGCGGGAGTCCCCCCTCTCCCGCCGGGACCAACACCTGAAAGGGATAGACCCGCCCGGTAGATGAGGTCAATGGGATGACCGTGACGGTCGCGCTCGATCGGTTGGCGGCCTCGTTTTGGACAACCACCGCCGGTCGGAACTTTCCGACCTCCGATCCGACGACAGGGTCGAGGTTCACCCAGTAGACGTCGCCGCGGCGCATTACCAGCCCTCCACCTCGATGTCGTTCCACTCTGGATCCAGCGACGGTTCTTCGACCTCGGCGCGGTAGCCCGCTTCCATTTCACGCACCATCGCCTCTCGGTGGAGCGCGTCGAGTCGGTACTCCACCGCCTCGCGGATGAAACCGCTCAGAGAGCCCTCGCCGACGTGAGCTTGCAGTCTCTTGGCGATGTCGTCGGGTATGCTGATTGTAGTTCGCATGAAACATCTCCCCATGCATCCAATGTAGCACACGTCTGCGGATGGGCTCGCAAGATTTCCTCCGGGAGTACGAGGCGCTCGATCAGGCTCTTGCCGGGCGGAGCTTGAGGCCCGGGGCAGAGAGTCAAGAACGTTCAATCGTTGGGCCTGGCACAATCCAACATCCGCGTTTCAGTGGGCCGGCGTCGGCTACGATGCGGACATCATCCAGGAGGACGGTGGGGTGACCGGGATCAGCGGCTCCTACGACTCCTTCGCGGTATCGGTCAACGGCATCCTCAACCTCACCGAAGGACCGCTCACCCTACGTCGGCGCCGGCATCGGCTGGTCCTGGGTCGACACCAACATTCCCGACGGGCTGCCGTCGACAGGCTGCTGGTGGGACCCGTGGTGAGGCTACATCTGCTTCACCACCTACCCGACCAAGACCGAGAGTGCGTTCTCCTACCAGGCGGTGGCGGGCATCCGCTACGACTTCTACTCGACCTCTATCCGGCTGAACTACACCAGCCAGTGGCTCGACTTCGGCAACTTCTCGAGCACGCCGCGCTTCGACGTCATCGGCCTTGACTTCGGCTGGATGTTCTAGAGTCCTGAAAGGGCCCGACACTGGGACGCTGCTGTTTTGGCCGGGTCCCGTTTCTTGGTGCAGAGAACGGAGGGTCAATATGCTTCGAACGGTGAATATGACGATGTTCGCAGTGGCGGTGCTGGCGGCCGTGAGCGCCGGTGCGCAGGTGGAGGTGCAGAAGCCGGAAGCGACGGTGCCGGAGATCTACACCATCGAGGGTCAGTTCTCGAGGATCGCGTACAACAACGAGGGTTGGGTGACGCTCGGCTACAGGGTCGCCAACGACTCCCAGGGCACGGATTGGATGCTGCTCGAGGCCGGCGTGACCCTGCGCAAGCCGCATCCCAATCAGACGATGACCAGGGACAGCTTTGCCGTGAAGCTCCCCGACGGCTCGCTGGTCCCCATGGCCACGCAGCGCGACTACCAGGAGGCCGGTTACCTGCGCGGCCTCAACATGCGGGCGAACGCCGTCCGAGACTCGATCAACTACTTCCCGTGCGAGGCCAGCCAACCGTGCCCGATGCTCTTCTTCTCCGACCCCGCCGAGCAACGGGCCATGGCCTTCGACGAGTTCGAGGCGAGCTGGCAGCGCGGTTGCCTCGGCCGCCTGTTCTTCAAGCTGCCGGAGGGCACGACCATCGAGCCCGGGCAGCACTGGCTGGTGGTGAGCTTCGCGGGCAGCGCGATCGAGGTGCCCTTCCGGATCATGACCGCGGAGGAGGAGAAGTACCTCAAGAAGAACTGGAAGGACCTCAAGAAGGAGCACGAGGCCTGGCTCGAGGCCGAGGCCGAGAAGGCCCGGCCGCAGCCATAGCGGTCGGACGGGACGATCAACAGCGGCCGCGGCGCTGCCGGGGCAGCACTCGGAACCGGGTGAGCTGCGCCCCACGGTGTTCTGTCGGCTGGTCGACGATGTAGTATCATGAATCATATGAATGATACTAATCAACACCGAGGTTCTGATACCGGCTGTTCGGGTCGCTTCCTGCTGCGCATCGAGCCCGGCCTGCACGCGGCCTTGCGTCGGTCTGCCGCCGCGACAGGCGTGTCGCTCAACGAGTACTGCGCGCGCAAGCTGGCGGCGCCGGTGGGCGAGCTGGCCGTCTTCGACGCAGCCGCCGGGGCCGTCCACCGTGCGGCTGCTGTGACCGGCAACGGGCTCGTCGGCGTGGTGGCCTTCGGCTCGTGGGCGCGCTCCGAGCTGCACGACGCCTCGGATGTGGACCTCCTGATCGTCGTCAATGCCGGCCTCGAGCTGTCGCGCACTCTCTACGCGCGCTGGGATGAAGAACCGGTCGCGATCAACGGGCGCCGCGCCGAGCCGCATTTCGTGACCATGCCGCCGCCGGGCGCGGCGCCGCCGGTCGGGCTGTGGGCCGAGGCCGCCATCGACGGCGTCGTGCTGTTTTCCAGGGACCTCGGCCTGCACCGGCAGCTGGCGGCCGTGCGGCGTGAGCTGATCGAGGGACGAGTGGTCCGCAAGACCGTCCACGGCCAGCCATACTGGGTGGCGGAGGGCTGAGCATGCGCAACCGGGACCTCGCGAACGACTACGTGTCACGGGCGGCGATCCGCCTTGAGGCGCTCGACGTTCTCTTCAAGCACCACAGCTGGGCCGATGTGGTCCGCGAGGCCCAGGAGGTGGTCGAGCTCGCGCTCAAGGGCCTGCTGCGGGCGCACGGCATCGAGCCGCCGCGGATCCATGATGTCTCGGAGGTGCTGCTGGCGGAGCGGGAGCGGCTGCCCGAGGTCTTGCGATCCGATGCCGAGGCCCTCGCCGCCATCTCGCGCGACCTGCGCCGCGATCGCGAGCTGGCGTTCTACGGTGCCGAGGACCTGACGCCCTCGGGCTTTTATTCAAAGCAGGACGCCGTCCGCGCTCGCGACGGCGCACGCCGGGTGGTGGCGGCGGTGCGCCCTCACGTCCCCGACTGAGCTCCCTCGCTCCCGTGGACGTATTGGACCTCGGTCGGGAGCGCGAGCCGCGTGTCGGAGCGCTCGATGATCGCCATCACCTCGAGAAGGACCTCTTCTCGGATCTTCGTGAACTCGGGCCACTTGCCGGTCTCCGCGTAGCCGTAGAGTTCCACCTCCTGAGAGGACTCGCCAAAACCGTTGAAACGCACCCTGAGCCGCTCGTCGGACATTTTCGGGTGTGCGCGGAGCATCGCCTCGAGCTCCGCCATGACCGCCTCCAGCTGCTCGCGGGTGGTCTCGTAGCGCAGGCGGATCTTCTCGCGCAGCAGGATCCGGTCGCGGCCGGAGAGGTTCTCGATGTGCAGGCCGGCGAAATCGGCGTTCGGCACCGTGACCAGCGTCCGGTCGAGCGTCCGGATCCGGGTCGAGCGCAGGCCCACGTCCTCCACCGTCCCGAGCCGGTCGCCGAAGCGGCAGAAATCGCCCACCTTCACCGGCTGGTCCGCATAGAGGATGATGCCGCCGATGAAGTTCTCGAGCGTGTTCTTGGCGGCGAGGGCGATGGCGATGCCGCCGACGCCGAGACCCGCGATCAGCCCCGCGACGGGCACACCGAAGCTCTGCAGCGCCTTCACGGCGATCACGGTGATGACGACGATGGTGGCGACCCGGAAGATCGCCCGCACGAGCTGCTGCTTCAAGGGCCTCGCGTCGCGGAACCCGAGGGCGATCGTGAGCTCGGCTGCGCGGGAGCCGGCGAGCCCAACCAGCCACACCGAGCCCGCGAAACCGAGGGCCGAGAGCAGCAGCTCGAGGCTGAGGGCTGGGCTTCCCGGGAGCGTGAAGAGGCGCTGGATCATGAAGCTTCCCACGGCGGGGAGGCTCATCAGCGCCAGCGGCACCAGGAACTGGCCGAGGCGCCGGCCCGGCAGGTCAGTATGCCGCCAGCGGCGGCCGAGCGCCGCGAGCACTGCGATTGCCAGCGCGATGAGGATCACGAAGAGTCCGAGCCCGAACCACTGCCAGGCGAGCATGCCGCCCACCTCGCGCTTGAACCAGGACGGCATCGCCTCGACGAGCTTCATCAGCAGGATGGCGTCGGAAGCCGACCGCAGTTCCTGCACGTGCCCGCCGGCCATGCCGGGCCGATAGGGAAGGTGGCGGACGCGGTCGAAGAACTCCTCCGCGCGGGCGACGGTTGCGGGAGAGAACAGCCACTCGCCCTGCCGCGGTCCGTCAGTGACAAGGTGGAGGGTGATCTCCGTGTGCGGGACGGTCCAGCGCGTGACGGCGAGCTCGGCGATCTCTCCGACGCCGGGGATCGCCTCCGGCGCCGGCAGCTCGATGCGGTCGAGCACGTCTTTGATCAGCAGGGCGGACTCGGCCGCGACCTGGCGCAGGACCAGAGGCGGCACCTCCCGCAGGTCGAGGCACTCCCGGGCTTCGCGGAAGGTCTGCCGGAAGGTCGGGTCGCCGGCCGAGTACTGCGCCCAGGCGGCGTCGACGGCGTTGTGGAAGGTCGACACAGTGGCGCGCGGGCTGGAGCGGTCGGGCGGCTCGAGGGGGTGCTCAGTGGGTTCCTCGGCGCCGCCGGCGGAGGTCCATGTCAGGACCGAGAGTAGTACCGCCAGCAGGGCTCGAGGCGCGGCTGCAACTGTCAGCCGCGTCATTGGGAGTCTCCGGCGGCGAACTGCAGCGTGCGGTTCAGGCGGGCCGGATCGTAGCCCACCTCGTACCACCGTCCGAGGGAGCGCTCCTGGTCGACCACGGCGACGGTCTCGAGCGCCCGCTCGGCGGCTCTGCTCGGCGTCACCAATGCGAAACCTGCCAGAAACGAGAACATGACGATCACCAATGACATCAGGCGCATCGCAACCTCGTTTCTACGGCCGTCGCCCTCGGAAGGTGGTTCATCGTAGCAGACGGTGTTCCGAGGCGGGAGTGCCCGGGAGTGCGCCGGATTGACCCACGTTCCCATGGAATCCGTAATTTTTCGAGGTGCGGCGTCAAGTCGGCCGGAGTAGGGTCTAATATGGCGTCGTGATCAGCCGACAAGGAGCATGACATGAGCAGACAATCCTCGGCCTGCGTCGCCGCCATCGTGTTCGCAGCCGTGATGCTGGCCGTAGCCCCGCCGGCCGCGGCGCAGAAGGACTACGAGCCGCTTTTCGATCACTTCAACCTCCGCCTCGAGGGCAGCCTGGTCCAGATGACCACCGAGATCCGGCTCGACTCGGAGATGCTGGGCCGCGGCACCACTCTCAACTTCGAGGACGACCTCAACCTCGACGACGCCACCCTGATCCCTTCGGCGAGCTTCGAGTGGCAGATCGCGCGCCGGCACAAGCTCGGCGTGCGCTGGCAGGACATCAGCCGCGACTCGACCGCGCAGGCGCTGGAGGAGATCCAGTGGGGCGACGAGACCATTCCCGTCGACGCCGACATCGCGCTCGGCTTCGACATCACCCAGTACTTCCTCGACTACGCCTACTTCCCCTGGGTGAAGGAGCGCTGGGCGGCGGGCTTCGGGCTCGGCGTCCGCTGGATGGACATCGCTGCGACCCTGGAATGGTCCGCAGCCGGCGGTGAGGTCGCGGGTTCCGGGAGAACCGACGCCAAGGGCACCGGACCCTTGCCCTACCTCTACTTCGAGTACCGGCGGCTGCTGTCCGATCACTGGCGCTTCAAGACCGGGCTTGGCTGGCTGGCCGTCGAGTTCGACGACATCGACGGCAGCCAGTGGGTTGGCAAGGTGGACATCGAGTACCTGGCCGGCCGGCGCTGGGGATTCGGCGGCGCCCTCAACTTCGCCAGGGTCGACGTCGACTGGGCAGGCCTCGAGAACGAGGCGGGCGAGGCGATCTACACCGGCGCGATCGACATGGACATCGGCGACGTCAGCTTCTTCGTGAGGGTCCGGTTCTGATACCGGAGGGGGCCGTCGTCAGCGAAGGGGTAGGCGGTTCCAGGATCACCGGTACACAAGTCCGCTCCAGCGCCAGCTGGAAGGCTCCCGGACTCACGGTTTAAAGGCCGAACCCTCCAACCCGTCGGCGGTCTCGCCGAGCAACGTGAGAACGTCGATCACACCGACGATGACGGCGCGGACCGGGGCCTGCGGCGCGCCGAGAACCTGGCGGGCGCCGTTGCCCTCGTCGAGTACCAGCACCGTCTCGCCGGCGCCGGCGCCGACTGCGTCGACGGCGATCAGGTCCTTGCCCGTTGGCCGTCCTTCGAGGTCGAGGAGGTCGACCAGCAGCAGGCGCCGGCCGTCGAGCGCCGGCACCTTCATGGTGGCGACCACGGTCGCGGCGACGCGGCCGATCTTCACTGCGGCCCTCCCGCGAGCGTCTCGACCGCATCGACGATGGCGGTGATGGCGTGGTCGACCGGGCCCGGCGCGACCTGCAGGGCGAGCGACGCCTCGCGGCTCGCCACCACCGCCACCAGGTCGCCGGGCGCCGCCATGGCGACCCCGTCGGCCGCCACCACGGGCCGGCCGCTCGGCTCGAGCCGTCGATCGAGCGGCTGCACGATGAGCAGGCGCACGCCCTCGAGCCCGGGGTAGATCGTGGTCGCCACCACCGTGCCGACGACCCTGCCCAGATTCACCGAGAAGCTCCTTCTCGTGCGGCCGGGACGGCCGCACCACCATCGCACCCCGTCGCTCTGGTGGTGCGGGCGTCTCGCCCGCACGCAACCGCTCGTCGTGGGGGACCGCTCGCGCGGGCGAAAGCCGCGGGATCCACGGTCATCCCCGGCCGCCGGTGAGGCGGGTCGAGAACTCGGTCGCGGCCTCGAGGTTGGCGCGCATCTCGGCGTGGCACTCGGGAATCACGACCTGCGCCACCAGCACGGAGGGGTCGTCGAGGCCCGCGACCGCGAGCTCGACCGCCGCCCCGACATCGGCGACCGCCCCGGAGAACACGCAGTAAGCCTTGCCGCCGAGCCGGTCGGCCAGCTTGAGCTCCACCAGATCGACGTCGGCGCCCTTGAGGCCGCGGTCGGCGGCGCCGACGGCGGCGGCGGCGGTCGTGGTTTCCACGACGCCCAGCCCTTCACGGGTGACGCGGCCGCGCATGCCGCGCAGTACCCGCACCACCTCGGGGTGGACCGCGGGCAGTAAGATCCGGTCGATCAGAACCTCGCGGCCGGCGTCGAGGCCGGCGGCGTAGGACTCCTCCACCGATGCCACGTCGCCGCCCACCAGCACCAGGTACTTGCCGGGGTGGACGGTGCCGGCGTAGGTCACATCCACCGGCGCCCGCTTGACCATGGCGTCGCCGGCGAGCACGCCGACCGCGATGGACGAGAACTCCAGGAGGGCGATGGCCGGCTGCATCACACGATCCTCAAGCCGCCGGCGACGGTCATCCGCCGCTCGCGCGAGAAAGACCGCGGTCGGGTCAGGCCCTCGCCGGTCGGGCTGGCGATGGAGAAGCTCGTGTAACCTTCACCGCCGTCGCCGAGGCCGGCGAGATTGGCGGCGTTGGCGACGAAGATCGAGACGTCGATCTCGCGCGCCATGCGGGTGATGGCGTCCACGTCGCGCGAGTAAATGGAGGCGGTGTGGCCGCAGCCGCGCTCGGCGCGGACCGCGAGGTCGATGGCCGCATTCACGTCGCGCACCCGGACCACCGGCATCACCGGCATCATCTGCTCGGTCCACACCAGCGGGTGCCCCGGCGGCACGTCGGCCACCGCGAGCCGAATCTCGGCGCCCGAAGGTCCACCGATCTCGGCCAGGATGGTGCCCGCGTTCTGGCCGATCCAGCGCGGGTTGATCGTTCCCGGCTTTCCGCCCGGGCCGGGGTCGGAGAAGATGACACGTTCGATCTTCCTGAGCTCGTGAGCCTTGAGGAGGTGGCAGCGGTTGGCCGCCATCGCCCGCAGCAGTCGGTCGGCGACAGCATCGACCGCGATCACCAGCTTTTCGTCGGTGCAGATGACGTTGTTGTCAAACGAGGCTCCCCGCACGATCTCGCGGCCGGCGAGGTCGAGGTCGGCCGTCTCGTCCACAACCACCGGCGGGTTGCCGGGGCCGGCGAGGATCGCCCGCTTGCGCGTCATGCGCGCCTCCTCCACGACGCCGGGGCCGCCGGTGACCATCAGGATTCTCACCCGCGGGTGGTGCATCAGCTGCTGCGCGCTCTCGATTGTGGGCTCGGCCACGGCCGTCACCAGGTCGGGAGGTCCCCCGGCCGACCGGATCGCATGGTTGATCCAGCGGATGTTCTGGCACGACGTCGCCTTCGCGTTGGGGTGGACGTTGAAGACCACGGCGTTTCCCGCCGACACCGCGGCGATGGTGTTGTTGATGACGGTGGCGGTGGGGTTGGTGGTGGGCGTGATGGCGCCGATGACGCCGAAGGGCGCGTACTCGGTGATCGTCAGGCCCTGGTCGCCCGACCAGACATGGGGCTCGAGGTCCTCCGGGCCGGGCGTCTTGTCGGTCACGAGCCGGTTCTTGAGCACCTTGTCCTCGGCGCGTCCGAGACCGGTCTCGCGGTGGGCCATATGGGCGAGCTCTGGGCCGCGCTCGCGCATCGCGGTCCGCACCGAGTCGATGATGCGGTGGCGGGCCCCGAGCCCCAGGGATCGGGCGATCTCGTGGGCCCGGCAGGCGGCCGCCACCGCCTGATCGACGGTGGCGAAGATCCCATCACCCGCGGCTTGGGCCGGAGGGATCTCCACGGTCGTGTTCGGAGCGGCGCCAGCAGCCACCTTGAGCCGCGCCCGCTCGATGACTCCCTGGATCTCCTGCTCGTCAAATGCCGCGTGCCGCACATGTCCTCCGTTGGTCCCGGCCGGGCGTCAGTGGGCGCCGGCCGCCGCCGTTGTCCGTCAGCTCGCCCACTCGCCGCCCGCCGGCGTCTTGCGGTAGACCTCGCCGCCGCCCACCTCCCAGCTGTCGACGATTGCCATCACCACAGCGTCACACGGTCGGTCGCGGGTGCGCTCGGTTTGCCGCGCCGACGAGCCCGACGCCCAGAGGACCACCTCGCCGACGCCGGCGCCCACTGAATCGGCGGCCACCACCTGGCCGCCGATCTCCCGGCCGTCGATCCCGAGCTCGCGCACCACCAGGAATCGGAGGCCCTCGAGACCCTCGTCCTTGCGGCTCGCCACCAGGGTGCCGACCACGCGTCCGAGCAGCATCAGCGCTTGCCTTTGGGCCTGGTCTCGGCGGCGGCCTCGTCGGTGCGGCCGAGGGGCAGCACGAGGTCGATGTTCGTGTGGGGCCGCGCGATGACGTGGGTGGACACCACCTCGCCGATGGTC
Source organism: uncultured Thermoanaerobaculia bacterium (assembly GCA_964609835.1). Lineage (GTDB taxonomy): Bacteria > Acidobacteriota > Thermoanaerobaculia > Thermoanaerobaculales > Sulfomarinibacteraceae > Sulfomarinibacter. The sequence continues at coordinate 52,166 of CAZSTH010000005.1, forward strand.
TCGGCGCCACGGATGCCGGCCTCCACCGCCGCCTTGACCGCGGCGACATCGCCGCGGACGATGGCGGTGACGTAGCCCCCGCCGGTCTTCTCGTAGGTCACGAGCTCCACCTTGGCGGCCTTGACCATGGCGTCGGCGGCCTCCACCACCGCTGCGAAGCCGCGGCACTCGATCATTCCCAACGCTTCAGCCATCGAAATCTCCTTTCTCGCGCCTGAGAACCGAATTCGAAATTCGAAATTCGAATTTCGAAACCATCAATCCTTACCTTGCCGTCCCTCGACGCCCTCGATTGCCGCCACAGCGGCCCTCCATCCGACGTCGATGTCGCGCTCCTCGCCGCCGAGGTAGACGCGGCCCATGGAGCCGAAGGCGCGCACCTCGAGGATGTTGATTTCGGCAGCCTTTTCGGCCTCGTTGGCGGCCAGCGCCGCGTACGCTGCGGGCTCCACCTCGAGCACGTACAGCGTCTGGCCGGGGATGATCATGTGGCCGTGGCGCATGCGGTTGATGAGCTGCACCTGGTGGTCGTCGAGGTGGCGGATGACCTGACTGGAGAGGATCTTGGGCTTGCGGCGGTCGCTCTCCGCGAGGCCGATCTCGTCGAGGATCGCGGCGCCGGCGGCGCGGGTGTCGGCCTGCGACTCCGAGTGGACCTCGAGCAGGCCGTAGTAGCGCTCGACGATTTGCATCCCAGGGCGGACGTGGGTCGCCTTGAGGGCGACGTCGGTGAGGCGGTTGATCTCGATCCCGGGTGAAATCTCGACCCACAGTGAAGCGTCGCCGGCCAGTGGCAGGAAGCCCTGGGCAACGGTTCCGAGGAACGCGGCGTACTGCGGCTGCAGCGAGTCGAGGAAGACGTACGAACGAAGGTCAATATGCTGCATCGGGTGCTCCCTCCTCGCCCGAGACGATGCGGACGCCGGCCGATGCGCCGATACGGGTGGCGCCGGCGCCGACCATCTCGCGCACCTCATCGGCGGTGTGGATACCACCGGCGGCTTTGACGCCCATCTTCTCGCCCACCACCTCGCGCATCAGCGCGACGTCGAAGACGGTGGCGCCGCCTGGCCCGAAGCCGGTCGAGGTCTTGACGTAGTGGGCCCGCGCCTGCTGCGCCAGCCGGCATGCGATCACCTTTTCCTCGTCCGACAGGAAGGCGGCCTCGATGATCACCTTGTTTAGCGCCCCGACCTCGCGGCAGGCGTCCGACACGCCGGCGATGTCGCGCCGCACGAGCTCGCGGTCGCCGCCCTTGAGGGCGCCGATGTTGATCACCATGTCGATCTCGCGGGCGCCGTCTCGCAGCGCGCGGCGGGCCTCCATGGCCTTGATGGCGGCGACGCTGGCGCCGAGGGGAAAGCCGACCACCGAGGCGACGGTGACCTTTGAGCCGCGCAGCCTGCGGGCGGCGCGGGCGACCCAGGTCGGGTTGAGGCAGACGGCGGTGAAGCCGTGCTCGACCGCCTCCTCACACAGCCGGTCGATGTCGGCGGCCGCGGCGTCGGGCCTGAGCAGGGTGTGGTCGATGAGCTCGGCGAGCCCGCTCGGTACCTGGCTGCCGGCGCCGGAGTAGCCGAGGCGGGCGGCACCGTTGGCGACCACCTGCGGTGCGTGCTCGAGGCCCTGGTCGGCGCGGTCATCGTCCAGCACGGCCAGCACCTGCCGGGTCACCGCCTCGACGAGCTCTTCGCGGTTGATCATGTCTTCGCTCCGGCGCGCAGGTAGCGCGTTTCGATGTCCGAGATCTTGGCCACCCGCCGCGCGTGCCGGTCCGGGCCCCACGGGGTCGCCAGCCACTCGTCGACGATCTGGCGGGCGAGGTTGCCGCCGATGAGCCCGGCGCCGAGAGTGAGGACGTTGGCGTGGTTGTGCTCGCGGCTGTTGCGGGCCGACGACAGGTCGTAGCAGAGGGCGGCTCGCACCCCGGGCACCTTGTTGGCGGCCATGCACGAGCCGATCCCCGCACCGTCGACCGCGATGCCCCAGCGGCAGACGCCGGTGGCCACCAGGTTCGCGACCGCGTGCGCGAAGTCCGGGTAGTCGACCGACTCGGTCGAGGTGCAGCCGCAGTCGTGCACGGCGTGGCCGGCCTGCTCGAGGTGCGCGATCAGCTCCTGCTTGAGCGTGAAGCCGCCGTGGTCGGCGCCGATCGCGATCTCGGCGCCGCCACCGGGCACGGTCGCCAACACCTCGTCCACGACCCGTTCCACCAGCGAGCGAACCGCGGAGGCCTCGGGCCGCGCCACTACCAGCTTCTCCAATCGGCCCTCGACGGCGACGGCGCCCGCTGTGGTGCCTGCGTCCGGCGCGATAGGGTCCCCTCGGCAGGATCCGGCGCCCGCGTCGGCAGGTGGTCGCGCAGCAGTGCGGCGGTGGCATCGAACGCCTCCAGGTCGCCGTGAACCCGGGCCTGTAGCATCGCGCCCTCGAGGATCCCGACGACGGCCCGCGCGGCGCGCCGGAGGTCCGGATCGGTGGCCGCAAACGAACCTCCGGCCTCCATCCGGGCCTCGATCCGGCGGCCCCACTCCTCGTACAGCCGCGCGATGCGCTCGCGAACCCGTGGGTGGCTGACCGACAGCTCGGCGGCGAGAGTCCCGACCGGCGACCCGAGCCCCGCACCGGCCTCCTCGAGGTAGGCGCGCGCCGCGACCAACACGCCACTGACCGGGTCGTCCCCGCCTGCAGCGTCGAAGATCCGTTCTCCCATGGTGGCGCCGAGGTGGTCCACCACCGCCATCAGCAGCTCCTCCTTGGTCTCGAAGAAGTGGTAGAAGGACCCGCTGGTGGCGCAGGCGCCGCCGATGATCTCGTTGACGCCGGTCCCGGCGTATCCCTGGCGATGGAAGAGCCCGGCAGCGGTCGCGATGAGGCGGTCACGGGTGGGCGGTTTCCGCATGTCTAGAACGTTCTCTCTATACGAAGATACCCACCGCCCGAGCTCGTGTCAAGGCCGTCCAAAGGCGGAGGAGAGAAATAGAGAGATCGTTCTAGACATGCCAGGCCAATGAGCTCATGTCTTGCCGCCCTCGAACAGACATTCAACCACCTCGACAACTCCTCGATCGGGCCGAAAGTACAGATTGTACGCGGGCACGGAGCGAATTAGCTCGTCGAGGGTGGCGAGGCATGCAGCGGTACGTGCCTCGTCGAACCAGGGGATGGAGGTCGTGGGGAGAAGCTGGTGAGCGGCGGCTCGGGCGTCGATGGGCTGGAGGTGGTGGCGGTCTCCTCGGTGGAGGAAGACCAGCGCGGTGAGGCGCCCGGCGAGGTTCCCGGCCACCAGGCCTTCGCCTGCCCACGGGGTGCCGAACGCGGTCGCGGCCCGATCGAGGCGGACGGCGACGCGGTCGTCGCTGAGCCGGTTGAGGTCGGGCTGCTCGGCGAGCTGGGCCATCAACGTGGTCTTGCCGGCTCCCGAGCGGCCGACGAACACGGTGGCTCGTCCCGCGTGGCCGGCACCGGCGGCGTGGAGGATGCAACCGCGACCGACGGCCAGCAGCCACATCGTGAGGAGCTGGTCGAGCGGATAGTGGAGCGGGTTGGCGAGGGCGCCGCCGCTCTCCAGCAGCTCGGGCGCGAACTCGAGACGGATCTGTCGGTCGGCCTCGGGGACGGTCGCGCGCCACCAGTAGCGGTCGGCGTCGTTCGGGGAACGGAAGAAGAGCCGCAGGCCGTCGCCGTCGCGGGCGGCGAGCCAGCTCTCACCGCTGTCGAAGATGACCGCCGAGGTCGGGGGCGGGCGGACGTCCGTGACCTCGACGGAGACCACGACGTCCTCCTCCGTGACTCCGGCGGGCGGCCCGCCGACGAAGTCGCGATAGAGCTCGTGGTCGTCCACCAGGCGGACGCCGGGCGGGGCTCGGAGTCGGTAGCGGAGGCCCGCAATGTGGAGGTGGATCTCGCCGTTCATTCGGACGTGCTGTCGCCGCTGGAGGGTCCTTCGACCAGACCCGCCGACTCCAGTGCCTCCATGAAGGCCAGCAGGTCGCGGCGGGCGGTGTCGCGATCGACGTCGAAGCTCTCCGTCACGCTGTCGACGATTTCCTCCACCGTCGTGCGGCCGTCGATGCGCTGCCAGATGTGGTCGGCGACGTCGTCGAGAACGAAGATCTCCTGAAGCCTGGCGAGGTCGCCGCTGACCGGCACGAGGATGGTCTCACCCGCAATCTGCCGGCGCGTGATCCCTGCTGCGGGTGCCGGCGCCTGCTCGCGGTCGTCGGCTGTCATCGCGGTGCGGTCACGAGCCCGGTTTGGAACAGGGGATGCCCCTGCAGTTGGCGCCGCGCGGACCGGTCTGGGTCCCGATCTTGCAGCCGGCCGCCAGCACCTCGTCGGCGACGAGGCCGATCCGGCGCAGCGTCGGCTTCTCGTACGGCTGCTTCTCGTGCGTCTTCTCATCCTTCATTTCGAACCTTCCTCGAAGGCGCGCGCCCGCGCCTGCACCCGCGGGTCCGCCAGCGCCTGCCAGCGCAGCTTGGCGGTGTCGCACACGTACTCAGACTTCACGTCCTCGGCCCCGTGCTCCTGGTCGTGGAAGCCCGGGCAGCTGGCGCACGCCCGTTGCAGCTCGCAGCCCGCGCACTCGTAGCCCTGCCGGGGCTTCCGGTCATGGAGCTCTTCCATCCGGTCCCGCCACAGGGTGGCGAAGTCCGTCTTCCGGAGATTGTACTTGTACCGGGTGGTCATCATGCACGGGTAGAGAAAGCCGTAGGGGTCGATGTAGAAGCCCGTGACACCGGCACCGCAGACGTAGAGCTTGTCCTTCGGCGGTGGCGCCGACGGCCGGTCCAGGTACTCGAGCCACTCGCTGACCGCCCGCGGGTCGGAAAGCTCGATCTGGACCACCTGGCGGGCTGGCACCCGCAGGTCCATGGGCCGCTTGTCGGCGGCGTGGAGACACGGGAAGACCGCCGCGTCCATCTTCATCCGCAGCCCGAAGTCCTCGGCCAGCGCCCGCATGGCGTCCGCCTCGTGGGCATTGAGGCTCATCAGCACCGTCTTGAGCCGCACCTCGAAGCCGCCGGCCTCCACGAGCCGTCGGATCCCCCGCAGACACTTGGGGAACGAGCGTGGGATCCGCGTCACCCGCTCGTAGGTCTCGGCGGTGGCCCCGTAGACCGACACCTCCACCGAGGTGGGCGGCAGCTCGCGGAAGAGCTCGATGATCCGCTTCGTCACCAGCACGCCGTCGCACATCACGGTCACCAGCAGGCCCCTGTGCTTGGCGTGGCGGTAAATCTCGGCGAAGTCCTTGCGCATCATCGGGTCGCCGCCGGTGAGCGTCAGGTAGAGGCAGCCGGCATCGGTGATCTGGTCGATGACGTCGAAGACCTCCTCGGTGGACAGCTCGCGGTCGCTCTGGAAGCGCTCCTCGCCCTGGCCGAGGTAGCAGTGGACGCACTTCAAATTGCAGCGGCGGGTCAGCTCGATCATGCCGGAGACCGGCACGCGGTCGGCCACCACGCGGTTGTTGAATCCGTCGATCCACTCAGAGTTGATCACCAGTCTCATTCTAACGCATCGGTCCCGTGCCTCACCAGTCCAACTCGATTGCCGGGTCACCGAGGAGGATGAACTTGGCTGGCGCCGTCGGGTCGCCGGTGCCGTCGACGGCGTAGGCCGCAAGGGCCGCGCGCACCGACTCGCCAACGGTGCCGGGCGCGCCGCTCGCGATCGCCTCCACGTGCTTCGCTCCGAGCGCAAGGGCGTCCACGTTCATGGAGTAGCCCGACGGCGACCACACCGCCACCGCGCCGCCCCCGGGATTGAGGAGCAGCGCCTCCGACAGGGTGTCGTATTCGGGGACGTCGAAGCGGCCGACGATGCAGGTCAGCGCGCTCAGGAAGGGCGTGCGGCCAGCGTTCTCCATCGCCTCCGCCCTGTCGGTGACGATCAAACCCTCCTCGGTCAGGCGGTCGAAGCCGCCGTGGCCGAGGAAGCTCACGAAGGCCACTCCCGCGGTCATCTCCTCTAGAGCCAGGTTCCACGCCGTCTCGACATCCATGCCCTCGAGCGAAATCCGTTTTGCTTCGTAACTGTCGGGCATCGCCTCGATCAGCTCGTCGATGTCGTCGGAGAAGAAGCCGCCGACGTCGCCGTCGTCGGCGAGCCACAGCGTGTTGCGTTTCCAGTCGCCGCTCGCGGCCTCGAAGACCTCGACCTTCGCCCGGTAGTCCGAGAGCTCCGCAGGGCCGTGGACCGGCAGCCGGCCGAGGGCCACTTCCGGCACGCCATCGTTGCCGTCCCAGTCCGCCAGCAGGTTGTCCGACGGCACCAGGCCGTCGGCGGTGACGACCATCGGTGCCGGCACCAGGTCCTCGCCCTCGTTCCAGACGCCGCGGTGGTCCATCGATCCGTCGCCGGCCAGGAAGACATGGCGCGGCGGCTCCCCCCACGCGGATGCCGCGTGCTGCAGAAAGTCGCGGATCGCCCACGGGCTCTTGAGCCCGCCCGAGAACTCGTCGTAGATGTCTGCTGTACGCGCCACCACCGCGCTCATGCCCTTTTGCCGTCGGTACGCGGCCATCAGCTCGGCCTCGGCCTCGAGACCGGGGCCGGCCACCACCACCCATTCGCCGCGGTTCGCCGGACCGCGCAGATCGGACGCGAGGTCCGCCACCACGGCCGCCGGCAGCACCGCGCCGCCGGGCGTTGCCGCCAGGAAGGGGAAGGCCGCGCCGCCGGTGGCGAAGCCCACCCGGTAGCTGCCGCCGTCAGAGTAGACGTGGACCGGGTCGAGCAGCACCGGCCGCATCGGGTCGGTGAGGTCGAAGACCGTGATGTCGGAGTCCTCGAAGCCGGCGACCGTGACCTCGGCGGCGCCGTTCGTCCGCGCCAGCAGACGGTCGTTGACGGCGTGGTAGTGACGTTGATACTCGAGATCGATCGACTGCAGGTAGAACTCGTCGAAGTCGAGGCCTTCCGCCAGCTGCGCCGAGATCTCGAGGGTGTTGTCGCCGTCCGAAAGCAGCGCCTGCGGGAAGGCGACCACGACCTCGTGCGCCTCGTGGCCGTCCCACGACCAGGTGCCGCCGAGCTGGGTCCCGTTGAGCCGTAGCTCCACCAGGTGGTTGGGCGAGACCTCGGTCTCGAACGAGCCCTGAAGGGTGACGGTCAAGACAGCTTCGCCGGCGCCTGCGACGGCTCCGGGCGTCGCCACCGTGAAGCTCTTGCTGTGCACCGGCTCGCCGTCGTACGGGAAGAAAAGGTCCCACATCCAGTAGTCCGACTCGGGATCGGTCATCACCGAGGTCAGCGGCCAGTGGTCTTGCTCGAAGTGGAGGCTCTCGGTGAAGCTGCCGACGTCGGGCGGTCCGCTCGCCCACGCCCCGCGGGTCGGCATGGCGACCCCCGCCGTTGGCTGCAGCCAGTACACGTTGTCGCGGGTGTAGATGCTGTCGACGGCCTCGCCCCAGAAGTAGAGGCCGCTGCCGCCCCCGGCGGCCACCCACGCCACGCCCTCGGGCGCGTCGGCGAGCTTGACCGTTTGCGGAGGTGCCGCGGCTCCGGCGCGGGGGCGCGGCGCGACGGTCTTGCTTCCGCCGGTGAAGAACGACCAGGACATCTCGTCCTCGAAGCCGTCCTCGAAGATCAGGTCGTCCACCACCACCTCGGGCATCGCCCCATATCCGATCGCGATGTCCCCCCCGGAGATCCAGCTCGAGACCGTCGCCGGGTCCCTGCCGAGGGCGTCCGCCAGATCCTCGGCGGCCACCCACACCAGCCCGCTCTCCCGCACCTTTATCTTGACCAGCCCGGACGGCGTTCCGACCGATACGGCCTTGGCCGCGCCGCGCGGCGCCCGCACCGAGCTCCCATTGACCGTGCGCGAGACGCCGGACGTCAGCGCCTTGGCAGCGCCGCCCGACCTTCCGGCCTCCGCGACCGTGACCTCGAACGGTCCGAAGACCGTGCCGGTGCCCCAGACGTCGACCTCGCGCAGGACGTAGCTCACCGTGTCACCGACCGCGACGCCGTCGTCCACCAGCCGGTAGGTGCCGCCCTGGAGTCGGCCCACGCCGCGCACCAGCTCGTCTCGAACCGGCGACGGAGCGGTCTCGCCGACCCTGCGACGCAGCTCGAAGCCGATGGTGCCCACCTCGGCCGCCGTCCGCCACTCGACGATCACCCGGCCGTTGACGGCGAAGGCGTCGAAGGATGCAAGGGACGCCCTGGTGGCGGCCGCCAGGAAGTTGGTGGCGGTGACGCTGTCCCGGTCGTCCGAGTTGTCGGAGTAGACGGTCAGCGTCACCGGGTCACGCGACGGCCCCTGGTTGGAGTCCACGTCGCGCCGCAGCTCGTAGGCCAGCTCGGCGTTCGGATCGACCGTGACGTCGGGCAGGCCGTCGGTGTCGGTATCGTAGCCGGCGAGGATGGTGTCCCAGGTGCCGTCCCCGTCGTCATCCCTGGCGATCTCGAGGTCCGCCGTCCCGTCGTTGTCGGTGTCGATCCACAGCTCGGAGGGGTGATCCAGCCCATCGAAGCCGAAGAACCAGGCGGCGGTGATGCCGAAGTTCATGGTGTCGGGAGCGTCGGTGAGGTTGCGCAGCGTGCCCGGAAAGACCGCGGTGGTACCGCCGGTAACGTTGCGGGTGCCGCCGCCCGAAAGGTCGAGCACGATTGGCGGCCGCACGGTGGTGGTGTCGGTGGCGGTGTCGAAGAGGTTGTCGGAGTCCGACCGCGCGAAGGCCGTCAGGTAGACCACGTCCACGGTGTAGTCCGGAGTTGCGGGAGGCACGTCGACGACCATGAAGATCTGCTGCGACCCGCCGTCGGCAAGCTGCGCGGTGTTGGCGATCTCGACGTCGATGCCGTCGCTGTAGACGCCGTCGCCGTTGGAGTCCCAGTAGAAGGTGGCGCCCCATCCCGGCGGGTTGCCTTCGCGGGAGGCCTGCAGGTCGAAGGTCTCCGGGCCGCCGGTGTTGTTGACGACGCGATGGCTGTAGACGACGCGGCCGCCGGCGGTCGCGACGCCCGAGTTGTCCGGCAAAAGGATGATCGGGTCGAGGGCGTCCACCACCACCGTCTCGTCGGTGGCCACGTCCTTCAAGCCCGGGTTGCGCTGGGAGGTGGCGGCGAGGGCGGTCGATTCGGCGTCACCCGGATCGGCATCAGCCGGAATCCGGACCCGGAGCTCGTACTCCAGGCTCTCGCCCGGCGCCAGCGTCCCGGTGTTGATCGTCGCGCCGCCGTCCCAGTTTCCGTCGCCGTCGGTGTCGCTGGCGATCACGGCGCCGGTCGAGGGGTCGACGAGGTCCACCGGCCACCCGGCTTTGCTGGTCAGCGTGACGCCGTAGGCGTCGTCGCCGTCGCCGGTGTTCGTGACCACGTGGTTGTAGACGACGGTGGCGCCGGCGAGATCGAAGCCCGCGTTGTTGTACTCGACGACGACGCCGGCGCGCACCACGTCGTCGGTGACCGAGGCGTTGAGATCGCCCGGGTTCTGGGTGGTGGTCACCGTCGCCTGATTGGTGATCTGGGTGATGCCGTCGTCCAGCGGATCGTCCACCACCACCTGGAAGGTGATGGTCAGGGTCTCACCGGGCGGGATGGTATAGCCGTCCGATGGGATCACCAGGTTCGGCGGCGCACCGCCGCTCGGCGGGGTGCCCGCGGCGATGCCGGAGACGTCGATACCCTGCACCCAGGCCGGGAAGTTCTGACCCGAGCGCCGGCGCTCGAGCCGGACCGTGTCGTCGGCGACGTAGCGGGCCGAGAACATCGGCCGCGGGAAGGCGTTGCCGGTCCCGTTCTGACCGTTGGAGGCGAGCGCCATGCGCTCGCTGCCCGCACCGTCGATGGTGACGTCGACGATGACCTCACCGCCGTCGCCGTCGGCCTTGAACCGATAGTCCGTAACGAGATCCGGGTGGGTCAAGGCGTAGGCCTCGAAGTCCACGTTGTTGTTCGCGTACTCGAGGCCCACCGCGACCTCGGTCTCGGTGGCATTCTGGGTCGCCCCGTTGCCGAGGGTTATGAGGCAGCCCTCGGCGGACTCTCCGATGGCGGTGTCGTCGGTGTGGCCGGTGCCCCACACCCAGGTGGTATCGCGGTCGACCGCCACGATCGACGCCGTGTTGTACTCCGCGACGTCATCGGCGCCGTCGCCGCCGTTGTTACCCTGGACGCGGGTCCGCTGCACGGTCCACTCCGAGCCCCACTCCACGACCATCACGGTGCTGATGGCGGTGGAGAGGTTGGCCTCGGTGCCGTCGCGCGTCCAGATGATGTCGTTGCCGCCGGACGGGAAAATCCGCGCGTGGCAGACCGGGTGGTTATTGGCGTCGGGCTCGGCGGTCACGCAGCCGGCGCCGTTGAATCCACCCATCAACAGCACCTGGTCGATGTCGCTCCACGAGGCTCCGGCGGCCACCGAGCCGTTGGTGTCTGTGAGGGCGTGCACGACGCGGCGGGCGTCGAGCAGCTCGAAGCCGGCGGTGGCGCACTCGCCGACGCACTCCACCACGGTCACCACGCCGACCCAGGCGTCCTCGGCATTGATGCGTTCGAGCTGGATGACATCGGTCGACCCGGAGGCGCTGAGCTGGCCGGTGGCGAACGGGTCGCGGACCAGCGCGGCGTAGTTCTCGTCGGGGCCACGGTTGCCGGTGCCCGAGCCGTCGCCGTCCGAGCCCTGCACGATAACGAAGTAGTCGGCCGCCAGGTCCTGGTCGAGGGTGAGGTCGTAGGTGGTGCCGGTGAAGTCACCGACGCCGAGGAAGTACTCGGTGACCCTGAGTGCGCTCGCCCCGGCGCCGGTGATCTGGGTGCTCCCGGCCACGTAGGTGGTGCCGGTGGGCAGCGGGTCGCTGAGGCTGATCCCGGTCTGGGTCGTGGGCGTGTTGTTGGTGATCGCGAGAGTGTAGGTCACGGTCTGCCCGGGCGAGACCTCGTGGTCGACCGCGTCGGAGGTCTTGGTGAAGATGATCTCCGGCTGCTGGTAGCCGGTGTCGGGAGCGGTCACCGAGCCGCCGGGCACGGTGACGATGGTCTGCGGGTCGTTGGCGGTGGTCAGCACCGCGCCGGGCGGGAAGTCCGGGTCGGACTCGTCCACGTCAAGGATGACGTTGGCATCGCTGATCTGGGTCGCGCACACCTCGACATCGTCGAGGAAAAACTCGTCGTTCGGGAACGCGAATCCGCCAGTGCTGCGCCACCGGAGCGTTACTGGATCGGCGGGCAGCTGGCCGCTGTCCAGAGTGTACGAGACAGATTGCCACTCGGTGTCGTCCTCGACACCTCCGGGTGGCTGTCCGTAGACGGCCAGGGGTGAGAAGCCCGTCCCGTAGTCGATCTCCAGCGTGATCTCGTCGTTGGCCTCGAAGTCCTGGCGCAGGTAGCGGTAGGTCAGCGTCCCGTTGGTTGAGGGGTCGAGGTCCACTTGCCGCGTGAATCCGCGCGAGGCGCCGTTGCCGTCGACGCCCTGGATCCGGACGGTGAGATTGCCAACGGCCAGCGGGTCGTTGTCCACCGCCATGGGATCGGTGGCCGGGTTGGCATCGGCGCCGTTACCGTACTCTGCCCACGGGTCGCCGGACCAGTCGAGGCCGCCGTTGCTCCCGTCGTACGCCGAGGCGTCGACGTTGTCGAGGTAGCAGCCGACCGGAGCGGTTTCGACGGCCACTGTCACCAGGTAGTCGCCGGCGGCGTTGGTCGTGACCACCTGTTGGGTGCCGGTGGCGTCGGTCACCACAACGTCGACGCCGGCGAGGTCGGGCTCGCCGGGGTCCTGGACGCCGTTGCCGTCGCTGTCCAGGAAGAGGTGGCCGGTGACGTCGGCGTCGCCCACGATCGGCACCTGCACCAGGTTGGTGTCGGTGGAGGGCGTCTGAACGGAGGCGAAGGTCGCCTGGTTGGACAGGAACTGGTTGGCGGTGCCCGGGTCCACCTGGACCCGGAACCGGAGGCGGACGTTCTGCGACGCGCCGAGGCTGGCGAGCCGGAACTCGAGCCGGTCGGCGAGGGCACGGCCGTCGGCCCCGCCACCCTCGTCGCCGTCGTTGACGTCGGTGAGCGGCACGAAGGGTGCGCTGTTGAGCGACCACCGGATCGAAGACGCCACGTACGCGGTGTTGCCCGGAAACAGGTCGCTGACAAGAATGTCGGTGGCCGGCGCCGAGCCGGTGTTGTGGATCAGGACCTCGAAGGTCACGACCTCGTTGGGGTGGGCGATGGAAGGGTTGCCGACGATGCTCTTGGACCCTTCGAGGGCCGAGCCCTGCACCGTCGACACCACCGGGTTGGAGAGGAAGTACGGGGTCTCGTCGCTCTCGTAGCCGCCGCGGTTGGTGATCTCGGTACCGGCCTTGGCCTGCGGGTTGACCTTGACCTGGAACTTGAGGGTCGCGGACTGACCGGTGGTGAGGGTGGCGCCGTCCCACACGACCGCGTTCTGCCCAGGGTCGAAGGCGACCGTCGTGAAGAAGGAGGAGAATGACGGATCGGCACAGTTGACCGGGTCGATGGTGGCATCGCAGTAGGTGGTGTCGTCCGGGATGGCGTCGGTGATCGTGACGTTGGTCTCGTCGGTGGCGCCGTTGTTGGTCACCGTCAGGGTGTAGGTCAGCACGTCGCCGGGCGCCGGCGAGGTCTCGTCCACCTGCTTGTCGAGGGACGCATCCGTCTGCACCACGGTCCCGATGTCGGTGGGGGTGAAGACGCTGCCGCCGAGGGTCGCCTCGGCGCTGCCCTCGTTGAGGAGCCGCCGCGGCGGGCCGCCCGGCACGGCCGGGATGCGGACCTGGTACTCCACGGTCAGCGTCTGATTGGTGCCGAAGCTGAAGGCGGGGTCTCCAGGCGCCCAGGGCGGGTCCGAGGTCAACGGCCACTCGAGGAGCCATCGGCCCGACCCCTGCAGGGAGGCGGTGGGGTCGATGGCGTCCTGAACCAGGTTCGGATAGGTGATCAGGGTCGAACCGGCGACGTAGTCGGCGCCGGTGACGCCGGCCGGCAGCAGGTCGAAGACCCTGCCGTCGGCTAGCGGGCCGATCTCGTAGGACATGACGGTCAAGGTGTAGGTGACGATGCGGTCATCGGGGTCGGCGGGATCGAGCGGCACCACGGGGGTGTCGGCGGTCTTGTCGATGGTCAGCGCCGGGTCGAGGAAGCTCTGCTGCACGGGGTAGACCGTGTAACCGGTGTCGAGGCCGAAGCTGCCGCCGGGGGCGAGGTCGGTCTCCTGCCCCCACGACACGGCGATCGGCTTGTTGGCGATGATCCGGGTGCCCGTCATGTCACGGTCGGAGGTGGCGGGATCCGGCTCGAAGGCGAAGATGGCCGAGGGCGTGTCGACCACGTAGGTGTTGCCGGCCAAAGGTGCGGGATCGGCGGTGCCGTCGCCGTCGAGGTCGACGAGGTCGTAGATCCCGTCGTTGTCGAGGTCGAAGTTGACCTGAGTGTTGTCCTGGGTGGCGGCGACGTAAACCGGGTTGAAGAGCTCCGGTTGGTTGGCGATGTCGGAGTTCTGAGGCGCATGGCCGACGGTGTAGGCTCGGGTCAGGAACTTCTTGGCCAGCCACGAGTGGCCCCAGTCGTTGGACGGGCTGCCGTAGTCGTAGGCCGTGATGCCCCAGAAGTTGCGGTCGGAGGTGATGCGGACGGTCGAGTCGGGGGCGATGTCGCGGCTCGGAGCGAGGTCCTCCATCGAGCGCATGGAGTTCGGCGGGATCGTCAGTGCGTACGAGCCGGAGCTGTCGGTGATCTGGACGTCGATGCTCGACAGCAGGTCCGGGTTCAGAATATAGATGTTGGCCGGCCGGTCCCCGTTGACTGCGGGGTCGTCACCCGGTGCGGTCAAGACGTAGTCCGTCGAGTGGAGGATGTCGGGCAGCAGCGCGAAGTGGCGGGTCGCCCAGGTGCCCTCGCCGCCGGTGAAGATCATGCCCGTGATGGGCGCCGTGGTCGACACCTTGGTGCCCGCGTTGATGGTGAGCTCGAGCGACGGCTGAATGGTGTCGTCGATGGCGCCCATCGACGACCAGTGCTCTCCGCGGCCGAGGGTGAAGGAGACGCTGCCGGCGCCGGGGCTCTCGACGGTGACGCCGGTGTCCTCGAAGGCCACCAACTGGAGCTCCACGTACTGGAACGGGACCGTGGCGGTGCCCGTCGCATACAGGTCCTCACCGATGGGCACCGAGTACGAACGCGCCGCCTCCACCGCCTGCCGCGGCAGGATCTCGGTGGCGCCGCCGATATACTGGGTCAGCGGCCACTGGTTGTGGATCAGCGACAGCGGCCCACCGCTGGTCAGCACCAGATCGCCGCCGTCGAAGCGGACCTCGGACGCTGAACGGGGATTGACAGGCACCGAGCAACCGAGCGCGCCGCCCGGCGGCGCGCAGGCGCCGGTGATCCCCTGGTCGGAGGCGAAGTTGACGTAGTCGCCGACGGCGACCAGGTCGGTGCCGCACGCGATGTTCGAGTTGTAGGTGCAGACGTCGCCGTTGATCGGGTCGCCGTCGCCGATGACGATGGTCGAGCCCTGCAGGGTGCCGATGCTGTCCGGGAAGCCCGCCAGCGCGGGATCGAGGCCGTCCTCCCAGTGGTCGTAGTAGATGACCTGGCCATCTGCCGATGCCGTGGCGGTCACCACCGAGTTGGTGCCGTCGCCGTCGGGGCTGAAGGTGGGTCCGCCCTCGCCGATGTTGACTCGGTTCATCATGTCCCACAGGTGCTGCTCGTAGCCGAGGACGAAGTACTCCTGGACGCCGGTGGGAACGGTCTGGGCCGTGGCGGCGGCGGCGACGGCGAGGACTGCGATCGCGGCGAGTGCGCCTCGCGCGTTGGCTCCGAGGCGCCGGTACCGGGAGGAATGGGGACCTGGTGTCGTCGTCATGTCTGGCTCCGATCTCACCTTTTACAGCCGGTGGACAGGGGCATCCGGACCTCCGGCCTGGGCGTGCCTCGCTGCCGCGCAAGATCGGTGCCAGAGAGAGATCCGTTGTCAGGAACCGATACTGGCACGCGGTGTGCGAAAACGGGACACGATGCCTCCCTTCCACTATAAACCACGGAGAGTGGATGTCGTTCGGCAACAGGGATTTGAGAGCCGGGTTTCACCGGAAATTGACAGCCAGCAGGTGACCTCTGAGATTCGGCACGCGCCGGGTGTCAACCCGTGATCGGTGGGAACGTCTCATTGGCGAGTGCGGCCGTGATCACGCCGAACCGAATCTCACATCAGGCAAGGGAGAATCGACCATGAAGAAGCTCATTCTGACCCTGTCCGCCATCGCGCTCGCTGGCCCGGTCCTCGCCGAGGAGGGCCCGCCCCCGATCGTCGAGGCAGCCCATAACCGGGTCGTGGCCTTCCTGCAGCTCGACGAGGCGCAGGAGGCGGCGTGGGACATCCTCTATCAGGAGCACCGTGACGCCGAGCAGCCGATCCAGCACGAGGCGCGCGCCGTACAGGAAGAGATCGATGCCCTCTTCGAGCAGGGCACACCCGACCCCGCCGAGCTCGGCCTGCTGGTGATCGAGCGCCGCGATCTCGGTGACGCGCTGCGCGAGGTCCACGAGATCTACCACCAGGGAGTCCTCGACCTCCTCGACGAGGATCAGGAGCAGCGACTGTGGTTCCTCGTTCGGGCGGATGACGTCCAGGAGATCATCCCAGCCTTCAAGCTCTTCGAGCTGATTCCAAGGCGATGATTTCCCCGACTTTTCTTGGGAGCTGATCGAGCGGGGCTTCGGCCCCGCTCGTTTTGGTGGTGGCCAAGGCGAAGTGGACGGCCCGAGCGGCGGTTTCTTCGAGGCTGCTCACGCCTTTCGGGTCGTCGCGCCTCGATGGGGCTTCAGCACCTCGTCCGCGGCGGCCACCCAGGCGTCGAGGAACCGGTTCAGGAGCTCTTCACAGCGGCCGGGGTCGAGCCGCAGCGATTCCGGAAGCCGCGAGAGATCGGCGACGAAGACGCCGTTCCGCTCGGTCAGCAACGGAAAGGTGTCGACCGCAGCGCGCCCGAAGTGCTGGAGGCGGCAGATGGCCCGGTTGAGGGCACGCTTGATGTCCTTGAGCTTGAAGCCCTGGGCGAGCCAGTTGTTGGCGAAAAAGGTGATCGGGCGGCCCGCGCTGACGCCCCCGAGGTCGAGCTCGCGGAGGGCGAAGTAAGGGGCGACCACCACCCGCGGTTCGTCCTCGGCGGCTGCCTTCCGGATTGCCTCCGCCAGCGCCTCCGGTCCGGGCTCGATTTCGAGCAGGCGTTCGACCCGGCGCCCGCCGTCCGCCACCGGAAGCTCGCCACCCGTGCCCTTCGGCACCAGCAGCCGGCAGCCGCTGCAGTGCTCGCAGAGACCCTGGGCGAGGGCTGGGTCATCGAGCTCATCCGGTTCTTTGACGAGCAGTGCGAGCGGGCATGTCTGGCGGTCGCGGACCAGTGGCGCCAGGCCGCGGGCGTGCTCGACGCAGGCGGCCTCCAGCTCGGTGATGGACGCTGTGGGCAGAGCAGCCACCTCGAGCGCCTGCGTGATGTGGTCGACCATGACCACCTGGATCGCGTGGCGCTCGGGATCGAAAGGCTCGCTGCCGGCACGCCAGATGTCGAAATCCACGATGAGCAGCTCGCGGCGCAGCGCGTCGGGGAGCCGATCGAGCCCGCCCGGGCCCTCGCGGTTGGCCGCCGGAATGAGGACCGTCCTGCAGCCGGCGCTGACCGCGGTCTCGATCTTGGCATCGATGCCGCCGACGCCGGTGATGCGGCCCTGGGTGTCGACCTCACCGGTGGCGGCGACATCGCGCCTCAGGGTGGTCCCGGACAGCAGCGAGGCAAGCGCGAGGGCGATCGCCGCGCCGGCCGACGGTCCGTCCTTCTTCGTCGATGCGCCCAGGAAGTGGAGGTGCACCGGCACGTCCACCGCCTGGGGGTCGAATCCGAGCCGGTCGGCGCAGTGGAGAATCGCCGTAGTAGCCACCCGCCGGCTCTCGTCCATCACCTTCTCGAGGTTGCCGGTCGCGTGGACCATGCTCACCGACGAGCTGTCGGCGCCGCCCGGGCCTGCGATGCGTGTGGCCTGCACCGGGATGACGCTGCCGATGCCGAGCTCGGGGTTGACGCCGAGTGCCAGCATCTCGCCGATGCGGTCGTCGCCGTTGATGGTGGTGGGTGGAGCCGGCGCCTCGAGAGTCTCCTTGATCAGGCGGTGGGTGATGTCGACGTGGCTCTCCCGCGCCTCGAAGACGTGGCGCCGCTGCAGCCGAAGCAACAGCTTGCGCAGCGCCAGCTCGAGTTGGCGAACCCCCGCCTCGTTGGTGTAGGCGCGGATCACGTAGCGAAGGTGCTCGTTCTCGTGGTCGGTTTCGAAGTCGATGACATCGGGGCCGATATCGTGACGCTCGCGCAGCCGCGGCAGGATGAAGCGGCGGGCGATCTCGACCTTCTCCTCCATCGAGTAGCGATCGAGGTGTACGACCTGGCAGCGATCGATGACCGGCGCCGGCACGGTGTCGAGGGTGTTGGCGGTCAGGATGAAGTGGCAGTTCGACAGGTCGATGTCGACCGTCGACAACGTGTACTTGTCGTGGAAGAGATGATTCTGCTCGGGGTCGAGGATCTCGAGCAGGGTGGCGACCGTCATCGACTCGGTCTTGTCGGCCTCGTCGAGGATGAACAGGCCGTTCATGGACTTCATCTTGATCAGGCCCTGGACGATGGCGCCGGGCTTCGAGCCCTCGTAGGTGAAGCCGTGGCCGCGCAGGGCCGACTCGTCGCGCAGCCCGCCGAGCGAGATCTTGTGGTAGGGGAGGCCGAGGTTCGAGGCGATCGAGATCGCGAGGGAGGTCTTGCCGACACCGGGCGGGCCGACGAACAGGAAGGCGCTGCCGGTGCGGTTCCAGTCGCCCGCCGTCGCCTCATCGAATTCGCGGTAGCGCCAGATCAAGTTGGCGAAGAAGTCGGCGATCAGCTCCTTCGGGGCGGCGAGCCCGAAGTGCCCGGCGTCGAGGCCGGCGGCGAACTCACGCGGACCGACGTCGATCGGCTGGATCGTGCCCCACGGAATCGCGAGCAGGGTTTCGATGAACTCGGTGTACTTGGCGCTCGAGTGGCTGCTGATGTTGGACGCGTTGTTGTCGATGGCACGCTTGACCGCCTGGGGCACGCGCGGGTCCTGGCGGGCCACTTCGATGCGCTGCTTCAGCGAATCCGGCTCCGGATACTCACCGGAAAGATGAGGCCCCTCGAGCGCCGGGGCGAGCTGCGTCTCCGGGGGTGCCGCGGGCGCCGCAGGCGCCGAGCGGCCGGCGAGCCGGCGGATGAGGGCTTCGTAGACCGAGTCGTCGTCGGCCGGGTCCAGCTCCTCTCCATCGAGCTCGAGGTTCCGCAGGACATGGTCGCGACGTTCGGCGGTCGCGAATTTCTCGAACAGCGGGCGCAGGCCGTTGAGGTCGTCGCGGCGCTGACGATCGAGGAGCCCGAGGACGCCGTCGAGGTGGCGGGCGCGCTGCGCAACCGTCAGCGACCGATCCCCGACCTTTCCATAGCAGGCGGAGAGCAGCCGCTCGCGGTCGGACTCCGACAACACCATGAAAACGTCGCTCAGCAGGTCGCTCGGGAGCGCGCACAGGAGCACGATGCGGTCCGTCGCGCACTTTTCGGCGACGGCACGGGGGTCGTCGCCGCTGTCGTGCGCCTCGAGCAACGAACGGTAGGCGTCCGGCAGCAGGCCGTTGGTGGCGTCGGCGAAAGCTTCTTCGAGGGTGGTGAAATACTCCGGCTGATCGGTTCGGCAGGCGTCGAGGAACTCGCAGTCGGCGATCGCGACGTCGCCCTGAGAGCGGCCCGGTCGGACGATGTGATCGAGCTCGTGGCGGAGAATGAACTCGGCCAGAGCCATCACCTTGGCCGCTTCGTCGGTGGGCGGCTGGAATGCCTGCAGCGGATTGGCCGGCAGCGCGAAGGCGATGTAGTCGAAGATCTGCTCGTGGAGGTTGAGGGTCCACCGGCTGCCGTCGGTGCTGGTGAAGCTGACGATCTCCACGTCGCCGCGCGGGTCGTCGAAACGCTCGATCTGGTAGCGTTCGGAGGCACGCGCCAGCTGTACCGTATCGACGCCCTCGAGAGAGGCAAAGTAGGGCAGAACGCGGCGATCGACGATCGCCCGCAGCACGGTCAGGACGCGGCCCTCGAGGCTTGAATCCATCGGCGGCAGCGAGCTCAGGACGTGGTGGTCGAAGGTCAGCAGTAACATGGCATTTTCCCTTGTCGGACGTCTCCCCTGGCGTCTTCTACTCGAGTAACCAGTCGAAGGTCACAACGGTTCCCACAGCTCAGGCAGAGGCCTTCGAACGTACCGACGCGAGCCCGCCGTCGATCCCGATGACCTGACCGGTCACCCACCCCGCGTCCTCCGACAGCAGCCACGAGATGACGGTCGCCACCTCCTCCGGCTGCCCGATGCGGCCGAGCGGATGCATTCCCTCCGATGCCTTGAGCATCATGGGGTTGCCGGTGATGTTGGCCGACAGCGGGGTGTCGACGAGACCTGGAGCCACCACGTTGACGCGGATCTTCTTCGCAGCGTAGCTGGCCGCCGCCGACTGACCGAGCCCGATGACGCCGGCCTTGGCGGCGGCGATGGCCTCGTGGCTGGGCAAACCGACCCGGGCTGCGGCGGTCGCCATCAGCACGATCGAGCCGCCGTTCTGGCGCATGGTCTTGGCGCCGGCCTTGACCGCGGCGAACGCGGTGTCGAGGTTGGCGGCCATGGTCTGCCGCCACTCCTCGTCAGACGTCTGGTGGGCGGCCTTGAGGAGAATCGAGCCGACACAGTTCACGATGCCGTCGACGGCACCGTAGCGATCCACCGTGCCCTTGACGAAGGCCTCGACCGCTGCAGTGTCGGTGGCGTCGAGCGCGTCGAAGTGGGCGCCGCCCAGCTCGCCCGACAGCGCTTCGAGATTCTCGCGGCTGCGGGCCGCAAGGGCGAGCTCGGCACCGCTTGCCTTCAGCTGCCGACAAACCGCCGATCCGATGCCGCCGGTCGCTCCGAGGATGGCGTAGACTGGGGTGCGTTCCATGAGTGACTCCTATCGGTGGTTTGCTGCACTGTACAACGACCGGGGTAAGTGCCGCAGCCGTCCGCCGCATTCCATCGTCCGGTCCGCGCGCCGGAGCCGCGAATGAGCGTCTTTGCCCGCAGGGTCCGCGATCTCCAAGCCGCACCGGAGGACCGTCGCTGGCTCTACGTGCCCTACGATCAGCTGTCGGCGGACATCGGCCCGCTGTCACGCGGGGACCCTTCGGAGCTCGGGATCGTGATGGTCGAGAGCCCGTGGAAGGCGTCGCGCCGGCCCTACCACCGCCAGAAGCTGGCGCTCGTGCTCGCCAACGGCCGCCACTTCGCCCTCGAGCAGGCGGCGCGAGGGGTCGCTGTTCGCTTCGCGTCGGCCGATGGACCCTACCGGGCGGCACTTTCGTCGATCGTTGACGAGCTGGGACCGCTGGAGGTGATGCGGCCGGCGGAACGGGAGCTGCGCGCCGATCTCGAGCCGTTGTTCTCTTCCGGGGCATTGCGCGAGCTGCCGCACGAGGGCTGGCTGTCGACGGCGGAGGACCTCGCCGCCAGCCAGAAAGGGAAGCCGCCGTGGCGGATGGACGCCTTCTACCGCAGGATGAGGCAGCGGACCGAGATCCTGATGGAGGAGGGCAGGCCGGTCGGGGGCAAGTACAGCTTCGATGCCGACAACCGCCAGCCGTGGCCGGGCGAGCCGCCCGCTCCATCGCCGCCGACCTTTCGCGCGGATGAGATCACCCGGGAGGTGGCGGAGCTGATCGACGCCGAGCTCGCCGACCATCCGGGAGAGGTCGATCTCGAAGCCCTGCCGGCAACCGCCGGCGACGCCGAGGCCCTGTGGTCGTGGGCGAAGGACTCCTGCATGGAGCCCTTCGGTCCGTACGAGGACGCCATGTCGTCAGCCTCGAGCGGCCTCTTCCACACCCGCATCTCCGGGCTCGTCAACCTGCACCGGCTGCTGTCGTCGCGGATCGTCTCCGAGGTCGCCGGCATGGACATCCCGCTGTCCAGCAAGGAGGGCTTGATCCGCCAGGTGCTGGGGTGGCGCGAGTTCATGTTCCGGGTGCACGAGCGGACCGACGGTTTCCGTGAGCTGCCCGCCGGTTCGCCGACCGTGGCCGAGAGGCCCGGCGACGGCGGCTGGTCGCGGTGGTCAGGGCGGCAGTGGCAGGCGGGGGAGGCTCCGAATGAGTGCGACGGCGGTGCCTGCCCGTCCGCGCTCGGTGCCGACCGCCCACTGCCCGTGGGCTTCTGGCCCGATCATCCGACCGGTTTCGCCTGCCTCGATCGGGTGGTCGAGGACGTGTGGTCCGAGGCCTGGAGCCATCACATCACGCGGTTGATGGTGCTCGCCAACATCGCGACTCTCCTCGACGTGTCGCCCCGCGAGCTCACCGACTGGTTCTGGGTGGCGTACCACGACGCCTACGACTGGGTCGTGGAGCCGAACGTCCTCGCCATGGGGACCTACGGGGTCGGCCCGCTGATGACGACCAAGCCGTATGTCTCGGGCGCCAACTACATCAACAAGATGAGCGACTACTGCGCGGGCTGCGCGTTCGATCCGAAGACGAGCTGTCCCATCACCTTCCTCTACTGGGCGTTCCTCGCCCGGCACCGGGACGCGTTGGCCGGCAACCATCGGATGCGGCTGATCTTGAGCTCGCTCGAACGCCGGTCGGACGCACGCCGCGCTCACGACCGCGCGGTCTTCGAGTGGGTCACCGAGACTCTGGCGGACGGTGGATCGGTGCGCCCGGAGGACCGTCCTGAGGTGGCGGATGATTGATCCCCTGCGCACCGAGCTGATCGACGGCGTCGAGCCCGATCTCGATTTCATGACCGCGAAGTCCCTAGCCGACGCGGCAGCTGCGGCGGTCCTTGAAGAACCGATCTGCCTGGCGTGGTATGACCGTGCCAACGACCGCGAATCGCCGGCCCACGCCAGTGAGTGCCACGGCGACTGTGACATGCCGGGGTACGTGGAGTACGCGGTGACGCGTGGCGCCGAGCTCAAGGTCGTGGTGGGCGGCGGCACCTACGTCTTCTGCTACCGGCCGCTCGGGGAGTTCGCGGGCACATGATGGAAGCCTCCGAAGGCACGCAAGGTTCGGCAGGTATGGCGAAGTCTGTCGTCGACTTGGATCGCGTAAGCCGCAACTATCGGCGCGGTAGCGAAGAGGTGCGGGCGCTGGTGGAGCTGTCGCTGCAGCTCGCGGCGGGCGAGATGGTCGCCCTGGTGGGCCGCTCCGGTTGCGGCAAGTCGACGGCCCTCAACCTGGTGGCCGCCGTAGACCGGCCGGACAGCGGCACTGCCACCGTCTGCGGGATCGATCTCTCGGCTGCCAATGAGGATCAGCTGGTCACGTTGAGGCGCCGCCACGTCGGCATGATCTTCCAGGCGTTCCACCTCGTGCCCCACCTGACGGTCGAGGAGAACGTGGCCCTGCCGCTGGCGCTCGACCACCGCCGCGACTCCGACCGGGTGCGCGATCTCATCCATCGCGTCGGTCTCGAACACCGGATGGACCACTACCCGTCCGAGCTCTCCGGCGGTGAGCAGCAGCGGACGGCGGTCGCGAGGGCCCTGGTGCACGCACCGGGGGTCGTGGTGGCCGACGAGCCCACCGGCAACCTCGATTCGAAGACCGGAGCCGCCGTGCTCGAGCTGCTCGACGAGCTGCGCCGCGACGAGCGGGCCGCGCTGCTGATGGCAACCCACGACGCGTCGGTGGCGCAACGTGCCGACAGGGTGGTCGAGCTCGCGGACGGCCGCGCCGTCGGGTGACCCGGCGATGATTCTGCGCGCCCTTTTCCTCCGTCCGACAGCGCGTCGGCCGTGGCGTTTCCTGGTGACGGTCGTCGGCGTGGCCGCCGGCGTTGCGGCGGTGGTGTCGACCATCGCGTCCAGCCGAGCTGCGGTGGCCTCGTTCGCCGAGGGGGTCGAGGAGGTTGCGGGCGCCGCCCGGCTCGAGGTGACGAGGGCCGGCGGTCTCGAGGAAGAGCTGCTCGGAGCGCTGCGGCCGCTGACCGGCGACGCGCTGGTGGTACCGGTGATCGAGGAGAGCGTTCTCCTGGTGGAGCTCGAGGACGGGGTGCGCCTGCTCGGCGTCGATTTGCTGCTCGACTCCGAGGTCCGCCCGGTGCTCGCAGACGGCGCATTGCCGGATCTCGAGTCGACGCTCCTCGGGTTCGGCGCCATCGTGGCGGAGCCTCTTGCAAACCGCCTCGGGATCGCTGTCGGCGACCGGCTGACCATCTCCGCCGACGGCCGGCCGCGACCGATCGAGGTGGCGGCGGTCTTCGATGCCGGTGAGCTGTCGTCGGTGTGGGAGCGGGTGGTGGTGATGGACGTGGCCGCCGCGCAGGAGCTGCTCGGCCGCACCGGCCGCATCGACCGAATCGAGCTGGTGCCGCGCGAGGGCGTGGAGGTCGAGGGCCTGCGCGGGCGCGCGAGCGGGCTGCTCCCCGGGGACGTGGCGGTTGCCGAGCCGTCCGCGCGCCGGCGCTTCGGCGAGCAGATGCTGGCCTCGTTGCGTTTCAATCTGACCGCGCTGTCGGCGATCTCGGTGCTGGTCGGCGGGGTGCTGGTGGCGACGACGCTCGCGACCTCGGTGGTGCAGCGGCGCTACGTGGTGTCGCTGCTGCGATCGCTCGGCGCTTCGCGGCGCAGCGTCGCCGCCGCGGTGCTGGTGGAGGCGCTGGCAATCGGTCTGATCGGCGGCGTGCTCGGCGTCGCTGCCGGTTTCGGCGGAGCCCGGCTGGCCTTGGCCAGCGTGCGCTTCACGGTCGCGTCGGTGGTGCGTGGGATCCCGGCCTCCGACATCCATTTCGATCCGATACTCGCCCTGATCGGGGTGCTGGTGGCGATCCTGATCGCCCTCGGCGCGGCGGTGCTGCCGGTGATCGAGGTCTCGGCGACCCCCCCGGTGCAGGGCCTGCGGGCGGGGGCTCCACAGCGGATGGAGGGTCGCGCGCGGCGTGTCGTGTTGGTGATCCTCGCCGGTCTGGGGTTGGCGGCATTCGCGCTGACCCGTGCGCCCGCGCTTTGGGATCTGCCGGTGGCCGCGTTGGTGGCGGCGCTGCTGGTGATGGCGGCGCTGTTGGTAGGATCAGGCGTGCTGCTCGACTCACTGGCGAGGGCCGGCCACCTGCCGTTCGCCCGCCTGCGCACGGTGGCGCTGCAGTTGGCGGCGGCGGCGCTTTCGGCGGGACGCCGGCGGGCGGCGTGGGCTGCGGGTTCGGTGGCGGTGGCGGTGGCGCTGGCGGTGGCCATCGCCACCATGGTGGCCTCCTTCCGGTCGACGGTCGAGAGTTGGACCGAAGCCGGAATGCGGGCCGACGTCTGGGTCCGCCCGCTGGCGGCCGCCACCGGTGTCTGGATCGGACGGCTCGACCCCGAGGTGGTGGCCGTCGCGGAACAGCTCTTCGGTCCCGAGGCGGTCGATCCCTTCTACTCCGAGACCGTGGCCTACCGCGGCCGGCCGGTGAGCTTTGCCGGAGCGGCCTTCGACGTCGTCCAGCACTCCGGCAGCGTGCCGTTTCCAGGCCGTGACTCGGCGGCGGTGTTCGCCGAGGCATACCGTCGCGGGGCGGTGGTGGTCAACGAGCCGTTCGCCAACCGCTTCGGTGTCCGCGAGGGAGACACCGTGCGCCTCGAGCTGCCCGGCGGGGTCCTCGAGCGCGAGGTGGTGGGGGTATTCCTCGACTACTCGCGATCGCACGGTCTGGTGGTCGCCGACCGCGCCGACTTCCTACACCATTTCCCCGGCACAGGACCCGATGACATGGCGATCTTCCTGCCGCCCGGAGTCGACCCCGCAGCGGCGAGGGAGCGGATGCTGGAGGCGGCCCGGGGACGATTCTTGATCGAAGCACTGGTCAACCGCGAGCTCAAGAGCGCCGTCCTCCGAGCCTTCGAGCGCACTTTCGCGATCACCACGGCGATGTACCTGGTGGCCGCGGTGGTGGCGGTGGTGGCGGTGGCAACGGTGCTGTTGACCCTGGTCTCCGAACGTCGGCGCGAGTTGGCCACGGTTCGTGCGGTGGGCGGCTCGCGCCTGCAGCTGATGGCGATGGTGGTGGCCGAAGCGGGACTGCTCGGCGTTGCCGCGGCCGCAGCCGGGACCGTCGGCGGCCTGATTGTAGGCGTCATCCTGGTCAAAGTCGTCAACCTCCAGTCCTTCGGCTGGTCGCTGGAGCTGGTTCTGCCATTGGCGTCACTCGCCGAGATGGCGGTATGGGTGGTGGCGGCCTGCCTGTTGGCGGGATTGCCGCCTGCGCTGGTCGCGGCGCGGGTGCAGCCGGCTTCGGCGTTGCGGGAGGAGGCCTGAATGGCCCGGTCATGTCTTGCCGTGCTCCTGACGGCCGTGGCGCTCCTGCTCGCGGCGGGCGCGGCCGGCGACCAGACCGACGGCTGGCGCCGGGTCACCGAGCCCCCTGCGCTCGAGTTCCCGAGCGACCACGGTGCGCACCCCGGCTTCCGCACCGAGTGGTGGTACGTTACCGGGCTCGTGCGGGACGACGCGGGTCGGCGGTACGGTTTTCAGATCACGTTCTTCCGCAACGGCGTGGCCCCCGGCGAGGCCTCGCCTGACGACTCGCCCCTGCGAGCGCGCCAGATCATGGCCGCCCACCTGGCCGTTGCCGACATCGACCGGCAGCGGTTTTTCCACGCCGAGCGCCTGCGGCGTGCTGGGCTCGGTCTCGCCGGCGCCTCCGAGCAGGATCTCGAGGCGTGGCTCGGCAACTGGCGGATGGCGCGCGGCTCCGACGGCCGGATTGTCATGGCGGCCCGTGACCCGCGCGGCTTCGGCCTCGAGCTCGTGCTCGATCCGGAGAAACCGCTGGTTCTCCACGGTGACCACGGCTACTCGCGGAAGGGGGGCGAGCCGGGCAACGCCTCGGTCTACCTGAGCTGGACACGCCTGCACGCCGAGGGCTCGCTCGAAATCGAAGGGCGGCGGCTGGCGGTCGAAGGCGCGGCGTGGCTCGACCACGAGTGGGGCACCTCGACCCTCGGTGAGGGCGTGGCGGGTTGGGACTGGATCAGCCTCCGGTTGGAGGACGGACGCGACCTCATGGCCTTCCGGCTGCGGCGAGCCGCCGGTGGTTTCGATCCGCGGTCCGCGGGAACCGTGGTTTCGGTGGACGGTGAAGCCGCACATCTCGAGCACGGCGACTTCGTGCTCGAGGAGCTGGGGTGGTGGGGGAGCCCGGCCACCGGCGGCCGCTACCCGACGCGGTGGCGGTTGCGGGTTCCCGAGGCGGGCGTGGACGTCGAGATCCGATCGCTGTTGGAGGCGTGCGAGCTCGACAGCTCGGCCACCACCGGCGTGGTGTACTGGGAGGGCCCGGTCGAGGCCTCGGGATCGCACCGCGGCGAGGGCTATCTGGAGATGACGGGGTACGCCGGGAGCCTCGAGGGGCGGTTCTGACGACGACCCGTGCCCCTGTCCGTGTCCGTGCACGAGAGCCGCTCCACGTTTCGATCCCATGCGGGCACGGACACGGACAGGGGCACGGGACTCAGACCCGGTTCCTCAGCATCAGCTCCCGCGGATGCGGCTCGAGGTAGAGTTGCCCCTCGAGATAGCCCACCCCGTGCTTCACCGCGTGGTGGCGGAGGAGGGTGATGGGCACGATCAGCGGGACCAGCTCCCTGCGGTAATCCTCGATCAGGGCCACGGCCTCCCGCTTCTCGAATGCGTCGAGCACCTTCTTGAGGTAGCCGAGCACGTGGTAGAGGACGTTGGCGTGGCGCTTGCGGGTCGCGCGTGCCGACAGCACCGCGTTGAACTCGTTCTCGTAGCTCCGAAAGAGCTCGTCATCCGGGATCGTCCCGGCGGACGCCACGATCCGGCCGAGCCGCTGGTAGGCAGCCTCGTTGTGTGAGCGCAGCAGCAGCTTGTGGGCGGTGTGGAAAGCGATCAGGCTGCGGCGGCTGAGCCCGCGACGCACCAGCGATCGCCAGCGGTGGCGGCAGAAGACGTGCTCGATGAAGCGCTCGCGAAGCCCCGGATCGTTGAGCCGCCCCTCCTCCTCGCACGGCAAATTCGGCCACTTCTCCATCAGGATGCGGGCGAAGACCCCGGCGTCGTTCGACACGGGCATGCCGAGTTCGGTGTAGACCCTGACGCGCTCCATGCCGCAGCTCGGTGAGGCGCGCTTGAGGATGTAGCCGTCGAGGTCCCTGGCCATCAGCTCCGCCACCCGCCGGTGCGAGTAGACCTCCATGCGCTCGGTGAGATCGTCACCCGTCTTGGGCTCCACGAGCCGCGGGTGGTCTGCGCCACGGACCAGCCGAATCGTACGCCTCGGGGTGCCGAGCCCGATCTCCACCTCCGGGCACACCGGCACCCACTGGAACCATTCGCCGAGGACGTCCGTGAGATAGCGGTCGCGTTTGTGGCCGCCGTCGAAGCGGACCTTGGCGCCGAGCAGGCAGGACGAGATTCCGAGCCGGATCGGCTCGTCGTCGTGCCACGACTGCCACGACGGCGCGGCGAGACCGGTGGAGGTCATGCCGCCATCATGCCATGGCCTTGCGGGTGGACGGCGCCGAACACACAGACCCGCTACCACCGACCGCCTCCGCCACTGCCACCGTCGACCGCCACCGCGACCGCCACCGCCACCGTCGCCGCCACGGCAGACCGTTGGCCGCGACCGCGATCCGCGACCGCGACCGGGGCCGCGACCGTGAACCGCGATCCGCGACCGTCACCGCCGACCGCCACCGTCACCGTCACCGTTGACCGCCACCGCCACCGCCACCGTCACCGTCGACCGCGATCCGCGACCGCGACCGGGGCCGCGACCGTGAACCGCGACCGTTCACCGATCACCGCCACCGTCACCGATCACCGCCACCGATTACCGCCACCGCCCACCGCCACCCGCCCGGCACGCGAGACGCGTGCCCCACAAGCTCGATCGGCGCGGTTCATGGGCCAGCCGTCCCGGCTGCCGGGTGGGTGGGAGGTCGATCGTCAACTCGCCGGGTGCAGCAGCCGCCAGGTCCGGGCGCGGACGCTATCGAAGAGCCGCAGAGCGCGCTCGGCACGCGAGGCGGATACAACGCCTGCTTCGACGAGCAGCGCGAGATGAGAGTCGACCTCCCTGGCTGACGCGTAGGCGATGCGCCAGTGGTGGGTGCGGTCGCGCCCGCACCGGCCGGCGCCCTCGGCGAGGTTGGCGGGCACCGAGCTCGCAGCGCGGATGACCTGGTCGGCGATCGGCTTCAACGGCG
>CAZSTH010000006.1:0-77634 GCA_964609835.1 uncultured Thermoanaerobaculia bacterium
CGCCAAGGTGGCTCCCCGCGCCTTCACCGTCCGTGTTCAGCGTCGCCCCCGGATATGTCTCATCCGCCCCGTACCCCCGCGCACTCACATCGATCGACGCACTGCACGTGACGGTGACGTCTCCAGAGGTCGAGATCTCCAAAGGCACAAGGTTCGAGGTCGCTAGCTTCGATCCGTGCAGGATCGTCAGCGACTGAGGACCCAGGGCCGTCGTCGCTGTAAAGGTGCCGCCCGCCAGCACCAAATGCTCGCCGCTGTAATCGGATCCCAGCAACTGATCACCGGTGAGAATCGTGCCGTCGGGCACCGCCAGGTGGACTATGGCCCAACCCACATTATCGTCGAGGTCGACGGCCTCGAGCCGCAGCGTGAAGCTTTCGCCCGGCTGCGCAGCCTCGGGCGGGGTCCAGTGGACGGTACCCGAGATCTCGGCCGCGCTGACGGTCACGGGATCGCCATACGGCTCGTCGTTGACGAAGAGCGCATAGCTGACGATCTGATCGTCGGGATCGTCATCCACCATTTGGAACTGAAGACCGGTCTCGACACCGGGAACGCAGCCGTCACCATCCAGCGGACACAGGATCGACACCACCGGGGCGAACTCGCTGAAGAACGGTTCCACCGTCAGCGTTCGCGTCGCAGAGCCGAAATTGCCCGACGGGTCTTGCGCCTCACCCAGAATCTCGAACTCGGTGGTCTCGGTGACGGTCGGCGCCGTCCATTGCAGCACGATCGGCGACCCGTCCGAGCTCTCGATGCGGTCTTCGACGCTGACCGAAAGCGACGACACGGACACGTCGTCGGACGGCGTGACCGTGATGGTGATCGTGTCGCCTTCGAAGTAGACGTCGCCGTCCGCCACCGGCGCGAGGTCGATCGCGACCGTCGGCGGTGTCAGGTCCGGCGTCACCATCACCTCGATAGAACCGGTCACGACCGAGACTCCCGAGCTGTCAACGACCTCGGCCTGCAATACGATCGGTGCCGAGCCGTCGGCGTCGGGCTGCGCCCACACCTCGAACGGCACGTCCTGCAGCGTGCCGCCCACTGTCGCGGTCTGCTCGGGCGCTGTCGCCGGTCCGATGGCCGTGAGGGTGACCGAGGCGAGCCCCTCGACATCTTCCGCGTGCACCACCACCATCGTCGAGAATCCGGCCTGGATCGTGTCCGGCGCGCCGTCGGCGAGCCCGATGACGCCGATCGGCGGCGAGTTCGGCAGCACCTCCCAGGCCAGCTCCTGTGAGACGGTCCGTCCCGCGACATCGGCAAACTCGATGGTGTAGGACACCGACCCGGGCTCGGCCGTCGCCGGCACCGTGATCACCGTGGGGTCGGGGTCGACGGTGAGCTCGGTCGGCTGGCCGCTGAACCGCTGCCGGGTCTCGAGCTCGGCGATCGGCCAGCTCGACGCGATCTCCCACATCCCTACCGGATCCGCCACCGTCCAGCTGATCGCTATCGTCGAGCCGACCAGGATATCGAAACCCGGCTCAGGCTCTGCGGTCACCACCGGTGCCGGACCGTCACCACGCAGCGCGACGCGAGCTTCCGGTCCAATCGTGACCGACGACGGATCGTTGAGCGCCGGGTCAGTTTCGTCGGCGGGTCCGACCAGAATATCGCTGTCGAAAACCAGCCGCGTCGAGCCGGAGGCCTCCACCGCCACGTAGCGCCCGCGAGCGTGAGCCGTGATCACCGACGTGTCGATCGCGGAGAGCAGGTCGCTCAACTCCTCCGTGGTCGCGAAGACCCCGAGCGCGACATCCTCGCCAGACCGATCCTGGTACGTGATCGGATAGACCGCGATCGGCTGGCCGGCCTCGTCCTCGAAGACCACCGAGTCACCGACCACCAGACCGTGAGCATCGGGGGCCGTCAACCACACCAAACGCTCCTCGGGCTCGACCGCGGACACCACGGTATCGCCGAGCGCGGGCAACAGCGTCGGTGCTGCCGGGTGGCCGCCCGGATTGCCGGCGAGCAGCCGGCCGGTGCCGAAGTTGTCACCGGATTCGGGGTCGAGCGCTTCGACGTAAATCGTGCCCGCACCCGCGAGGAAGCTGCCGCCGTTGCCGCCCCCGGCTGCTGCCGCTTGCTGCTCGGGATCGAAGCCGGCGCCGAGCTCCGAGAAGCGAAGCGCGATCCGGCCACCGCCTCCGCCACCCGATCGATTCGGATCCTGAGCCGCACCGCCGTCGGCGCTGATCCGGCCGTCGCCTTCGATGCGACCGGCGGTGATCGACACCGCGCCGCCCGCACCGCCGCCAGCGCTACCCGGGCCGTTTCCGCCATCGGCCAGGATGTCGCCGACCAGACGCAGTACACCATTCTCGACGTCGACGACGACCACACCGCCGCCGGCGCCTCCGGCCTGGCCGCCGGAGAAACCGCCCCCGGCACCGGGCAGCCATGGCTGTCGGATGCTGTCATAGGTACTGGAAGGCTGGTACAGCACCGGCGCCGACCAACCCTGGTCGGGGGCACCGAACCAGCCCGACCCGCCGTGGGACCCGCCGGCCCGCCGGGCCGCACCGGTCTCGCCCGGGAGCACCATCTCGTCGTCGGCGGTGCTTCCCAGAAGGCCTCGACCACTGACGTCGATACGCGCTGCCACTCCGATCGCGAGGAGGCTGTCGACCTCCAGCTCGAGCGGATAGAAGAGCACCGATGATTGGTAGCTCGTGACCTGCGGTGCGGTCAGCACCGTCGGGTGAACTTCGAGCGCACCTCCGGCGTCGCTGCCGCCGGCGTAGAGCACGAGTCCGGGCAGCGATCGCACGCTGCCGTCGGCCTGCGGGTAGATCCCGAGCGAGGTCCCGTCGAGCAGGAAGACCCGACCCTGCTCGTCTCCACCCGGCGAGACCATCGAATCGGCCGGCTGCACCGCGGTCTCGACGCCTTCGTACACCGCACGATACACCTCAGTCTGCAACCGCACCGTGCTAACGACCTCGAGACCGCCGCTGTCGACCACCCGGACCTCGAAGGGGATCTCGGTGGCGAGCGGCAGCTGGTTCGGAACTCTCCACACCAGCTCGTAAACAGCCTCACCGGGCGCATCGCTGTCGGGCACGATCTGCCCCGGTTCGGCCATCACCGCAAGCTCGACTCCGCCCTCCTCGTCCGCGACCGGCCCGCGGAACTCGACCGCGACGATGGTCCCGGGAACCGGGTCGCCGTTCTCGTCCTCGTTGAGATCGCGCGCCCGGACCCGCAGCAGGAGCGCCGCGCCGTCGTCGGGCGACGCCACCGAGGTGTAGGCGGCCGGCCACGGACTGCCCTCCCACGGCGTCAGCCAGGTCACGGTCGGAGCGGTCGGATCGGGCTCGGGAGCGACCTCGAACTCGAGGGTGGCAGAGCCGATATTGCCGCCGCGATCGTCCGCCGACGCCGTCACCATCACCGGTGTTGTTTCGGTCACCGTGTCGTACGGGACGGTCAGCGTCTGCGTACGGTAAAGATCTCCCGCCACCCGAGTCACCTCCACCGGCGGCGGGAAGATGTCCGTGCGATCGAAGCCGACCTCGACCGCTACGATCTCGGTTTCGAGATCCGTGGCCGTGAACTCGACGTAGATTTCTTCTCCGATGGTGAATCGGGAGTCCGGCTCGTCAGTCAGCGCCGAACGCACAACGAGCCCGCTGACTGTCGGTGAGCCAGGATCAACTGCGACCGTAAACCGTTCGCTTTCTGCGCTGACCGAGGCGCCGGAGGCGTCGGTTGCGTGGGCCGTCGCGAAGAGCACCGATCCGTCGGAATGACCGGTCGGGATCTGCAGACGAGCGATCGGCGCCTCGAGGGTGGCCCACTCGGCGGGATCGGAGACCTCCAGCAGAACCGTGGGGGCGGCATC
Source organism: uncultured Thermoanaerobaculia bacterium (assembly GCA_964609835.1). Classification (GTDB taxonomy): domain Bacteria; phylum Acidobacteriota; class Thermoanaerobaculia; order Thermoanaerobaculales; family Sulfomarinibacteraceae; genus Sulfomarinibacter. Next base: position 3,857 of record CAZSTH010000006.1, read on the forward strand.
AACAAATCCCAACGCCTCGTCCCACAGCTGCACCATCAACGTGAGCCTCGTTCCGTCGGCATCGGCCAGCCCGGCGACTGTCGCGTCGAGGGTCGATCCGGAGTAGAAGACCCCCGGTACCGGCTCGACGGACGCGACCTCCACCGAGTCCACCATCGGCGCCTGGTTCGGCAGCACGACCATGGCGAGCGATGCCACCTCGCTCGAGTTCTCGCTGGTGTCGACCGCACGAGCCCACACTGGGAACGGCCTCGGTTCGACGCCGTCACCGGAGTAGGCCGCGATGAAGGCGAACGCATACGGCTCGGAATCGGCGACGAACGATGGCTGGGTCGGGCCGCCGGGTGCGGTCGGGTTCGCGAAGAAGTACTCGACACGGTCCATGTCGCCGGCCGGCGGATCGAGCGGGAAGTGATCGACGCCCGAGAGGACCGGCGTGACCACGTACGCCCGCCCGGGAACCAGCTCACCGCCCGGCGCATCCGGCGGCGGCGGCAGCTGGTCGATGACGGGCGGGTTGTCGTCACGGATCCGGTACTCCGTCGAGTAGGCTTCCATGACGTTGCCGTCGGCGTCCTCGAGGCCCGAGATCGCGACGCGGCGCAGCAGCGAGTCGCCGTCGAGCTCGAGGCCTTCCACCGGGTCCGCCGTCAGCGAGTACTCGCTGCGGGTGAGGTAGAGCGTGGCGGGTAACGGCTGCCACTCGACCGCGCCACCGCCGGCGTCCTGCCCCCACTCGAGAGTCGCGGCGTCGCCTGTTCCGTCGCCGTCGAGCTGCTCGTCGCTCGCCACGACGGACTCGTTGAAGTCGAACCGAATGGGTTCCCCGCCTTCGACGGGGCGCCCGAGCTCGGGCTCAGTGCCGATCACCGCCGGGCCGATGCTGTCCGAGGTCGTGAAGTTGGAACCGACATCGGCCGTCGGCGTCAACGGGCGGCCAACCCGATCGCGAATGCCGGATTGACCGCCCTTGATCTTGAGGCTGTAGATCGCCTGGTTGTCGTAGGGCTGCGACGGGACGAACACAACCACCTGGCGTCCTTCAACGTCGACGCCCGCGTTCCACCCTCCCTGGGCGGGCCCGGACGGGCCACGGAGCTCGAAGAACGGCGAGGTCGGTCCGCCGGACGGCAGCACCTCGGGCAGCAGCGGCTCCGAGAAGACGATCTCCACGTTGGCGGTCCGGGACACCTCGTCCATGCCCGGCGGAGGCGTGATCGAGACGATCTGAGGTGGCGCGCCGTCGAGAATCAGGGCTCCCACGCCGTTGTCGTTGCCGTTCGGGCCCTCGAGAACACCGGTCACCTGGACCAGCGACTGTCCATCGAGGCTCGAGGCGGTCACCGTGTAGCCGGCACCCATCGGTAGCGCATCGAAGCTGAAGAGGCCATCCTCTTCAGTGACCATGGTCTGCTGAGTCCCGGAGTACTCGAGAAGGACCACGGCCTCGTCCTGCGGCACGAGCACCGACGGTTCGCCATCCCACACGTCGCCGGGCACCGGCTGATACACGATCCCGTGCGCCGACACGGCAGCCGCCAGCGTCACAGCGACCTGGACCACCTCGTCGTCGTATTGCAGAACGGCGGTGCTCCGACCACCCACCCCGAGGGCCGGAGCGCTGGCGGTCACCGTCAGCTCACCGGCCGGCACCGCGGTGAAGACCACCGTGCCGTCGCCGCCGGTGACCGTCGGGAACCGGCCGCCGCCGGTCGATGTCAGTGTGACGTTGGCCCCGGCGACCGCCTGCGCATCTGCGTCGAAGACCTGCACCGCGACCACGCCCTTCGGCCGCAGCACGACGCGATACGGATCCGCCACCGAGCCCCCGCCGTCGAGCGGCACCCCGCCGTCGAAGCTCGACGCCGACACCCGTGCCTGACGCTGTTCGCCACCGAGCTCCTGGACGGTGATCGAGCCGCTGCGCTCCGTCAGCACGCCGGGATAGACAAAGGCGTGGCCAGGATACGGAGGCTGCGGTGCAAGCAGCGTGAAGTCGAAAACGGGTTGCTGCTCGAGGCGAACGCTCAATGGTGTCGTCGACGGGTCGACCTCGTTGAGCCCGCCCGCCAGCGACTCGAACACCCGGAACGCGACCTCTCCGGCAGGCTCGAGGACCAGGTCGACCTCGGCCACCGGTGTGGTGGCGGTGAGAGCAACCTCGGCGCCTGCCCGCCGGGCCGAGCCCGGGACCGCGCCGGTGAGCTGGAAGCTGCCTTCGGGGATCCCGAAGAAATCGAACCGCCCGAGGCTCTCCGGCTGGCCGGACGTGGTGTCCAGCGCTGTGATCGGACCACCCGACGTCGAGCCGCGAAGCTCGACCGTCCCCCCGGGCACGGGCGCTGTCTTGCCCGGATCGTCGTACAACGTGCCGCCGACCGCGCCGCGCTGGTCGACGTACAGCGTCCGCTCCACGAGCTGCCCCGGCTGGGTCAGGGCCAGCCCATCGACACGACCACTGCGTCCGGTCGGGGCATGGAAGGCGGTCACCGAGTAGCTGCCGAGGGGCAAGGCATCGAAGACGGCGAGCCCATCGACGTTCGCCACCGTCATCTCGTTGACTCCGCCACCGACCTTGCGGATCGTGACCTGGGTGTCGGACAGAAGGGCGCCGCTCTCAGGGTCGCGGATCGTGACCTCGATGGTGCCCACCGAAGTCGTGAGCACGATGTCCGACAGCGTCACGACCTGCCAGTCGTCGGTGATCGCGCCCTGTGCGGACCCGCGGCGGGTCAGCTGACCGGGATCGCGGGCCACCACCCGCACACCGCCCGCGAACACGTGCCCGACCTCGTACCTCCCCTCCTCGTCCGCGCTGTACCAGCCGCTGCCAATCGGCAGCCTGCGGAAGGGATAGGCCTCCTCGCGGACGTAGTACTGGGCATGGGACAGCGGCACAAGCTCGTCGCCGATGCGTTCGAAGACCCTGCCGTTGACGGTGCCCTGGGCCTTCATTCGCACCGTCAGATCGAGGGTCTGGCCGCCGCTCCCGAAGATCGCGGAGGCCCTCCCCACACGCTCGACGGTCCCCACGATGCCCTCAGCCCGGACCTCCAGCCGGCCCTCAGGAACCAGCTCGAACCGGAACGTCCCGGTGGCATCGGTGCGCTGGGTCTGCGGCAGGAGGTGCTCGGTGTGCAGCTCAACCTCGAAATCGGGGATCGGGGTCACACCATCGACGTTGACCAGGGTGCCGGTGACGGTGGAAGAGCCGTCGAAAACAATGTCGACCGACCTCGACTGGCCGGCCCATTCGATCATCCCGGTCACCGTCCGCGCACCGTGGAAGGGGCTGAAGGCGGTGATTTCGTAACGGCCCACCGGCAGCTCGAGCTGCAGATTCCCGTTGGGATCCGTCACGGCCTCGATGGCGGTGCCCCGCGGGGTCACCTTTCGGGCCGTCTCGCTGTAATAGGTCGGCCGGTAGTACACCTCGGCCCACACGCTGCTGCCCTCACCGCTCGACACCTGGAGATCGACGACACCCGATCCCACCAGCTGCACCGTGGCAAAGGGACGGTGGCCGCCGAACACGATGTGGACCTCGTGTGCCTGGCCGAAATAGCCGATCCGCCCCTCGTCGAGGCCGTCCCCGGCGTGGGCGATGAGATCCCACTCGCCGAGATCGAGATCGTTGAAGGTAAAGCTCCCGTCCGCGAGCGACGTCACCTCCTGCCACGGCACCCCGTCGAGGATAGCGATGACTTCAACACCGCCGAGAGGCCTCCCGAGCGGATCGAGCACGACCCCGTCGATGCCACCCCGCATCTCGCGGAGCACGATCGGCTGCGCGTTGACCACATCAGGGGAGGTCTCGAGGACCGCCACCTCGACGTCACCCTGCAATTGCCGTTCAGTGTCGATGGCAGATACGGTGTAGTTGGAGCCGGTGGCCGCCTGCACCGGCACACCCTCGATGCGGTAGCCACCGTCAGCGTCACTCGACGCATAGACCCCGGGGCCTGGGATGAAGACGGTCGCGCCATCCACCGGCAGCAGATCGCCGGACACCGGATCGTCGAAGTAGACAAAACCGGCGACCGACTTCGGCGGCGACACCGGCAGCACGAGCTCGACCTCAACGGTTTGGTCGGCGGCAAGGATGATGTCGGTCAGGACCGAGGTGCGGCTGATGCGCCAGTCCGCCGCCTGCACGGTGACCTGTCCTGCCGGCACCTGATCGAAGCGGAAGTGCCCGTAGGGATCGGTCTCCACCTCGCCGAGCAAGGCGCCGGCAGCCCAAACACCGACCTGTGCACCGCTGACCGGCGAAGTTTCGTCGTCCTCGAGCCGCAGGACCGTACCCACAACCACGCCCAACCCGGGCGGCTGGGTGCGGGGCAGCTCGAGCAGCACGTCCACGGTGTCCCCGGGCTGCGCGATACCAACGGTTGCGTAGACGGTACGTCCCTCGGGGTCGCGACCGGTGAGAGTCAACGGACCCACCGGCATGGCCGGCACCGTGAAGTTGCCGCTGTCGTCGACGAACGCGGTCTCGGACTCGTTGAACAGCGTGCTTGCCACCGTCACGCTGCCGTCGGAAACTGGCGCACCGCCGTCGAGATACACGAGCCTGCCGTTCACGGTGCCCCGACCCAGCAACGCGATGTTGATGCGCGTGATCTGGTTCTGCAGGCGAATCGTCGACCTGACCTCTTCCACCGCCGCGGGCTCGGTGGCCGGATCGTCGCCTTCCGGGACGATGGCCCGCAGAATGAACTCTTCTTCGACGAAGGGATCCCAGTGCGGCGCCTCGACGAAATCGAAGTAGAACGCGCCGTCGTCGCCGGTCGACGTCTCACCGACCAGATCGAGCACCGTCTTGTAGCCGGTCACCGTGTCCTCGAGGCGCGGGCGGATCAGCTTGACCACGGCGTTAACCGCCGACTCTCCCGTGCCCCGCAGCACCTGCCCGCCCACCAGGCCGCCGTAGTGGCGGGGAGGGTGCTCGATCATGGGCGGAGGCGGGCTTTCTCCGAGCGTGTTGCCAAACTCATCCATCAGGTTCAATGGGTCGATGAGGTGCTCATGCACAACGAGCGGAGCCGAAGTGCTTCCGTCCCAGAGCGCACTGATCGGGCTCTGATAACGCACGTTGACCACGCGTGCGCTCGGCTGCAGAAACGCCTGGCGGCCGCTCTTTTCGGCGATCCACGGTTCGCCTCCATCCTCGAAGGTGGAGCGAATGCGATAGCTGTCCGCGGTCTGCCCCGACACCTCGTCGGGTGGCCGATTGAAGAGGTAGCTCACGCCCTGCCCGTAGCGGTTCTCTCCGGCGCTGATGCCGTAGTCCTGGCGCGCTCCGATGATCCGGAAGGCCGGCAAGGGCACGTCGTCGAGAAACGCCGTGGCGCCCGCCACAGGCTGGCCCGTCGAGAGATCGACGAGCTCGAACCCGCCGTCGGACGGGTCGACAACCCCGGCGCCGGCGGTCACCGCGTAGACGGTGTGGGCCGGCACCGTCACCTGGCCGAAGTCGATGCGTCGGTACCCGCCATCGACCGCGTCGCCGACAATCAGCAGCAGGCGTCCGGCCGCGGGCGAATCGCCAGAGTTCTCGATGGAGATCTCATGGAGCTCGTCGGCCTGCACCGAGCCGACCACCGCCAGTGGGATGTCACGACCGCCCGCGGGATCCTCCGATACCGTGAAAATCTCGCCGAAGTCGAGGCTCCGCACCCGCTCTTCGAACTCGCCGGGATGGGCGAGCACAGCCCAGTCGTCCTCCGCCGCTTGCCGGATCTCGAGCGCCGGCACTTCGGCCGTGTCCCCAGGCAGCAGCATCGCCGCCAGGTAGGGATCGGCGTACGAGGTAGTGACCGCGAAATGATCGAAGAGGCCCTCTGCGTCGAGGCCGTGCGACTCCTGCTCGGCACGGAGGAGGCCGGCAAGCTCCACGCCCACCTGGCCACCCTTGTCGGTCAATCGCCTCAACCCGTCGATCTCGAGCAGCGGCGACCGATTGCCGAGCTGGTCGAGCAGCAGAACCTGCAGACTCTCAAGGAATCCATCGCCAAGGAAGATCCGCTGGCCCGCAAAGCCGAGGTCGGCCGCCCGCTCCTCCACATCGGAGCGGATCACGCGCGGCAGCTCGGGAGGCGCCATCCCGGCCGGGGCCACCGCCAGGCTGTAAGCCAGGCCCAGAAAGTTCGTCACGGCGCTGAAGAAGCCGTCGGTCTCCGTGAACGGCGCCGACAGCCGCTCGGAAAAGCGCGGCAGCACCAGGGTCGCCGGCGACAGCGGGATACCGAGCTCGCCGACGCCGGTGTAGAGCTGGATGGCACCGGACCCCGAGGCGGTTTCGAAGGTGCCACCGACCACCTGACCGGTCACGTCGGCGACGAGGCGGTACTCGACCGTCTCGGACTGCCCGGGTTCCAGCACCGTGATCTCGCGCAGGAAATCGTCCGCCGGATCCTGTTTGCGGGCACCGGTCATGTGCTCTTCGCGAATCTCCACCGAAACCAGGTTCTGCGTCACCCTGGAAAGATTGGTGACGGTGACGTACAGCGTGTAGGGGGTGTCCTTGCGGACCACGTCCGGATGGCTGAAGACCAGGTGGAACCGGGCGTCCACCACCTCCACCGCCGCCTGTGCGCTGGTCGCCACCGGCACCGTGGCCTTGCCCGGCCGCACCAGCTCGCCGGTCACGTCCATCTGCAGCGCGTGGGTCCCGGCTGCCAGGCCCTCGATGGTCCACGACGACGACGCCTGTCCACCTGGACCGACGACACCGCTGCCGTCGGCGCCGAGCATCGGAACCTGCTGGCCCGGGGCCACCGGCGGATCGGTCTCGGCGATCCGCAGCACGTTACCGTCGGGCAGCCGAAGCGTCGCGTGCAGGTTGTCGAGCTCGACGCCCGAACCCGCCGGCGCGCCGTTGGCGACGATCATGGTGGCGTCGAAGAACTGATTGAGGAAAGAAACGTTGCCCGGCATGACGATGGCACCGAAGACCGGGAACGTGATGGGAACGTAGACCTCCTCGTCCATCTCGAGAGGCCGGCGCTCCGGGATCTCCAGCGTGAAGGGCACGATGTGCGGCGGCTGCCAGCGCTGCACCAACTGCGCCACATCGGACGGCAGACCGTCGAGCTGGACGGTGGGCCGATCGAGGACCTCGACCTCCCCGCCGCCCTGGTACAGCACCGGGAGATTGATGATCACCAGCTCCGACTCGAACGCGAACCCGACGGCGAAGTTGTAGCCCTGAAAGTTCTCCTGGGTGATCGAAATGCCCCTGGCCTCGAGGTCTTCGAGGCTGAGGGTCGTGACGGTCGCCGAGGCGAGGACGATCTGGCGGACGTGAATCACCGCAATGGGAGGATCAGCGCTCTGGATCACCGAGTTGTCAGAGGTGTCCACGAGGCGGATGTTCTCGAGCAAGTAGTCGCCCTGCTGCTGGAATCCCGGCAGGACGAAGGTGCCACCCGGCACCGTCGTCAGTGGAATCGCCTCCGGCAACTCCGGCCCGCGCAGCTCCGCCCGCAATTGGAGACCGATCGTCCAGGGATCGCCCGATGAGGCCGCCCCGCACTCTTCGTCGCCCGTGCCGTAACAGGTGCGCACCGTGGCGCGCTCGCCGATGTTGACGACCTGATCCGCATCGTTGACCTGGTCGTCCGCGTAGATCGTCACCCGCGTGCCCCGCACCTCCAACGCGCCTTCAACGATCAGCCCGTTCGCCTCGACTGTGCCGCCTGCTGCCGCACCCGCGATCGCCAGTGCGACCGCGATCCGCCCGAAGTGCGGCAGCGGACGGGGAATCACATCCCACTCCCCCGCTGGCTGGACCCAACGCCGAGATTCACGAACCTGCCTTCATGGTGAACGGAAGGCTCCTTTCACCTGACGGAAACGCCCTCGTGTACATTAATAGGGCACCGGCGACGCGTTGGCAATCGCCCGTTTGAGTGGTTTTTCTCATCACTTTGAGTGAATTTAAGGAGAATCCGTGCATGAAACATAGGTGCCATGGCACGTGCCATAGGTGTCGGTGTCGGCCCTGGTATCTGTGCACCTGCTCTGATTCACCTCGCCCTTACGACGGATCGCCAACCAGGACGAACGGCGCCCAGATCATTGCCGAGGGGTAGACGCGGCGGATTTCGCTGCGCGCCTGCCGAAGCGCCTCCGCCTTGGTTTCCCCGGCCAACCATCGAGAGTAAAAGATCTCCATGAGCTCGGCCGTGGGCTCGTCGGCCACCGACCACAGCGTGACCACCACGCTGCGAGATCCGGCGGCCAGAAACGCGCGGCCCACCCCGAACACACCCTCTCCTTCCCGGACCTCGCCGATCCCGCTGTTGCAGGCCGAAACCACCACCATTTCCGTGTCGACCAGCGGCATCGAGATGATCTCGTCGAGGGTCAGCAGGCCCCACTCGTCCCTTCGCCGGAAGGCTTCGTTGGCACCCGCCAACGCCAGGCCGGCACGTGCGAGAGGGTTGTCCTCGGGGACCGCTCGCAGTCCGCTGTACTCCGACAACAGCAGGGGAGTCAGATTCGAAGGGTTCGCCGGAAGCTCACCTGGAATCGAGTACCCGTGGGTCGCGAAGTGCATCAACCACGGGGACTCGACGAAGTCCATCGCGCCCTCGTTGGCATCGAGGTCCGTGAACACCAGAACGTCGAGCGAGGTTCGATCCTCCAGCAGGCGGACCACCGCGTCGGCTTCGCGCCGGGTGCCCGGCAGTCGACCGAGATGGACGTTCTGGAACGGTGCAATGCCCCAGGCGCGACGACGCGATCCGCGCCGCTCCACGACCCATCGGCTCTCGTCCGGCGGCTTGGGGGGCATGGTGTCGAAGTCCGGGTCGGCAACCACGATCGCGCTTCGCTTCCGGAGCTGTGGTCCATCCCACAAAGCGAGGTCGCGGCCGTTCGAGAGGTAGCTGATGCGAAACTCCTCGTCGAGATAGGCCCCGGATCGATCGCGCATGCAACCGAAGGGCAGACGGGCGAGCGCACCGTCCGGGCTCACGAGCAGCCACTCGATGCCTGTCGTGGTAGTCGACCACGGGCCCACCAGCAGATCGAAGACCCGGCTCCCGAGGTTGCGCCCGGCGGTGGTCTGATCGAACCCCCGCGCGATCGCGGCCAGGTACTCGAACACCACGCCGTCGATCTCGGTCGCCGGGCCAAGATCGACGAGAAGGGGGCCGGCGGATCCGGCGGGCACCACGAAGACCAGATACCGGTCCTCGCCACCCACCTGGCCCGCGCGACAGAAATCGACGTAGGCCGAGCCTGGCGGCAGCCGGTCCTCGAGCTCACGGGTCGTGAAATCCACGCCGCCCGTCCAGAATCCGGATTCCGTCAGCTTTTGGTGGAGGTCCTTCTCGATCTCGGACCGCTCCTCGCGCAGCCGTTGGATCGCCTCCCGACCACGCCGGTCGCTGCGGCCCTCGAACCACAGCACTGCCAGCTCATTGTCGATCGCCCGGAGCTGCTCGGCCAGCTCTCGAGTCTCCTCAGATGGGTCGAGGGCCAGCATCTCGCTTCGTGAGCGCTGGGTTTCCAGCAACGCGCCCTTGATCCGCAACCAGCCGTCGAGCGTCCGCCGCACCTCGTGCGCGCCGGCGCCGGCGTGGCGAGCGGTGTGCAACATGACCTCTGCAGCCCTCGCACGCAGCCGCTGCAGCGCGGCCACCTGCTGTCGCTCCGAGAGAACCGAAAGCAGGCTCTGGAAGTGATCGAGATCCGCCGCCTGGGCCTGGAAGAACAGCTCCGCGCTCCGGCGGTGATTGCCCTCCCTTGCCAGCGCGTTGGCCAGCAGGTGCCGCGCCTCCGACATCAGTATGTAGTCGTCGCCGTACAGGGACTGCCAACGTTCGAGGCAGTGCTCGAGAATGCGCGCGGCCTCCGCGTGCCGTCCCGCAGCGAGGTACACGCAGGCCAGCGCGTACTCGGTCTCGATGACCTCCGGGGTGTCCGAACCGAAGCGCGCGATCAAGATCTCCCGCGCGCCGGCACACGCCGTGAGCGCTTCGGAGTACCGACGCGCCTGCATGAAGTAGATGCCCAGCTCCCGCAGAGCAACAGCCGTGTCCGGATGGTCGCGGCCAAGGTGTTCGACCCGCCGCGACAGTCCCTGGCGCTGCGCCGCGATCGCGGCAGACCGCTTCCCGTCGGCGCTCTCGATCTGCGCCTCGAGCCGATAGGTGTCAGCCATGTGGAGCGGGCGCCATGCGTGCATCATCAACCGGTGCAGCTCGTCGACGATCCCACGGGCGTCGTCATACCTCCCGGAGGCGATCAGCACCTTCACGAGACCGGACTTGGCTCGAAAAAGAGCATCCCAATTCCGCCCCTGGCTGAGATCGAACGCTTCGATCGCCGACCGGTAGAGCCTCTCTGCTTCGCCCAACCGCCCGGAACGGCGGTAGACATCCGCCACGCGCGCCACCAGCTCCGAGAACTCCCATCTCGACGAGGACATCTCCGACAACGCCGAATCGTCGAATGCCGCCAAGTGTCGGTTGGCCTCGCGGAAACGGCCGAGCTGCTGGAGGGACACCGCGAGCCGCGCGCGGATCAGCTCCTTCTCGATCATCGACTCCATTGAGCCGGAATCCGACAGCTCGAGGGCCCGCGACAGGGGAGCGACCGCCGCTTCGGGCCGGCCGAGCTCATACAGGGTGGCACCGACCCCCGCGTGCGCTTCAGCCACCAGTTCGTGCTCTCCAGGCAAAAGGCGTTCTCTCACCTCGAGCACCTCCTGCCACCGCCACAGCGCGTCGTCGAAGTTTTGTTCGCGATAGGCGAACGCCGCAGATCGCCGCTGTTCGCCGACCCGCCACAGCTCACGCCGGTCGGCGTCCGTGTCGAATGCCAGGTAGACCGACGCGATCGCCGCCACCGCGGCCCCGGTCCACGCCACTCCCAGAGGGAAACGCCTCAACACCAGCAACCAACAGACCATTGCGAGCGCGAAGATGCCGATTCCCCGATTCACGCTCAGCACGATGCGTTCGTCGAGGGACAGCAGCCGCAGCTCGACCGCGAACCAGAGAAAGACGACCGACGATGTCACGAAGAGTGCCGCGACCGCCGCCGACAGCCAGCGAGACGCGAATTGCAGCGTCGACCGAGTCTCGGCTTCGAAGAAACGCCGCGAGGCCAGAAAGCCGACCACCCCACATCCCAAGGCCGCGCACACGAACTTGAACGGCCACGACACCGGGATTGAAAGCCATCCGAGCAGAGGGCCCCCGAGGCTGATCGTGCCGACCGTCACCACCGCGAACGTCAGGACCGCGAGCTCGACTGCGAGCACGGAAGACGCCCACCCGGGCAGACGGCCGAGCGCGGCGAGAACCGCCACCGCGATTGACACGACGCCGCAGCCCACGATGCCCAGTCGGAAGGCGGTCGCCAGATCCAACCCGAAGGCATCCCACAGATCCGCCAGCGCCAGCCACAGCCCGCCGGCCGCGAGCCCGCCGAGCACGACGGCCGTCAGTATGCGCAGGAGCCTGTCCTGCCACGCCACATCGACGATCGCGGTCGCAGCCCTCGAGGCGACGAAAAGTACCGGCAGCAGGACGACGCAGAGCGTGAGCCAGCCCGGCCACAACCCAGCGGACCTCAGGAAACCACGAGCCACCAGCGCGCTGGGACCGAAGAGCAGCAGCGTCATTGCCAGCGCTACGGCCACGCGGACTGCACCAGCCGATGGCGGCGGCTCGTTCGTACGGGCGGACGACGGTGTGCGTGCCGAGGAGACTGTCATGCGAGACCTCGGATCAGTTTCTCGTGGTCAAATACGCGGCACAACCGACCGTCCGACGGCTGGCGACGGGTTGGCCCAATCGAAGCTGCCTTCATGGTGAACGGAAGGCTCCTTTCACCTGACGAAAACGCCCACGTGTACAACAATAGGGCGCGCGGCCGTCGGCAGCAATCGCCAGAATGAGTGGTTTTTCTCATCACTTTGAGTGAATTTGGGGAGAATTTCGATCTCGCGGCCGACGATCGGGCCGGAAGAGCTGCCGGGGTCAGCCGATGTGCTCGGCGAGCACCCGCAGACGGTCGGGACGGTGCACCACGACCTGTTTCGGCTCGGCCGTGAGGAGGCCGTCCTCCTCGAGCTTCTTGAAGGTGCGCGACAGGACCTCGGGCGCGGTGCCGCACTGGGCGGCGATCAGGTTGCGGGGCTCGGCCAGCGGGATGGCGTCCCCCGGTACGAGGTCACGCGCACCAGCGCGGCCCAGGAGGTAGATGGCCAGCCGCTCCTCCACCCGCCGCTGGGTCAGCAGCTCGAGCTTGGCCGCCAGCTTGCGGGTCCACGTCGAGACCGAGCCGAGCATGGCCAGCCCCAGCTCCGGCGAGGAGGCGAGCAGCTCCAGCAGCGCCGCGCGCGGCAGGCCCCACACGACACTTGCCGCCACGGCCTCGGCGGTGGCGGGATAGGTACCCTCGGCGAAGACCGCGGCCTCGGCGAAGCTCTGGCCCGGCTGGACCAGGTGCAGCAGCAGCTCGCGTCCCTGCGGCGAGTAGCGCACCAGCTTGAGGCTGCCGCTGACAACGGCGAACAGCGCCTCCGCCTCCTCGCCCTCGTGGAACAGGATCTCGCCGCGGTCCAGCCGGCGCTCGTGGCCGGCGGAGATCACCCGCCGTCGCTGGTCGTTGCTCAGCTGTTCGAGCAACGGCACCTCTTCCAGGGGCGAACGGTGGGACATACCGCGAGTCTATCGCAACGGCGAGGCGCCGCTACCATCCCGCGGACTTCGGGCAACCCGTGCAGCCGCGGGGGAACGGGTGCTCCGCGAGGGCGGCCTCGAGGTCGTCATGGGCACGGTCGAGGTCCCGCAACCCCGCCATGCCCCGTCCCAGCGCCCCCAGTGCGCACTCGCGGTAGCGGGCATCCGCGTCCACCCGGCGCTGCAGCGGCTCGATGAACGCCCGGTAGCCCGCACTCTCGAGGTACTCCCGGAGGCTGATCTCAGCGAGGTCGGCCGTAGCGGAGCAGTCGATCGCGATCACCTCTCCGTCCACCACCCGCGGTATCGGTCCTTCCACCGGCAGGTTGAGCATGACGCACGGCGCCAGCCGGCCGTCCCAGCGCACGCTGACAATCGACCGAGGGTCCAGGTCACAGGTCAGCATCTCCTCGGGAGCGGTCGCCGGCAGCTGCAGGTCGACGCGGTGGCGCCGCGCCTCGCGCCGTGACTGGTCGAAGACGTCGAGGACTTCGCTGTCGACACCGTCGCCAGCCCAGACAGCGAGGCTGTGCAGCTGCGGAGTCGGCGGGCAGTCGAGGTGGTTGACGAGAACCGTGTCGGCGCCGGCCACTCCTGCAGCTCGCACGACTCCCGGAAGATCGCTGACGTTCGTGCGGGTCAACAGGTAGCTGACGTGGAGGCGCGGGCGCCGGCGCCGTCGTCGGCGGGCAATGTCGGTCACGGCGGCGAGGACGTCGTCGAGGGACGACCCGTCCCGAAGCCGGCGGTTGTGCTCGGCGTCGCCCGCGACCGATACCGCCAGCACGTCGAGTCCACCGTCCGCGACCCACGGGGTCGCCTCGCCGAGGCCGTCGCCGTTGGTGGTCAGCCCGACCCGGCAGCCCGCATTCTCTGCGTCGTGGGCCATCCGCTCGATCTCCGGATGGAGCAGCGGCTCGCCCCAACCCTGGAGGTGGACGTGGCGCGCCAGCGCGAGGTCGGGCTGGAGGTGCGCCCAGGTCGCGTTCGACAGGTCGCCCTCGAGCCAGCGCTCGGCGAGCGCGCTCTGCGGGCACATCGCGCACCGCCGCCCGCAGCGGCTCGTGATTTCGACCTGCAAGGCCCGCAATCTTCGCCTGCTCACGTTGCCAGGATAGTCCTTTCGCCGGCCCGCCGCGGTATCCTCGAGCAGAGGCCTCAGCGTGGACTTCACCCGTGCTCTCTCTCGAAGACATCGACCGTCACGAGGTGCGGCGCTATTTCGAAAGGTACGGCCTCGAGGAGCTGCGTGATGAGATCGAGTGACCCGACCCCGGGATTGGATCTGGAGCGCGATCTCCCGACCACTGACGAGGACGTGGACGCACTGAGGCGTCTTCAACCCCGAGCCCATCTCCGAGACCTGCGGGACCTGGACAGATTGAGGCCTCCCTCGTGGATCCGGGAGCTGTCGGACCGACGACGGCCCTTCCGCGATTGGCCGCTGTTCCGGCTCTGACCGTCCTCAACGATCGTCGGTCATGGCGGTGCCTCCGACGTGGGTGTAGAGCGGCGAGTCGAGCTCCTGGAGGCGGAAGTTGTACTCCGCCTCGGTGATGTTGGTGTGCCAGTGGCCGGCGGCCTGGAAGCCCGCCACCACCGCCAGGTAGAGCCCGATTGCGAGGGCGGTGGCGGTGACCGGTCGCAGCCAGCGGGCGCGGCCGAGGAGCCGGGGCGGCCCCACCGAGAGGCATCCCTCCACCGGGCAGTTGACGACGCAGTCCTGGCACGATGTGCACTCGATGGAGCGCACTCGCTGCGCCGTGTGGACCCGCAGCCGACCGGGGCACGCGCGGGTGCAGCTGCGGCAGTCGGTGCACAGCGCGGGATCGCGGGTGACCTTGAGCGGCGCCAGCAGCCCGAGCACCCCCACCAGCGCGCCGTAGGGGCAGAGGTAGCGGCACCACAGGTCACGGACGAAGACCGAGCCGACGACGAGGATGCCGATGACGGCAACGGTCAGCCGCGACGGCTCGGCGAAGAACAGCCACATCTTGGCGTCGACCACCTTTGCATAGGGGCTCGCGAGAAAGGCCTCGACCCCGTTCGGGTCCATCGCGAACCAGATCGCCCACACGAAGAAACCCAGCAGCACGAATTTGAGGCCGCGCAGCGGGATGTCGAGCCACCTCGGCGGGGTCAGCGTGCGGCCGACCGCACGGATACCGAGGCGCCCCAGCAGTTCGGAAACCAGGCCGACCGGGCAGAGGTGGGAGCAGAACGACCGTGGCACCACCAGCGACATCAGACAGATGCCGACAAAAATGGCGAGGCCGGCGGGGTGGATGGGGTCGACCACGCCGGTGTGGAGGAGGTGCCGCAGGCCGAGCATGGCGTCGATGGGCAGGAAGGCCTCGACGCCGGGCGGCCGCGGCACCGACGGCCAGCGGCCCTGCATGTGCGGCACCACCCAGAGGGTGAACTGGACCCCGATGGCGAGCACCACGGCGGTCACGATCCACTGGACGGCGCGGCGGGCTCGGAGGACCTTCATGGGGACAGCGTGGACGATTCGAGACGTCACGGCATTGACCGGCGTCAAGGGGAATGTCACGGGGAGGGGGAGATTCAAAATTTCGGATGTCGGATGTCGGATTTTCGGAAGGCTGTGCTGTGCGGGCGGGACGCCCGCACCACCATGTCGGCAAGCTCACTCGTCCCTATCGCGCATCGAGATCGATACTCCGCGCGGGGGTCTCGCCGATGGCCTCGAGGATCTCGTCCGCGGCGCGCGCTCCACTGGCCTCCACGTCGACCACCGTGGCATCGGTGGCACCGAGGGCGGCGAGCAGCGACGGCACCAGCGCCCGCCGCACCACCACCACGAAGGCCCGCGGCCGCGCCCTCCGCAGCGCGCCGCGCACCGCCGGCAGGTGGCCGCCGCCGCGCAGCTCCACCGGGCCGAGCTCGTCGACGATCAGCACGCTCGCGTCGTCCGCCCGCTCGAGAGCCTGCCGAGCGAGATCGAATCCCTGCCGCTCGAAGACGAATTGAGTGCCGTGCTCGCCTTGACCGTGCTCCACCCGGGTCGCGATCCGGGCGGACGCTCCGGAGGCGAGATCCGCCACATCGAAGCCCACCTTGCGCCCTTCCTTCCGCACCGCGGTCTGCACGAAGCCCGCCACCGGCCGGCCCGCTGCCTGCAGGCCCCGCACCAACTCGCCGACGGCGGTAGTCTTGCCGCCGTCGGTGGGTCCCGTGACCACGATCGTCCGAACCGGGGTGTCGAGGCCGGTGCGCGGTGCCGTGAGCGCGCGGTGGCCGCGGAGCGCCGCCGCCGCGGCGGCCTCGTCGGCCACCCGCGCGGTGTGGGCCAGCAGCACCTCGCCGAGCGCCGGCAACCGGCGTACGAGGTCGAGGCGGCCGGTCCTTCGCATGGCGGCCGCGGTCCACACCTCCGACGCGGTGTCGGCGATTCGCGGCAGGCTGTTGAGCGCCAGGCCGAGCACCAGGCCGAGCCGCTCCAGACCGAGCGCGCTCGTCGATTCCAGAATGCGGTCGGCGTCAATCCGTCGCGAGGCCACCGCGGCGGCCGTCGCCAGCACCAGCAGCCGCAGCAACACCAGCGCTCCGCTGACCAGTCCTCGCTCGGGACCCTGCGCCCACGCCACCACCGCGAAAGTCACGGCCGCGGCGAAAACCAGCGCCAGTGTGAACCCTGCCCGCAGCAGCGAGGCGACGGCGCGGCGGTCGAGCAGCGCGGCCGCTGCCAGCGCGACGGCCGCCACCAATGCCGCCGGGACCGGATCGCGCACCATTACCACTGCGACCACCGCCAGCAGCAGCACGATACCCGCGGCGCGAGTCACCTTTGGCCCCCGACCCGCTGTGCGACCCTCCCCGCCACCCACCACGACCACAGCCCTCCGACCGCCCCCACCAGTCCGCTGACCGCCACCAGCCCCGCGAGCACGAGCTCCGGACGCAGCCCGTTCAAACCGAGACCCGCGGCCGTCGCCTGCATCAGCTCGAGCGCGGCGCCGGCCGCCTCGGGACCCGCGACCACCCACACCGAGACCAGGCTCTGGATGGGGTTGGTGGCGAGGGTCAGGAAGCCGCCGACCGCGGCCCCCGCCGCGCGCCCGCCGGTGCCGGTCATGGCCGCCTCCACCGCGATGGCCTGGACGGCAATGCCGATGATGGGACCAGGGGAAAGGCCGCCGATGGTGAAGATCTTGAGGAACACCGCCACCGCTCCCGCCAACAGGCAGACGCCGGGCCGAGGCTGCAGCCGCCGCAGGCAGATCAGGCACAACAGCCCGGCGAGACCGATCAGGCTGCCTCGGAACGGCACCCGTCCGAGGTGCAGCGCGGCACCCGCGGTCGCCTCGAGGGCGCCCCACAACGCTCCGAACAGGGCGGCGTAGGTCCACGCCCGGACGTCGGTCACGCCGACACCTCCTCGAGGGCGCGATCGGCGATCCTCATGTGGCGGTGGACCGCCGATAGGATTTCGAGCCGGTGCGAGATCAGGAGGTAGGCCCTCCCCTTCTCGGCCCGCCTGTGAATCAGGTGGATGAGCGCCGCCAGGTCAACGGGGTCGAGCCCCTGCCCGGGCTCGTCGATGATCATCAGCCGCGGCCGGCGGAGGTCGAGCGCCGCGTGCACCAGGCGCTGGCGCTCGCCCCGCGACAGGGTCCACGGCGCGCGCGCCGCCAGGTGCTCGAGGCGATGCCGGCTCAGGACCTTGGCTGCCTCCGCCGCCGACACACCGCCCGTCGTGACCTCCCCGAGGACCGTGCGTGCGAAGAGCTGCAGCTCGGCCGACGGCAGCATCAGGGCCGTCGGCTCCGGCCTCCGCACGCGACCCGCCGCGCCTCCGCGCACACCTGCGAGCACCCGTCCCAGGGTCGACTTCCCGACGCCGTTTGCGCCGCTCAGCAGCAGCACCTCGCCGGCCCTCAGCTCGAGAGCCGCGTCCTGCACGAGGACCTGCCCGCCTCTGCGGATCACGAGGTCCGTCGCCGAGAGCACGATCTCGTCGCCGGGCGGCGCGGGACGACCGAAGGCCGGCGGCTCCGTTGGTTGGCAGCCCATCAGCGTGCCGCGGTCCAGGCGAAGCCAATCGTTCACCACCTCCCCCACCCGCCACCCGGCCTGTTCCGCCAGCACGACGCTGCCGCCTGCGGAGGCGTGCTCGGCCAGGAGGCGTCCGAGGGCGGCCGCTCCATCGCCATCGAGATGGGCCGTGGGCTCGTCGAGCAGAACCGGACGGCGGCCCGCCGCCAGCGCTGCCGCCAGCGCCACCCGCTGCCGCTGGCCCGACGAGAGCTCGGAGATCCGCCGTCCGCGCAGCCCGTCGATCGCCAGCGCCGCCGCGGCGCTGTCCGCCGCGGCATCGGATCCATACAGACGCCTGGCCGCCGCCAGTTCGTGCCCGACGGTCGCCAGGAACAGCTGTGCCTCCGGACGGTCGAGGCAGGTCCCGAGCAGGTGGGCGCGCTGCCCGGGATCGAGCTCGCCGAGGGCCTCGCCGCCGAGCTCCAGACGGCCGTTCACCTCGCCGCCGTGGTGCCACGGCACCAGCCCCGACAGCGCGTGCAGCAGGGACGTCTTGCCCGTACCGGAGCGGCCGCAGACCGCGACGACCCGACCCGGCCCGACATCCAGCTCCAGTCCGCGGAGCGCAGGCCTGGTCATGCCCGGCCTGCGCACCGTCAGATCGCGGGCGGTCAGCAGCGCCCGCCCGCCGGTCGCACCCGATGTCGCAGCGCCCATCGCTTCACTATCTCACGCCCACGGGGCGAAGCCCGCGCGGCTGTCGTATGATCTCCGGCGCTGACGACACCACACGATTGGAGCCCGGCATGCTCGACCTTTTCCTCGAACCCGGATTCTGGGCCGCACTGTTCTCGGTCACGTTGGTCCAGATCGCGCTCGGAGCCGACAACCTCATCATCATCACGATCCTCGCCGGCAAGCTGCCGGCCGAACAGCAGGGGCGTGCGGTGCGCTGGGGACTGATCATGGCCATGGCCTTCCGGTTGATCCTGCTGGCGCTGGTCAGCTGGGTGCTACGGATTGCCGACACACCGTTTCTCGAGATCGATGGCTCACCGCTCGGCATCCATTTCGAGGGCTCGGTGAGCGTCAAAGCGCTGGTGCTCGTTGGCGGCGGGCTGTTTCTGATCTGGTCCGGCATCAAGGAGCTGCGCCACAAGATCAAGGGCGCCGAGCACGAGGTGGAGGCGGCCGCCAGCTTCGCACAGGTGCTGACCACGATCGTCGGCCTCAACCTGCTGTTCTCGGTGGACTCGATCCTGACCGTCGTCGGGATGACCGACATCTATCTCGTCATGGCCGGCTCGGTGGTCATCTCGGTCGTGCTGATGCTGGTCTTCGCCGAGCCCATCGCACGCTTCATGCGCGCCAACCCGGACTTCGAGATTCTCGGGCTCTTCGTGCTGCTGCTGATCGGCTTCGTGCTTTTCCTCGAGGGCGGCCACGTGGCGCACATGATGGTCAATGGCTCGGAGTTCCCCTACATCCCGCAGTGGATCACGATCTTCATCCTGCTGCTGATGTTCTCGGTGGATCTGTACCAGAACTGGCTCGAAAGGGAACGCGACCAGCAGCCCGTGGAGCTGCGGCGCCGCAAGAAGTAGCGGCCCGGGAAGCGGGAATGGCGGCAACCTCGCCCCCGGTTGGCATTGTCGATCCGAAGGAGGTCCGCACATGCATTTCACAGTCACCGCCCATGCCGCCGCCTGGACCGTGGCCGCCGCCCTGGTCCTCGGCTCCGCGAGTGCTTCCTCCTCGGACACGTTGGTCCGGGGAACCGCCACCTACCGTGAGCGCATCGCGATGCCGCCCGGTGCGGTCCTCGAGGTCACCCTCGAGGATGTCTCGCTGGCGGATGCCCCCGCAGGCGTCATCGCAAAGGTGCGGTTGGAGAACATCGGCAACCCGCCCTACGAGTTCGAGGTCCCCTACGACCCTGCGCAGATCGACGACCGGCAGACCTACGCCGTGCGGGCGCGGCTGCTGTTCGACGGGCAGCTGATGTTCACCTCGGACACGCACCACCCGGTGCTGACACGCGGTGCGGGAGACGAGGTCGCGATGGTGCTGGTTCGAGCGGGTCTCTCCCATGGTGCCGACGCCGCCGACCGGGGTGTGGACACGGCCGGCCTGCACGACCTGCCGGCGACCTTCGAGGGCGTGCTGCCGTGCGCCGACTGCGAGGGCATCCGCTATCACCTCGATCTTTTCGAGGACGAGGCCTTCTTCCTGCGCACGGCCTACCTCGGGCGCGGTGATGATGCGGTGTTCGACGACATCGGCTCGTGGGCCGTCTCCAGCGACGGCAGCCGGCTCGCCCTGTTCGGCGGCCGCGAAGCGCCGCTGTTGTTCCGCATCGTCGAACCGAACACCCTGCGCACGCTCGACATCGAGGGGCGCGAGATCGACTCCGATCTGAACGACGACCTCGAGCGCGCCTCGGAGTTCACCCCCATCGAGCCGCGCCTGGCGATGCGCGGCATGTACCGTTACATGGCCGACGCCGCTCTCTTCGAGGAGTGTCTGACCGGCAAGAGCCTGCCGGTGGCGATGGAGGCCGACAACATCGCCCTCGAGCGGGGCTACCGTGAGTCGGGGGTCGAGCCGGGCCAGCCGGTCCTGGTCATCCTCGAGGGTCGGCTCGCCCGACGGCCGGCGATGGAGAGCGAGGGCACCGTGCTGAGTTTGGTGCCCGAACGCTTCATCGGCGTCTGGCCCGGCGAAACCTGCGGGCCGCGAATGGCCAATGCCGAGCTGCTGAACACCTACTGGAAGCTGACCCGGGTCGGCGACGGGCCGGTGATTTTCGGCAGGCAACAGCGCGAGCCGCACATGGTCCTGCATGCGCAGGAGAATCGTCTCAGCGGTTCCGGCGGCTGCAACCGGTTGGTGGGCGGCTTCGAGATCGACGGGCGCGAGATCGCCTTCGCCCAGATGGCGAGCACCATGATGGCGTGTCCGGAGGAGATGAACACCGAGCAGGCCTTCTCAGACGCGCTGTCCAGGGCCCGCACCTGGCGGGTGATCGGCTCGCATCTCGAGCTGTACGACGAACAGGGACAGATGGTGGCAAGGTTCGAGGCCCGGCACATGGACTGACCAGCGAGTCGCGCGGGTTACCATGGCGCCATGACCGAATCACTCAGCACCTCGGACCCCCGCACCATCCTGCGATTCGCCACCGCCGAGGACGTGCCGCTGATCCTCGACTTCATCCGCCGCCTCGCCGAGTACGAGAAGATGGCGGACGACGTGGTCGCCGACGAGCGAGGGCTCCGCGAGACCCTGTTCGGCGAGCGGCCGTCTGCGGAGGTCGTCATCGCGGAGCACGAGGGCCGTCCGGCCGGCTTCGCCCTCTTTTTCCACAACTACTCCACCTTCCTCGCCCGCCCCGGGCTCTACCTCGAGGACCTGTTCGTGGTGCCCGAGCTGCGCGGCCGGGGCATCGGGCGCGCACTGCTGGTGTGTCTGGCGTGGCTCGCGCTCGAGCGCGGCTGCGGCCGATTCGAGTGGTGGGTGCTGGACTGGAACGAGCCCGCGATCCGGTTCTACAGGCGTCTCGGCGCAGAGTCGATGGACGAGTGGACCGTATTCCGGGTCACGGGTGATGCCCTGAAGCGGCTCGCCGGTGCCGAGTCGTAATCGATTTTTTGGTTCATGTCTGCGCAATTCCCGCGGTTGAGAGACCGGAGGTTGCAACCAACGAAATCTCGGATCTCAAAACCAGACGACCACCATCAGGTACGCTACGGGAATCGCCAGTCCTGCGATCAGCAGCCACCCTCCCCTGCCCCCGAGCCCCTTCTTCCCGGTGATGATGAAGATGCCGGTACCCGCCAGCACCAGAAGCCCGACGGCGTAGAGGTCGGCAAACCAGGTCCAGAAGCCCTTGCCGTGGTTGAGGTGGAGGTAGTTGAGCTCGAAGAAAGCGTAGCGCCGGCGGACGGTCTCGTCGGCCACCCGCCCATCCGGCAACGAAACGGCCAGGGTCCGCTGGTCGAGGAAGATCTTGAGCCCGTCCGGTGCCATGCGCACGACCGACCTGGGCTCCTCGCCGATCCCGAGGCGATCCAGAATCTCGCCGGCGACCCAAACAGTTGGGCCTTCCGGGAGCACGCCCACCTCCCGCACCTCGGTGCGGATGACGTAGTTGGGGTTCCAGTCCTCGATGTGGTTGACCGCCACGCCCGAGATCGCGTAGATCACCGTCAGCCCGGCAAAGAAGTAGCCGACATCGCGGTGGGTGGCGATGATCAGCTTGCGCAGCTTCAAGTGCTCAGCCCTTGATGACAGCTCCGGTGCCCCGAATGAGATAGACGTACCGGTCCTGGGCGGGAATCTCGCAGCTCATGCCGTCGCCGCCACCTTGAACCTGAGCCGGCCCGGAGCGGTCGCAGTCTTCTCCCTGCTCGTGATCGTGCGACGCCGCGGTGCGCGCTTCCAGCTGCTCGGGCGTCAGCTCGATGGCCTCGAAGACGCCCTCGGCCGAAGCCCGGTGCCCCATCGCAGTATACGGAAAGACGATCACGCCGTCCTCGACCTTGATGCGGACGCCATTCCCCGACTCGGGGTCCGTCACCTGCACCCAGCAGCCGCGCTTCTTGCACACCCCGGTGATGACGCCGTCGACACGGATCCTGTTGCCGACGTAGTCCTGCGGGTTTTCGAGGAGGGTGTCGATGGCAACCGCCTGCTCGAGGGTGACGCCATCGCCGTAGGTCTCGGCGGCATCGCCCGCCGCGGCGGGAAGAGCGATGAACGCCAACGCCACCGCCCAGAGAATGAAGAGTCGCTGCATGTCGTGTTCCTCCGTTGCGCCGGTTTCGCGATCACCGCGTGATGGTGGCCGCTCGGGGGCACCGTGTCAAGTGAAGAGGTCGGGGCGAACCGAGCGCAACGACAGCCAACGGGTCTCCGCGACGATCAGGTGGTCGTGGACCGTCACGCCGACCACCTCACCGCCGCGCGCCAGTCGGCGGGTCAGGTCGAGGTCGTCACGGCTCGGCTCGAGGTCGCCCGACGGGTGATTGTGAAACAGCAGAACGCCGGCGGCGCGGTCGAGGAGCGCGAGGCGGAAGAGCTCGGCCCCGTCCACCGGCGCCTGGGTGCGCGTGCCCAGTGTCAGCTCGCGCATCGCCAGATACCGGTGGCGTCCGTCGAGGCACAGGAAACCGAAGATCTCGCGCCCCTCCCGGCCGAGCCGGCGAACCAGGAACTCCCCGGCCAGCTGCGGCTGGTCGAGGCGAACGGCGCTGCGAAGCTCGGCCTTGGCGATCCGCAGCCCGAGCTCGGCAGCCGCCACCAGGGTCGCCGCCTTGGCGGGCCCGATTCCGGGGCGCTCCACGAGCTCGGCCACCTCCATTCTGGAAACGCCCGCCAGTCCCCCCCAGTCGTAGAGCAGGGCGTGGGCCTCTGCGAGCGCGCCGCGACCTCGGGTGCCGGTGCGGATCAGCACCGCAATCAGCTCCGCGTCCGACAGCGACGCCGGACCGTACTCCAGGAGGCGCTCGCGCGGCCGTTGCGACGCCTCCATCTCGCGAATGAACTGTGCCATAGAGATTTCCCCGGGGACAGCCGCCCCGGCGTGGACGGGAACCGCGATTATCCTACCATCGCACAGGTGAGAGATCCAGCAAGTGGAGAACAGTAACGAGAATCTTCCTCGACTCGGCAGGTTCGATATGGTACAAAATGGTGTCGGAACGCGGTTGCCGTGCGTAGGGGGGATTGTTATGAAACAGCGTCCGAGAACCCGGGAAACCAAACAACGCAAGGTCATCTACGAGACCATCAAAAACACCTACTCCCACCCAACGGCCGACTGGGTCTTCGAGCAGGTTCGCCTGAAGCTTCCGAAGGTGTCGCTCGGCACCGTGTATCGGAATCTCAACGTGCTCAAAGAAGAGGGCCTGGTCCACGAAATCTACGGCAACGATCGTCGCGCCCACTACGATGCCGACCTCTCGTCCCACGCCCACTTCATCTGCGAGGTCTGCGATCAGATCATTGACGTGCGCGACGCCAAGCCGGTGGACTGGCGTCCGTTGAAGGACCTGGTGGGCTGCGAGGTTCGGGACCAGAAGGTCGTCTTCACCGGCCGCTGCGCCGGATGCCGGCAGCACGCACCGAAGCAAGCATAGCTTTCAATTTTTAATTCTCAATTTTGAATTCTCAATGTCGGGCCCGGTCGTAGGTCCGCAACTGGCGGACTTCGCTGCCGATCGATCAGCGCGGGTGGGATCTGAGACTTGACACTTGAAAACTGAGAATCACTCGGCGACGACGTCTTCAATCTCCGGGACGTAGAGCTTGATCCGCTCCGCGACGAAATCACGCAGGGTCGAGCTCGCCATCGCGCAGTCGCGGCAGGCCCCGTGCAGGGTCACGCGGACCAGGCTTCCCTCGACGGCCACCAACGACACATCGCCGCCATCGGCCCGGATGGCCGGCCGGACCTCCCGGATCGCGTAGCCGACTCGATCTTCGACGCTGCCGGTTGGCCAATCGGTCGAACACAAAACCGGACTCCTTCCGACCCGCGCAACCGGGACGGGGTGGCGTATCATTCCCACATGAGCCCCGGTCGCAACCGTTCGCCATTCTCCGCAGCGCCCTCGGTCGGCGCGAACCTTTGGCGCTCCGCCGCCGTTTGTCAGAGGTGAGAGATGGACATGGCAGAGCTTGAGTCCACGGTCGAGCGCTGTCGCGAAGGCGACGAGGACGCATGGGGGGCGCTGGTGAGCGCGACGCTGCAACCAATCTACCGGCTCTGCGCGAGTTATGCGCCGTCCCCCGCCGAGGCCGAGGAACTCTGCCAGGAGGTGTACTTCAAGCTGTGGGAGAACCTCCACCGCTACACGGCCGGATCGAACTTCATGGCGTGGGCGTGGCGAGTGGCGAAGAACCTGATCATCGACTCCTACCGCCGCAGCCGGCGGGAGCGTGAAGCAGCCTGGCTTGACCCCGAGATCATCGACCAGCTCCCGTCCTCCGACGACCCGCACGAGCAGGCCGAGCGGCGTCAGCGCCTGCGGCTGATCGCCACCAGCCTGCGCCAGATCTCCGAAGAGCTCGCCGTGCTGGTGATCATGCGCGACTTCGCGGGCATGTCGTACCAGGACATGGCGGAGGCCACCGAACTGCCGCTCGGAACCGTCAAGTCGCGCCTCAACCGCGCCCGGCTCGAGCTCGCGAGCTCGGTGCGCCGCCGCGCCAAAATCCGGGCCGTGCCGCCCGCCGGCAGGCTGGCCGGCGGGGGTGCGTGATGGCTCGCTGCGCCGAGATCCGCGAGCTGCTCGGGCTGCACCTCGACAACCAGCTCCTGCCGGATCAGATCGAGCTCGTCGAGGAGCACCTCGGCTCGTGCGAGGACTGCGCTGAGCTGGCGGCGGTGGCCGACGAGATCGCCCAGGTCGGATCCGAGCTCGCGGCCATCGAACCACCCGCCGAGCTCGCCGCCGATCTTCGGTCCACACCCTGCCGCCTGTGGCTCGGGCTGCTGTTCCAGGCCGTGGACCGCGAGATCACGCAACGCAACCTCGAACGCCTTCTCGGCCACCTCGACGGCTGCCCGGCCTGCCGGCAGTCCTGGCAGGACCTGACGCTCATCCACCAGATCAGCGATGTCATCACACCGCCGCGGAATCTCGTCAAAAAGTGCATTTCGGCCCGTCATCACAAGCCGGCGGCGCCCGCGATCCTCAACCGCCGCCTCGCCACCGCGGCAGCCTATGTGCTCGCCGTGCTGACGTCGCTCGTGGTCGGCAATCCGGTGACCCTCGCGCGCAGTCAGGCCGCCCCAGCCGTCGAAAGGGTGGCTCAGCAGATCACCGAGGAGGTCAGTGACGTCGCCGTGCAGGGGCGCGGCGAGCTTCGCGTCATGCTGTGGCGGCTATGGAAATGGGGCGAACGCAAGGCCGATGCCGTGCGCGATCTCGTCGCCGGAGACGATCAGCCAACCGACAAGCCGGAGCCGCTCCCCGGTTCCGAGCAGGGAGATTCTCGATGAACGACATCACCGACACCACTCACACCAACGATGCTGCCCCTGACGACGCCCCACGGGACCAAGGAGCGAAGAAGCCGATGCCACCGCTGCCGCCACCGCCAGGCGAGGCGCCGCCGTCGCCCCCGGCCCGGGAGCGAATCCCGGCCGCACCGCGCGAACCCGGCCCGCCGAAGTCTCCACCGCTGGCGGCCTTCCTGTCGGTGCTCTTCCCCGGCCTCGGCCACCTCTACGTGTGGGCCTACGAGCGCGCATTCATCATCTGGGCGACGATCGTCGTCAGCGTCTTGCTGATCATCTACGGCCTGTGGCCGTTCTCCTTCCTGATCGCGTTCGTGTACTTCTTCGCGATCTTCGACGCCTACCGCGAGGCCCAGTTCTTCAACCTTCGCGCCGATGGCGACGAGCTGCCGAAGCCCAGATCCGATAGCCAGGGCCGCCTCATGTTCGGCGTCTTCCTCGCCGTCGTCGGCACCGTCGTCCTCGCCGACAAGCTCGACCTCTTCGACATGGACTGGATCTACGACTGGTGGCCGGTGCCGGTGCTGCTGCTCGGCATCTACTTCATCGTCGCCGCGGTCAGGGACCGCGCGAAGAAGCGGCGCGAGCTCGACGAATAAAATGCCGTTCCACCAAAGGGCTTTCGATGACGAGAGCCCGCACGATTCAGGATGAGTCGCCGCTGGCGTCGCTGGGAGCAGGGTACGCGTTGATTCCGCACGGAAAACTGGCCGAGGCGAACTCCCGGCGGGACCAGCGAACGAACCGAGAACTCGCAGCTAAACGTCGAGTAAAGCAGTCTGCTGCAGGTGGGCCACGGAGAATACGGGGTTGCGGTCACGGCAGCGCGCCCGCGTCTCCGGTGCGAGGACGCGTGGTACTCTCGGAATTGGTATTCGACCACGTTCGATGCGCCGGTCGAGGTCCCGGAGCCGATCTCGGCCACGCGAAAGGGGTTCACGCCGTGGCCATGTTCCGCCTCACCGGTCTCCGTGCAATTCCGTCGGCGGCTGTCTTGGCCTGCGCGATTGCTGTTCTGCTCGCGACACCGATCAGCGGTGGCGCACAGGCCTCTCCCCCGCTGTCCGGCCAGCCCAGCGCCACCGCGGCAGCCCAGATCTCGGCGCTCATCGAGGTTAAGAAGAACCTCACGGCAGCACAGCGGAAAATCGACAGTAGCCTGCTGGTAGCCGTCATGCGACAGCGAGGTGACGCCATCTTCGCAATCCTCCCGGATCTTCGCGACGGGGTGGCGGCGGACGATCAGGGAATGATCGAGGTGGATCTCAGAGCCACGGTCGATGATGCCCTGCTGGACGCCATCGAGAGAGCCGGCGGGTTGATCGTCAACAGCCATCCCGGCTACCGGGCGGCCCGGGCCTGGGTTCCCCTCCACGCGGTGGAGGCCATCGCCGTCCTCCCGCAGGTCGCCAACATCCGTCCCGCAGACCGTGCGACAACCAACAGGATCGACACCTCCGAGGGCGATGTGTCACACGCTGCCAACACCGCCCGCGGCGCCTACAGCGTGGACGGGACCAACGTCAAGGTCGGCGTCCTGTCGGACAGTGTCGAAGCCCTCGCGTCGCTTCAGTCGTCAGGCGACCTGCCGCCAGTGACCGTGCTTCCCGGCCAGAGCGGCAGTGGTTCAAGCGAAGGTACGGCGATGCTCGAGATCGTTCACGACATCGCGCCGGGCGCACAACTTTATTTCGCCACGGCCTTCGGTGGCCAGGCCCAGTTCGCGCAGAACATCCTCGATCTCCAGGCCGCAGGCTGTGACGTGATCGTCGATGACGTCTTCTACTTCGCCGAGGGCGTCTTCCAGGACGACGACGTGGCGGCCGCCGTCGACTCCGTCACGGCGGCCGGGGTTCAGTACTACTCGTCGGCCGGCAACTCCGGCAACCTCAACGACGGGCAATCCGGCGTCTGGGAGGGCGACTTCTCGGCGACCACGACACCAGGAGTACTGACCGGAAATGGTGACGCGCTTGATTTCGGCAGCGGCGACGCCGGCAACGAGGTCACCTCTGACTCGCCGAAAATCTTCATCCTCCAGTGGTCGGACCCGCTCGGCGGATCGGGCAACGACTACGACCTCTACCTGCTCGATGCTGCCATGACCACCGTCGTCGGCGCCGGTTTCAACTACCAAGACGGAGACGACGACCCGATCGAGTTCATCGATTCGCAGGGGATAGACCACACAGGCCACGTCCTGGTGGTCCTCAAGTTTTCGGGCGCCGACCGGGTGATTCACGTCAACACCAACCGCGGCCGGCTCGAGCACGGAACCGACGGCCAGACCGCCGGTCACGCTGCCGCCCGCGGGGCGTTCGGTGTGGCAGCAGTGTGGTGGCAGGAGAGTCCGGGTGGCGGCACGCCGGCGGCGTTCGACGGCACCGAGAGAGTCGAGTTCTTCAGCTCGGACGGGCCTCGGCGGGTCCACTATCTGGCCGACGGCACCCCGATCACACCCGGCAACTTCTCGTCGACCGGCGGCGAGCTGCGCCAGAAACCCGACATCGCCGCTGCCGATGGGGTGTCGACGGCAACCCCGGGTTTCAACCCGTTCTTCGGCACCTCGGCCGCAGCACCGCACGCGGCTGCCATCGGGGCCCTGCTGCGGCAAGCCAATCCCTCGCTGACGCCCG
Source organism: uncultured Thermoanaerobaculia bacterium (assembly GCA_964609835.1). Lineage (GTDB taxonomy): Bacteria > Acidobacteriota > Thermoanaerobaculia > Thermoanaerobaculales > Sulfomarinibacteraceae > Sulfomarinibacter. The sequence continues at coordinate 32,224 of CAZSTH010000006.1, forward strand.
CCGAAGTCCGCGCCATCTTCGAAAGCACGGCGCTCGACATCGAGGCACCGGGGGTCGACCGAGACTCGGGCTTCGGAATCGTCATGGCTGACGGCGCCCTCGCCGCCGTCCTCAGTGGCGATCAGATTCTGATCGCTGACTTCGAGGAGAACAACTTCAGCGAGTGGACCGCGGTGGTGCCGGACGATTGATCACCCGGCAAGCGCAAAGGGCTCGTAGGGCTCGCCGGCAAGGATCGCAGCGATTCGTTCCGCCACCCGCCCGTCATCGTATGAGGTTGCGACGGCGGCCATCACACGGTGGGCCTTCGTGTCCGTCAGGACGTGCGCTGTCTGTTCCATGATCGTCGTTCGATCGGTGCCGACCAGCCGCGGCACGCCGGCGTCGACGCCCTCGGGCCGTTCGGTCGTGCGCCGCAGCACCAAAACCGGGGGGCCGAAAGTCGGTGCCTCCTCCTGGACGCCGCCACTGTCGGTCAGGATCAAACGGGCTCGAAGTCGACGACGCGGTGCACCTCGTCCATCATCTCGCGGTGCTGGGCGGTGGCGCAGACCGCGGCATCGAACCGGTCGGGGCGCTGTCGCAACACTCTCACCACCGGCATCATCTTGATGGCCTCGGGCCGGATGCCGTAGACGATGAGAACCTTCAGCATGGCGCCCCCCGCGGGCCGGGCCCGCACGGCCCGGCATCTTCGCACCTTCGAGGGGTGCGCTGACGAACTCTCAGCCGCCGGTGTCGGTGGTCGAGTTCATCGAGACCGGGGTCACCAGGCGCCCATCCTGGGTGCTGCGATCGACAACCGTGGCATAGGCCACCACGCCGCCCGCCACCTCCAGCACGAGATCGAAGAGCTCCGCCGGCCTGCACTCGCGGTCGGTGCCGACCGGCGGCCCGAAGCTCACCTGCTTCCAACCTCGCCTCCGCACCGTGAACTCGAACGGGCTCGAGGTCTCCTCGCCGTTGATGAAGACCCTCGCAGGCGTGGCGTGCGAAGGAAAGGTCAAGACGACCGTCACCGGCTCCTGATTGAGATTCACCACGCCGACCGCGCTCTCGAAGGCGGGATCGTCGCACGCTACCGGATGCCACGCCAAGCCGGGCAGCAACAGCTTTACGCCCGGCGACGACACCTCGGCGAGCTCGACCGCCGGGACCTCGAGGCCGAACCCCGAGATCAGACTGCCACCGGCCGCCGGTACGCTCTGCTCGTTGACCATCCGGCTGGCGATGACCAGCACGCCGTCGGAGGTGAACTCGAGCGCCCCGACGGCCTCGCTGGCGCACCCGAGCTCGACCGCGATGTCGGCCGCCGTCCACACGATCGTCGACAGCGGCGGCACTTCGCGCGGCACGCCCTGCGGGGGGCCGCACGGCACCGGCACCGTCATCCGCCCTGGAAGAAACTCGCCGATTCGCACGCTTCGCGCCTCATCGCCGGGGTTGCTGAGGTAGATCTCCGACGACCACAGGTTGTCGCCCACGCCGGGGAGGTGGTAAGCGAAGACCGGCAGCACATACGCCTCCTCGGCATCGGCTGCCGTTGCCACCGCGGTAGCGACGAGGAGGAGGAGTACAGCGAGAGTTCCTCTCATAAGGGCACCTCCCTAACCGAACAGCGCGGCCGCCGGTCGACGGCCACGACTGCTGTTCCGGTGCCCGGTCATATTTACACTCTACAGCGAGCCGTTCGGTCGATCCATCACTACACGCGCTTTCACTCTCGCGTGCTTCCCGCATGCGGTGATGCCGGTCACGCGCGCGATCCGGGACACGGCCGCCACGAACTGGTACCCTTCGGCGTACAGAGTTCCCCGGACCGGTCATCGGCTACCGGCCCGGGCCAGACCGAGGTCGAATGGACCATATCCTCCGCATCGCCGGCGTCCTCCTGTGCCTGCCCTGGCTTGTCGATGCCGTTTTCCGGCTGCTCCTCGCTCGCGCCGCAGCCACAGCCCCGGAGGTCGTCCGGCCGAGCCCAACCACATCGCCGAGATGGCTGGTGCTGATTCCGTCTCGGGCCGAGGGACGGGCGGTTCTCGACACGCTGCAGAGCATCGTGTCGGCCTCGCACGCCGATTCCGTGGTCACCGTCGTGCTGGTCGACGGCAGCGACCCCGAGACCGAGAGCCTGGCCGGGCCCCTGGCAACCCACGTGTTTGTCAAGGACCCCCCTGGGCCGACCAAAGGCGTCGCACTGCGCTGGTTTGTCGAGCATCATTCGGAGATCCTCGAGGCGACCGATGCGTTGCTCATCCTCGACGTCGGCTCCCGGATCGGCGCGGACTTCTTCGATCATGTCGGGTGGTGCGACGACAGCCAGGCCGTGCAGACCCGATTGCACGGCGTCGGAGGAGGTGTCGGCCGCACCGCCGGCCTCTCCGAACGGATGGCCCAGGAGTGGCAGGATCGCGGCCGCCAGGCACTCGGTTGGACCGTCCACCTGCGCGGCACCGGCATGGCACTGGCACCGGACCTCTTTCAGAGCATCGCCCCACGTCTGTGGACCTCCGTCGAGGACACGGAAGCGACTCTGCTGCTCGCGGCGGACGGAGTCGCGGTAGAGCTCGCCCCTGCCGGGGCGACTGTCGAGGACATCAAACCGAGCAGAGTGAACGATGCCGCCCGTCAGCGGTCCCGTTGGCTGCTCGGAAAGCTGTCGCTGCTCGCCCACCAGCCCCGCACTTTGGCACGGCTGTGCCTCCGCAGTCCCGCCGAGGGGCTCGCGTTCATCTGTGAGCTATTGAGCCGACCTTACTCATTAACCTTTGCCGCGCGCGCCGTGATGGCAACGGCCTTTCTCGCCGACGGACTCGTCGCGGGCGGCGGTCCGGCAGGAATCGCCATTGGCACAGTGCTGGCGGGCAGCCTGGGCTCCGATGTGATGCTCCTCCGCCGCGCCACCGATGCAGGGTGGCGGACCCTCTCCGTTGCGGCGTTGCAGATGACCGCTGCCTGGCTGCGTGCCATCGTCCTGCTGCCGTGGGCCCTCCTCGGGTGGGCGCGCGCGCGCAGACGATAAAGAACCTCTCCAGCGTGGGTATGGCGACTGCGTTAGAATCCGGCCCGCACCGTTCGGACCTCAGGAGGACACGAATGCGACTGCCACGAATGATCGCCACCCTCGCCACCGTGATCGCCGCGATGCTGCCCACACAAGGTGCCGCCGAGGAAGCTGCCGCTGCTTCCGGTTCGAAGGCCACCGGCACCTTCGCCACCGCCCTCGCATCGGCCCGATCGGACAGCGCCGCCCGAGAGCAGCTGTTCGTGGCCCTCGACGGTCAACTCGCGGACGACCTGCAGCGGGTTGACATCTACGGGCGCGGGGTCGGGATCTGGAACCGCAGGACACAGTTTTCTCTTGACGCCGGCCAGGTGGGCGAGGTCGTCGATCTGCTGCTCGAGGCCGAATTCGCGAGCCTCCCCGAGCGCCTCGCACCGCAAGCGCCGGACGGCGGCCGGAAGCCGGTGCGTTTGATCCGGGCGATCACGGTCCATGTCGGCGGTGAGGAGAAGACGGTGGTGCAGGACAACAAGACCGCCATTTCCAAACCGTTGAAGCAGCTCACCGACCGACTGGTGGCGCTGTGCCGCGAGCCGGCATCCAAGGGTATCGGCGCCGCGAACCTCGAGGACGGGCTGCGGAAGTTGGCTGACGGCACACTTGCCCGCGAGGCGCTACAGGTGTCGGCCAACGCCCCGCAGATCCGTTCGCTCGACACGCAGCCTGGCAAAGGTTGGCTGTTATCGATACGCCACGGCATCCTGAAGTTCCAGTCCCACGACCTCGCGAGCGGCTACCGAACGCTCCTGGAACGCCCGCTGACCGACAATGAGGCCAGCCAGTTGGCCCGGGCGCTTCTGGAGGCGAACACGGCCGAGATGCCGCGGAACATCAACACATCCGGGCACACCCAACTCACGGTGGCGGTCCTGCAGCACGATATCCGCTGCGTGGCTCGTTCATTCGCAACCTCCGAAGACGCCGAAGCGGAGCGCGCGGCAGAGCGATTCGACAAGGTCCGGGAGGATCTTCTGGAGTTCTCCAAAAAGGCGGCCAACGAAGACTCGCCTGCCGCCACGCAGAACCCGATCGAGTGATCCTCGCCTGAACGCCCTCACAGACTTCAGCGGGCGGCACCTCCCGCCCTTCATCGCGCGGTCGATGTCGTTATCGGTCATCAGTCGCCGCCCTTCTTGACACCTGTCGGTCGAGTAGTCCATTCTCTTCATATGATCCACATCCCGGCGAGCCCCGATCGGAGAGCACGGTTCGGCGCGTTCTCCCCGATCTAGGTGTGTCGGTCGGTCACCCCGGCCCACCGCTCGGAGCCCTGGACCGGAGAGAGGAGGTCAGTTCCGTTGCAGGTGGTCGCTGGGGGGCGCGCACCCCCCGGTGCCCGTTCGCCGGCTTTTCCGGGGCTTGTTATTTCGATCCATGAGCGGTCGCGTGGCCTGTGCACCGCGACTGGGAAGAAGGAGGAGAGGACAATGAGAAACACTGGACACTGGTGGGCGGGCGCCACCCTTGTGGTGGGAACCCTCTTGGTGCTGCCGTGCGTGTCGGCCGCCGGCGACGCACCACAGCCGAACGTCAACGCCGCGGTGAAGCGCGGGTCGTCTCCGGCGCTCCGCGATCTACCCGCCTTCGTCCCGGACGCCACGGCGCCCGAGGAGGTCAGGGAGATCAACCCGCGCAACGCGAGACTCCCGGCGGCCCTCCTCGAGGCCGACGAGCCCGAGGGCGAGCTCGACCCGGCTGTGCAGAGCATGCACTTTGCCGACAATATGCCCGCCCCTGTGGTGAACTTCGAGGGTATCGGCAATGTCAATGGTGTGCTGCCGCCGGACACCACCGGCGATGTCGGCCCCGACCACTACGTTCAGTGGGTGAATCTATCGTTCGCCGTGTTCGACAAGACGGGCGCAGTGCTCGCAGGCCCCTTCAACGGCAACGTTTTGTGGACGGGTTTCGGCGGCACGTGCGAGACCAGCAACGACGGTGATCCCATCGTCCTCTACGACCACATTTCGGATCGCTGGGTGATGAGTCAGTTCACCGGGGATAATCACCAGTGCATCGCCGTGTCCAAGTCCGGCGACCCGACCGGCGAGTGGTGGCTTTACGACTTCCTGGCCGACGCCAACTCGGGCTACTTCAACGACTATCCGAAATTCGGCGTGTGGCCCGACGGCTACTACTTCAGCGCGAACATGTTCGGAGCCTCCTTTCAGGGTGCCATGGCGGCGGTCTTCGAGCGCGACGCCATGCTCAACGGCGATCCAGCGCAGATGATCTGGTTCTTCACACCGGACCTCGCGGACTCGCCGTCGTTCAGCATTCTCCCGGCCGATCTCGACGGGCTCAACCTGCCGCCGGCGGAAGCGCCCAACCCGTTCATCATGTCGGTGGACGACGCGTGGGGCTACGACTTCCCTTACGACACCGACGCCCTCGTGGTGATGGAGTTCGCGGTAGACTGGGACACCCCCGGCAACTCCACATTCGGACCCACCGAGGTCATCGATCTCACCGCTGCCGGTCTCGGCTTCGACAGCAACATGTGCGGCTACAGCCGCAACTGCATTCCACAGCCCGATACGGCCCAGGGCGTGGACGCGTTGTCGAGCCGCGCCATGTACCGGCTCCAGTACCGCAACTTCGGCACCCACCATTCCCTGGTGGCCTCGCAGACGGTCGACGAAAACGGCGCTGACCACGCAGGCGTCCGCTGGTACGAGCTGCGCGACGAGGGCATGGGCTGGGGCGTCTTGCAAGGCAGCACCTTCGCTCCCGACGACGCGCACCGCTGGATGGGCGACGCCGCAATGGATGCCTCGGGTAACATCGCGGTCGGCTACAGCGTGTCGAGTTCGACGGTATATCCCAGCATCCGCTGGGCCGGCCGGCTGGCCAGCGATCCGGTCAATTCCCTCGCACAGGGGGAGTCGGAGGTCTACACCGGCGGCGGTTCGCAGCAAAACACATCCGCCCGTTGGGGCGACTACTCGACCATGGCGGTCGACCCAGTGGACGACTGCACCTTCTGGTACACCCAGCAGTACATAGAGAGCACGGGCAACGCCCCGTGGCAGACCCGCGTCGCCTCGTTCAAGTTCGACTCGTGCACCACGGGACCGGCAGGCACCGTAGAGGGCACGGTCGTCAACTCCGCCACCATGAACCCGCTCGAGGGCGCCCTGGTGGAGGTCGGTGGGTTCTCCACCGTGACCGACACTATGGGCTTCTACTCGATCACGGTCCCCGAGGACACCTACGACGTCACCGCCTCGAAGTTTGGCTTCACCGCCCTGACGGCCACCGACATCGAGGTGTTGGACGGGCTCACCGTGACCCAGGACTTCGAGCTCACACCGGTCGGCCCCGCCGGGCTCGACGGCTACGTGACCGGCGAGGGCTTCAGCTGGCCGCTGTACGCGATGGTCGAGATCTCGAGCGCCGGCGAGACCGTCGCCGAGCTCTACACCGACCCGCAAAACGGCTACTTCGAGGTCGAGCTGCCCATGAGCACGCCCTACGATCTCGTCGTGACATCTCTGATCGAGAGCTACCTGCCCGCGACGCGCAGCATCGTGCTCGACATGGGCGGCCAGACCGAGAGCTTCGTGCTCGAGGATGACGGCACCGGCCCGTGGAACAACTGCCGCTGGATCGACGGCATCGAGGAGGACTTCGATGGCGGCTCCTTCCCGCCCACCGGTTGGACCACCATCAACAACGGTGGCGACTGCGTGTGGTCGGACACCGCCACGGTCGGCCGATCGAATCTGACGCCGGGTTCCGGGGTCGCCGCAACGGCGGACTCCGACCGCTGCGGGATCGGGACCACCATGGACACCGACCTGGTGTCGCCGGTGATGGACCTCTCCGGAGCGACCGAGGTGTCACTGGAGTTTGCATACTCCTACAACGACATCGGCAGCGCCGACTTCGCCGCCGCGTCGGTCAGTGCGGACGGCGGGGCCAGCTGGACCAACATCGTGACCTGGACCTCGGACGTGTCGGGAACTCTGACCTCCGACGTCTCAGGCCTGCTCGCGGGGTCGGCCAACGCCGTGGTGCGCTTCACCTACTTCGCACCGAGCTGGGACTGGTATTACCAGGTGGACAACGTGGTCGTCACCAGTGACGGCGGTGACGCCTCCTACGAGTGCACGCAGCTGTTGGGCTCGCTCGTCGAAGGCTTCGTGACCGATGCCAACTCGGGCGACGGGCTGATCGGCGCCGAGGTCAGCAACGACATCGGCGGATCGACCACCACCGTGGCCACCCCCGATGACCTGATGCTGCCCGACGGCTTCTACACCCTCTTCACGCCGCTGCCGCTCGGTGATGGGCCGTCCACAAGGACCTTCACCGCCACAGCGAACGGGTACGGAGCGGGCGAGGTCGCCGTCAACCTGACGCCGAACACAGTCAATGCGCTCGATTTCGAGCTCAAGGCGGGTTGGCTCGAGCTAACGCCGGACCTCCTCTCAGCGCGGCTCTACGCAGGCGAGACCGGCGACCAGAGCCTGGAGGTCGTCAACCACGGCGGGATCGACGCTGACGTCATGCTGATGTCGGTGCCGGTGAAGGTGAGCTGGGACTACAGCGCACCCGAGTTCGACCTCGGAAACCTGCCCGGGAACACCGATACGCTGTCGATGGGCCGGGCACCGTCGGCCGGAAGCCCGGAAGCAGTGAACTGGAATACCGACCTCGTCCTCAACGGGGCAGAGGCCTTCGGCATGGACATCTTCCCCGGCCAAACGCTCGTCAATTGGCCCGATGTCACGGCGCCGGATACCTGGAACATCATCTCCGGCGGCATGGAGTCGTTCTACGCGGGTGGGGACTTCCTGCTCGGGGACTTCAGCACGCTCTACGTCATTGGCTACTCGACCAACAACTTCGCCACAGTCGATACGGCAACCGGTGCGGCCACCGTCATCGCGGTCGCCAACCCGGGCGGTGGCGAGTCGTGGAGCGGAATGACGGCAGCGGTGTACGGCACGCTGTACGCGGCCAGTGCGGTCTGCGGCGTCAACTCCACCCTCCACACCATCGATCCGACGACCGGTGCGGTCAGCACCATCGGATCGATCACCAACGGCACCTGCATCATCGACATCGCCATCAATGCCGAGGGCGAGCTCTTCGGCATCGACTTGGTCACAGACACGCTGCTTCAGATCGATCCCGGCACCGGTGCCGGGACCGTGATCGGATCCCTGGGCGTCGACTGCAACTTCGCACAGGGCATGGACTTCGACGAGGTCTCGGGAACCCTCTACTGGGCGGCCTACACCCTCCAGGGCGAGCTCCGGGTCATCGACACCTCGACCGGTGCGAGCTCGCTCGTCGGGGCCTTTCCGGGCGGCGCCGAGGTGGACGCCTTCGCCATCGCGACCTCAGCGGGCGGCGGCGGTCTGCCGTGGTTGGAGCTCACCCCGACCGACGGCACGTCGCCGGCCAACGGCGATCTGCCGATCAACGCCGAGTTCATCGCCGACGGGGCCGATCACTACGGCCTCTACCAGGCGCGCATCATGGTCGGCCACGACACGCCCTACGACGTCAACGAGACCTGGGTGTGCTTCACCAAGGCCTTCAACGACGTCAACGAGGCCTTTTGGGGCAACGAGTACATACACTCGGTGGCGGGCGCCCGCATCACGGGCGGCTGCGGCCTCGGCAACTTCTGCTCCGGCGACCTCATGCTGCGGCACGTCATGGCGCGCTGGCTGCTCAAGCTGGTGCACGGACCGGACTACTCGCCGCCTCCGTGTCAGGGCGTTTTCGAGGACGTGGTCTGCGAGTCGACACCGAACGCGGACTGGATCGAGCAGCTCTACGCCGAGGGCATCACAACCGGTTGTTCGGCCGATCCTCTGCTTTTCTGCCCCTACGACGGGGTGACCCGTTCGCAGATGGCGGTCTTCATCCTGCGCGCAATCGAGGGTCCCGATTACGTACCACCTGCGTGCACGGGCGTCTTCGGCGATGTCAACTGCCCGAACTACTGGGCCGCCGACTGGATCGAGGAACTCTATGCTCGCGGCATTACCACAGGGTGCTCGGCCGATCCGCTGCTCTTCTGCCCCGCGGATTCGACCAACCGTGCGCAGATGTCCGCCTTCGTGCAGCGTGCATGGGAGCTTCCCATGTGCGCGGACGAGGACTGATCGCAACATCGGCCGTCAACGGGCGGTGCAGAACCTACGCCGGGCCTCAGGGCCCGGCGTTTTTTGCCCGCTCATCATGGTTGGAGACGCGATATAGTAGATCTCAAGGTCGGGCGCGATTGGAGACCGAAAACACGATCGAGCGAAGCACCGGGGGCCGCATGGTGCAGCGGCAGGTGGCGTTCTGTGAAGGGGACGTGCCCGCCAACCGGTCGATCGAATCAGGAAGGAGCAGACGATGCGGAGTAGCTCGCGATGTTGGTTGACGGGAGTGACGATCATGGTCGCGCTGATTTCGAACGCGGCAACGGTTCCGGCCGCCGGCCCCGAGGAGGCCGACCAGGCCGGTCTCGAGCTCGCACCCGATGTCCTCGAGTCGCGCCTCGGGCGCGGCGAAACCGAGGGACAGGCGCTCGAGATCCTGAACTTCGGCGACACCGAGGCAACGGCCCTTCTGTTCCTACTTCCCTACTCGCCGTGGGTACCCGGCGTACCGATGGACCACATCGACATCCCGCAGCTGACCGCCGAGCAGTCGGCAGCACTGACCTCCCGACTCGTCGGAGCAACCGGACGTCAACCTGCGGCGACAAGTGCCACCGGCGAGGTCGTCTCGTCGTGGGCCCACGGTTTGACCATCGGTTGGGGCCTCGGCGTCAACCAGCTGACCGACACTATTTGGGTCGGCGACCCCGGGGCCGCAGGCGGCACCGATCTCGACTATGAGTTCACCCGCGACGGCGTGGCCACCGGCGCCACCATCGACACCTCGCCGTGGGCAGGGGTCTTCGCGGCCGACATGGCCTTCGATCCGATCTCCGGCATGCTGTGGCAGCTCGACGTCGGCGGCATCAACTGCATCCACGAGCTCGACCCGGTGACCGCATCGGCCACCGGCGAGACGATCTGCTGGAGCGCGCCGTCGTCGGAGCGGGGTCTGGCCTACGATCCGCTGTCGCAGACGTTCTTCGTTGGCGGTTGGAACACCCTCGCGATCACCCGCTTCGACCGGGCGGGCAACGTGCTTCAGGTCGTCGACGTCGGTCTCGCGATCTCGGGCCTGGCCTACAACCCGCAGACCGAGCATCTGTTCGTGATCGAGAACTCGATCGAAGACGCGGTCACGGTCCTCGATGTCGGCGACGACTACAGCGAGATCGGGTCCTTCACCGTGCCCGGGTTTGGGAACTATGCCGGCGCCGGCCTCGGCATCTCCTGCGACGGCCACCTGTGGGCGGCGAACCAGGCGGACATGAAGGTCTACGAGATTGATTCGGGCGAGACGGAGGCCTGCCTCGTCGCGTCCCTGCCGTGGATCGAGCTGACGCCAGGCTCCGCCGTGGTCCCTCCCGATCCAGGCGAGCAGGGGCAGGTCACCATCGACGTTCAGTTCATCGCCGACGGCCTCACCCACTTCGGGCTGGTCCAGGCCACAGTGCTTCTCACCGACGGTGACGGAGACGTCGCAGACCAGGGCCGTGTCTGCATGACGCGGGCGTTCGACGACATCGCGGAGAGCTTCTGGGCCGACGCCTCGATCCACGCCACGGCCGGCGCACGGATCACCACCGGTTGCGGACTTGGCGATTTCTGCCCGAGCGACGTGATGCTGCGACATGTGATGGCCAACTGGCTGGTCAAGCTGACGCACGGGCCGGATTTCTCTCCGCCTCCCTGCACCGAGACCTTCGGCGACGTGGTCTGCGAGCTGACGCCGAACTCGGACTACGTCGAGCAGCTCTACGACGATGGCATCACGACCGGTTGCTCGGCCGACCCGTTGCTCTTCTGTCCGTATGACGGAGTGACCCGAGCGCAGATGGCGGTCTTCCTGCTGCGGGCCATCGAGGGACCGGACTACTTTCCGCCACCCTGCACCGGCATCTTCGGCGACGTCAACTGCCCGAGCTTCTGGGCCGCTGATTGGATCGAGGAGCTCTACAGCCGGGGCATTACAACCGGCTGCTCGGCTGACCCTCTGCTTTACTGCCCGTTCGACCTCACGAACCGGGCGCAGATGTCCGCGTTCGTCCAACGGGCGTGGGAGCTGCCCATGTGTGAGGCCGACGACTGATCCGAAACGGATGTGGTTGACGACGACCGGCGCCGGTCTCTCCGGCGCCGGTCTTTTCTCGTAAGCGTGGCCGTCACCTCCCACCCCCGGTCGCTCGCGGTATGATGACCCATCCGTGACGAGGGGTCCGATCTGTTCATGAACGCACCACATGTCTTCATCGCCGGCTACTACGGCTTTCGCAACCTCGGCGACGAGGCGGTACTGTCGGCCATGCTCGACCAGCTTCGGGAGCGGCTCGAGGCCCCGACCTTCATCGTCGCCTCAGGGGACCCCGACCACACCACCCGGCAGCACGGCGTCGGCGCGGTCCCGTGGCGTGATCTCGTCGCGACCGGCAAAGCCGTTGCAGATTCGAATCTGGTCATTATCGGCGGCGGGGGGCTGTTCCACGATTATTGGAGGGCCGACCCGACCTCGGTACTGTCCAGCCATCACTACGGCGTCTCCTGGTGCGCATCGACGGCGCTGCTCGCCCGATTGCACGACAAGCCCCTCATGATCTTCGGCGTCGGCGTCGGACCGCTTGAAACGCACGAGGGCGCCACACTGACACGGCAGGTGTTCGAGCTCGCACAAGATGCCACGGTGCGGGATTCCGAGTCGCACGATGAGCTCGAGCGACTCGGTGTCCCCGAATCTCTTGTCACCGTGAGCGCCGATCCGGTGTTCGCGAGCCCCGCTCCGGATCCGCATGTCCGCGACTGGGCCGAGCGACGCCTGACCGGCGTCACCGGCCGGCCGCTGCTCGGCGTGTGTCCCCGGGGCTGGAGCGTCGACGTCGCCCAGTCCGATTGGCTCAAGACTGTCGCTGAAGGTGTCACCAGATTCGCAAACGCCCACGAGGCGGGCGTGGTCGTGATTCCGTTCAGCGACCTCGACGAAGATGCCGCCGACGACACCGTCGTCGCCCACGCGCTAGCAGCGACGCTCTCCACCGACGGTCCGGTGCTCGAGATCGGAGTGCCCGAGGACGCTCCGAACGCACGCGCGCTGCTCGGTCGCTGCGATCTCGTGCTCGGAATGCGGTTGCACTCCGTCATCTTCGCGGCCCTTGAGGGAACGCCGTTGGTCGGCCTGGCCTACGATCCGAAGGTCCGCCGGACCCTATCGGCCCTCGGTGCCCGCTCCTCGTGTCTGGAGCTTCACGATTTGGATCCAGACCGCCTGCTTTCGAGCCTCGAGAGCGCCTTCGCGAGCCGAGAGGCGGCCGGGCCCGAACTCGCGCAGGCCGCCGCAAGGCTCGCGGCACGGGCCGCCGTCTCGGCCGACAGGGCGGTCTCGCTTCTCGGCCGCCGCGAGGTGGGGACCCAAGGCCTCCCGCCCCTGCGTGAGGATTTTTTTCGATCGGCCGTGACCACGGTCATCGAACGTGCGGAGGCGAAATCGTCGACGGCCGAAAGACTGGAGGTGCAGCGCGACTGGATCGAAGAGCAGCGCGAGGAGCTCGCCGCTAGTAACCAGGACCTCCAAAGGCAGCTCGAGAGCCAACGCCTCGAGATCGATGCCTTGAACGCCAGGCTTCACCGGTTGGTGTCCACCCGGGCGTTCCGCTTCGCCGCGGGGTGGTGGCGTCTCGCGTCGGGCCTCCGCCGGGCGCTCCAGAGGTCATCGAATTTCGGCGTGTTACCGCTGAGAAGCTGGTACGCCTACGCGTTCGATCGCTTCAAGAGGGCGCGGGGCGCCATCGCCGGCGATGCGGCTTCAGGCATTCATTGCCCGGGGGACGAGGGTCTGGTGTCGGTGGTGCTTCCCGTGTACAACGGCGCCGACCTCGTCCATGAATCGCTCGACAGCCTGCTCTCGCAGACCTACTCGAACTTCGAAATCATCGCCATCAACGATGGATCGACCGACCGAACGGGCGAGGTACTCGACGATTACGCCAAGCGCGACCCGCGCGTGCGGGTCATCCACCAGCAGAACCGTAAGCTGCCCCGCACCCTGTCGCGCGGCTTCCGAATGGCGCGCGGCCAATTCCTCACCTGGACCAGCGCCGACAACCGCTGCAAACCCGAGTTCATGCAATCAATGGTGGACTGTCTCGAGCGGCATCCGGATTGGGATATGGTCTACGCCAACGTGGACATCATCGGCGACGAAGGCGGTCCGCTCCGCGACTCGCCCTGGTTCGCCGGCTACCAGGTGCCTCCCGGCAGCGAGCACGTCCACCTGCCCCACGACCCGGGTGAGCTCAATACCTGGGCGAACAACTACGTCTGTGCCGCCTTCCTGTACCGCAGCCGCGTGGCGTGGTTGCTCGGCGACTACAGTCGCTACCGATTCACCACCGAGGACTACGACTACTGGATGCGAATCAACGAGATGCTGACGCTACGTCACGCCGATTTCGACGAACCGGTCTACGACTACCGCTTTCATGACGAGTCGCTGACCGCCCGCGACGAAGAGCTCGGCATCACCCGCGGTCGGGACCGGTTGATGGTCTTCGACGATTTCCGCCGCGACGCCCTGCTGACCTCGGCCCTCTGGCACATCGAACACCGCTCTTCTGCCACCGCGGGACTCGCCGAGGCGCTGCGGCGGCACGTCCGCCGAGCGGGCCACCTGATGTTCGATCCCGCGAAAGATGCCGTGGAGCCATGGCCGGATTTCTATCTCACGTCGATCATGGTGCGCGTGGCTACCCCGGACGAGGCCGGTGAGCCGCCACCGAAGCTCCCCCAGAACTGCCTCAAGGTGCTCGCGCTCCAGACTGCCGAGGCGACCGTGTGTGCCCCGCGGGAGCCTGACGCTGCCTGGGACCTCTGCGTGGCGGTTGGTCCCACCGGCGGCTCGGAACCGCTGGAGCCGTACCGTCACTGGTTGGCCGCCGACGGTGCCGAATCGTTGTTCCTGGCCGCCGAGGTGCGCGCCCGGAGCGATAGCTTCGCGGCGGCCGAGGCCGCTGCCGAAGGAGCCGGTCCGAAAGCGACCCTGCGTGCATCGATCGTCATCTGCACCCACCAGGTGATCTCTCCCTTTCGGGACTCGGTGCTGTCCGCGGTGCGTCAGCACGCCGGTCCCGAGTCGTACGAGGTCTTGGTGGTGAACAACCGGCCCGGAGATCGGGACCTCGAGCTCGAGATCGAATCCGTGAAAACCATCGCGGACAGTGAGCGCCCGGGGCTCATTCGCGTCGTCCGCTGCCCGGTGCCGGGCCTCTCGCACGCCCGTAACGCCGCCATCGCCGTCGCACGGGGAGAGATCGTGATCTGTCTCGATGACGACGCGATCGCTCGTCCCTCGCTGGTCGACGAGGCAGTGCGGCTGTTCGCCGAGCGGCCAGGGATCGGCATCATCGGCGGCCATATCCGCCTCCAACCGCCCGAACCGAAGCCCGAGGTGTTGAATCCCGGGTGGGAGCGCTACTGGAGCCAGCTCCTTACCGGCGCCACCGCCTGCCACGAGGTCGAGGAATGGTGGGAGTTTCCGTGGGGCGCCTGCTGGTGCGCCCGCCGCGACCTTCTGCTGGCCATGGGCGGATTCCGCAGCCGTTACGGCCGCGTCGGCAGCGATTACGCCGGTAGCGAGGAGGTCATCGCCGCCGCGCTCGCCCAGCGCCTCGGCGCCGGCATTGCCGTTGCTCCGGAGCTCGAGGTGCAGCACCGCGTCGAGCGCAGCCGCTACACCTGGCGCCACGTCCGCCGGACGATCATCGCCGGCACCCTCGTCAACTACCAAGCCCAGCGCGACCTCTACTTGCCGATGTGGGAGGGCATCGGCTCGACCGCACGGAAACTCCTCAGCCCGTCGATCGACCGCACCGTGGGCGCCAACAGCGTCGCGGCACGGGCCCGCCATTGGCTGTACCGCAAGGAGGCGTGGCTGCGGCTCCTCCGCGTGCAGCTCGCCGATTGGAGGCGGCGACTGCGGAGGCCATCCCACGCTGTCCGCCATCGGCGCCGGTGAGAAAGATGGAGATGGACAATAACAACAGCCGCCCGGTCAATCAGAGCCCCGATTGGCAGGACGAGATCAGCTTCTGGGAGGAACAGCTGTCCGGCGACGGACAGTACTCCGATCTCTACCTCGACAGATTCGACCTCAGCAAACCGGGTTGGGCCTACCGCGACGATCTCGAAGACCTGATCCGCGCGCTCGGCGCCGAGAAAGCGCGCAGCGGCAGGGTGCTGGATGTGGGCTCGGGGCCGGGTTCGGTGTTCTCGTACGGCTATTTCACCGGACGCTTCGACCTCGTCGCCGTGGACCCGCTGGTCACCGAGTATCTCGCGCTGATGAAAAAGCACGGCCGGCCCCAGATCTGCCCCATGGTGGATTGCGCCGGTGAGCATCTCAGCCGCCACCTGCCGCGCGGGCACTTCGACTTCGTGTGGTCCCACAACGCCATCGACCACAGCCAGCAGCCGGACCGTGTGCTCGCGAACATGGTCGACGTCACGCGGCCCGGCGGGGTCCTCGTGGTCCAGTGCTGGCAGGACGAGGCGACCCACGCCGCGTGGACCGGGCTGCACGCCTTCGACTTTCGTAAGCGGTCCGACGGCCATCTCTGCTACGCCACCAGCGACGGCGCGGTTCACCCGTTCCACGACCCCCGGATCGACGTCATCGATCCCTTGGTGGCCCCACTGAAAAACGTGCCGGAGCGCGACGGCAAGACCTGGATCGCGGCATGGTACCGCCGTCGGTGACCCACCACTCGCCGCGATGTCAGCCGCGCTTACTCCACATAACCTAGAGCTTCGAGCTGTTTCCGCGTCTCCTCTGACAGCTCGGTCTCGTCCTGGCTGAGATCGTCCGACCACGCGGGGCTTGCAGCGATGAGTTGATCGAGCTCGTGGCGCAGACTCGCCAACACATCCGGCCGTTCCGCAACGAGATTCGTTCGTTGGTGAGGATCGGACTCGAGGTCGAAGAGCATGAACTGTGAGACATCATTCCTTTTTCCGGTGAGAAAATCGGCGCCCGCGGTCGAGATCTCAGATACCTCGTGAACGCCGAGATCTGCGACCACGATATGCCGCTCATCTTTGTTGCCGGAGGTCACGTTGAAGGATCCCCGATTATTGCTGTAAAAGCGCCGCCAGCGCTCCTCGAGGTTGAGCTTGATCCTGAGGCGGGTCGAACCGGGCTCGAGGGGCAGCAACACGGTGTCCTTGACCACCTCGCCCGCGAGCCAGCTGAAGGAGGGCCGCCTGGCACCGCCGAGAAACCACCACAGCGAACACCTCGCGGATCCTCCAGTGACTGTCTCCGCCTCTGCGAACGCCGCCGCCGACAGCAGATATCGGCTCGAGATCATGGCCTGCCAGTACAGCGTGAGAAACAACTGGTCGCTGTGGCGCCTGAGATCGTAACCGACCAGACCGACAACGTCGTTGAATGACACGGCCAGCTCGTGCTCGGGCGTCAGCCGAGCAACCCGTTCGGCCGACTCTTCATCGCCGAGAATCGCCAGCTCGCGGTTCGCCTCGAGATGGCTCGGCACTTTGGCCAGACACGATTCCAACAACGACCTGCGCCCCTCGGCCCCGCTTTCGGTCTTAGCCAGGAAGAAATCGAGCTGTCCCTGCCCCGGATGACGGGTCGCGAGCAGCTCGAGGGCGTCGCGCACGTCGACGGTTGACCGGTCGACGCCGGCCGCGGGAAGGTCCTCCGGCCCGAGATCGCGAGTGGCGCAGGCAACCAGCCTGTCGCGCTGCGAATCCGAGATTTCCAGCGAGGCGCAGGTCGTCGGCGTTTTCGCGATCGACAGGCGCCCCTGATTGAAATAGAGAGGGTAGTCGACCACACCCACCTCGAGATCGTAGGTCCCCGGCTCGAGATCGGGGGGCACGGTCAACCACAGACAGTCATCCGCCAGCAGCTGCCGTTTCTCGAACGTTCGCTCCTCGAGGCGCCAGGGATCGATGAGAGGTCTCGGTTTGGCCTCGGGGTCCGGAAGCGGCCGGAAGAAGCTCGTCACCTCCTGGACGGCGACCCGACCTGCCCGGTCCACCAGCCGCCAGAGAACACCCACCCCGCGATCCACGTTGCCGAGAACCCGCCAAACGGGGGTCAATCTGACGGTCTGGCCGCGGACCACCGCCGTGGGTGTCGCATCGAGGGCAGCCAGCTGCAGCGCATCGGTGAGGCGGACGGGCGCTATGCAGGACAACGACAATAGCGTTGCCCAGGGTCGCGAATCGCCGTGACCGTTTCTCCATACCCCCTCGATGCGCAATCGTCCGCCGTCCGGGGGCAACGGAAGAGGCGGAACCGTTCCTTCGAAGTCACCCGGCGAAAACTCGCCGAGCTCGACGTTTTCTTCGCCTATCGAGGCGCGCAGGGCGAGACGACCCTCCCCCGCGGGTCCGCGCAGAGTGCCGGCGAGCTTCACGGCCGCGCCACCGTCCAACACCGCCCGCGCGAGAGCCAGGGACTCCAGTGTCACGTCCGGAGCCAGCACCACAGGCCATCGAATGCTGCTCCGTCCGGGCGCCGTTGGAACGAAGGTCGTTGGACCTTCCACCACGGACTGGTATTCGGTCGCCATCAGCAAGGCACCGCCGAAACGAGACCCTCCGTTGTAGACCAGGCGCCAACGACCTGAGGTGAGAGCCCACCCACTCTCCCCTCTCGAGGCGCCTTCCTGGCTGACCACAATCCGGTTCGGCGGCGCGGCATCGACGAGAGGCGAGTTGAGCATCCCGAAATCTCCGCTGAGACCAGCCATCACGAGCACGGTCGGCGCGATGTCGAGATGTGAGACCACCTCGTTCACCACCGACGGCCGGCGCCGCACGGTGTCGTGGACGAGGAGCGGAACGTGCAGGATTTCGTCGATCAGGAGCTTGCCGTGGTCGCACATCAGACCGTGCTCGCCGAGGGCCTCACCATGATCGCTGGTGACGATGAAGATCGTTCGCCGCCGCCGTGGCAACGCCTGCCAACGCCTGAAGAAGTCGTCGGCGAGCGAGTCGGCATAGGCAATATTGGCCTCGTAGCGGCGCAGGTAGTCCGCCAGATCGGTCTGCAGCGAGGCCTTAGCCTGGTACCAGGGAATCCGCCCGATCACCGAGTCGCCGAGCGATAGACGGGCGCCGAAACGGGAGCTGTGCGGCAGATGGTCGACAACCGGGGCTGCATGGAAATCCGGTCGATCGAGAATCTCGTCGGGCGGCAGGTAGGGTCCGTGCGGCGGCCAGAAGTGGATGTAGACAAACGCCGGCCGGTTCGCGTCGGCTCCGGATGCCCAGTCCAGGCACTCATCGGTCACGCGCGACCCCAGATCGTGATCCCTGGCGGCCTCGTAGGAGACGTGATCGAACTGACCCTCGAGCCCGTAGCTTTCTCCGATGGCCGGGTTGGCGGTGAAGAACCCGGTTCGATAGCCGCCGTCGGCGAGTGGCCGGGCGAGGGTCGATCGATTCTCGGGAAAGGCCTTGTTGAATCGCCAGCCCTGGTGGGCGAGCGGAGGCAACCCGGAGAGCAGGCTGGTCACGGCAGGCCGGGTCCAGGTGGCTGCCGCGTAGCAGCGGGAGAAGACCAGCGATCGCGCCGCCAGGCCTGCAAGGAAGGGAGCCGTGTTCCGTGTATGGCCGTGGAACGGCAGTGATTTGGCGCGCAGGCTATCGAGAACCAGCACGACGATATCGGGCCGTTCTTCCTCCCGAACGCCGCATCCCGCCAGACCTATCGCGACAGTCGACGCGCTCAGGGTGCTGATGAACTGGCGGCGTGAGATGTCGGTTCGATACCGGCTCACCAGTCATGCCCCTCTTCATACCCGAGGGTCACCAGGAGATCTCCGCAACGTTCTTTGACGAATGCCTGCGCGTCGGGCGTCCGGATATGGTTCTTCCAGTCGCCGACGATGCCCTTGCGAAAGAGCGGTTTGAACTCGCGCGCGCGCCGCAGGTGATCGGCGAATGGAATCGGCTCGTCCACGTAGTGCGAGCTCACCATCGCGTCGTCAGGAATCTGCAGTCCGCTGAACCCGATCACCCGCTCGAGCACGCCGACGAAGTCTTCTTTCATCCCCTCGTAGGTGATCTTGAGGAAATCGACCCCGTCCTCCTCGAGCGAGCGCTCCGCCGCGAGAACTTTCTCGCAGCTCGTGATCGAGGCCTCGAAGACCTTGCTCTGCTTAAGGTATTCGAAGGTACCGACGTCGTCGTGCTCCTCAACCTTGTGCAGCTGCCGCTGGAGGTAGAGCTCGTTCGAGATGTATACGTCTCTCGGATCACGGTAGAGGATCACGGTCTTGGTGTCGCGGAAAAGGTGGCGGAATTCAAGGAAGGAGTGGATGTTGGACGGCGCCTTGTCTACCAGCAACCCTACGTGGGCGTGGCGCTCACGCTCGATCTCATACAGCCGGACGATCTTTTCTTCCGGCGTCAGACCTTCGTCCTGGCGGACGGCGAGGTACTGCTTGTCCTGTGACGTCTCGGCGTTCCACTGACGGTCGAGCGAGAAGTTCACGAAGTAGAGAAAGTCAAACTCGCGGGGAAACATCATGTGCGGCCGTACGGTGAGACCGTGAGCCAGCCAGCTGCTGCCGCACTTGGCCGGGTTGAGCACCAGCAGAAAATCCTTGAATACCCTGCTCACGCCCCCTCCCCTCCGCTCGCCGACGCTTTGGCAGATTGACCGCCCGCAACCCCGGCCAACGGCTCCTGTGTGTACAGGCTGACCACCTCGTCCACCGGTCCGAGCGCCGTCAACCGGCCCGTGCTCAGCAGAGCCGCGCGCGTGCACAGATTGCGCACCGCCTGCAGATTGTGGGAGACCAGGAGCACGGTTGCTCCACCGTCGCGGAATTCGTTGATCCGCTCGGTGCACTTCGCCTTGAACTCGGTGTCGCCCACCGACATGATCTCGTCCATCAGCAGAACGTCCGGTCGCACGTCGGTGGCGATCGCGAAGCCGAGCCGGGCGCGCATGCCCGTCGAGTACGTCCGCAGCGGTGCGTCGATGAAATCCGCGAGGCCCGCGAAGTTGATAATTCGATCGAAACGCGCCGCCATGTCCGCGCTCGAAAAGCCAAGGGTCGCGCCGACCAGAAAGACGTTCTCCCGCCCGCTGAGCTCGTCGTTGAACCCCGCGCCGAGGCCGAGCAGCGGCGCCACCAGGCCGCGAACCACGACCCGACCGCCGGTCGGTCGAAGCACCCGCGCCACCACCTTGAGGAGCGTCGTCTTGCCGGCACCGTTGCGGCCGATGAGGCCGAAGACCTCGCCCGCCCGGACCTCGAACGAGATGTCGCGCAGCGCCCAGAACTCACCCACCGCCAGCTGTCGCTTGAGCCTCCGGATCGCGTACTCCTTGAACGAGGTCACCTTCTCGTGCGAGACCCGGTAGCACAGCGAGAGTTCCTGGACGGCGATCGCGGGTCGAGGCGCGGTGCTCACGTCACGCCCTCAACGCGAACTCGTGCTGGTTCTTGACGAAGATCCACCATCCTGCGACCACCGCGATCAGCGCGCCGGCGGAGGACACCGCGAGCGATTCGGCCGACGGCAGGACGCCGGCGTAGATCGGGTCCCGCCAGCACGCGAGGAGGTGGTAGAGGGGGTTCGCCCGCACCAACCACACGAAACGCTCCGGGAGGATATCCTCCGGGTACATCACCGGCGTCAGATAGAACAGCGCCCGCACCAGCACCCCCCACATCTCGACCACATCTGTGTAGCGGACGGCAACGGTGGACATGATGAGGCCGACGCCGAGGGAAAAGCACGCCAGCAGCACCATGGCAACCGGCAGGAACAGGAGCGACCAGGACAGCCGCTGGCCGAGCACCAGCATGATCAGAAGCACCGGCGCCAGCGACATGGTGAGGTTGACGAGTGCAGTGCCCACCGACGACAGGGGGTAGGTGGCCGCTGGGACGTAAACCTTCTTCAACAGTGAACTCCCCCACACCAGCGACCGCATGCTCTGGGTAGTGCTCTCCTGGAAGAAGCCGAAGAACACGAGTCCGGCGAGCACGTAGACCGGGTAGTTCGGCACCGAGAAGCGGAAGATCGCCGAGAACGCGATGCTCATCACGATCATCGTCAGCAGAGGGCTCAGCAACGACCAGCCGATTCCCAGCACCGATCGTTTGTAGCGGCTCTTGACGTTGGTGGCGATCAGGAGGCGCAGGAAGTCTTTGTAGCGCACCACCTCCAGCAGCCCGCTCCACAGCGGTCGCCGCCCCGCCGTCGACGAGTCGTAGACGAGCCCGCCCGCGGGCACGCCCTCGGCCTGGGCTGTGGTCGACCGCTCGTTCATTCGCCCTCCGCGCTGTCGCTGCGCCTCTTGGCGTGAAAACGCCGCCGGTTGGCCTCGTAGATCCGTTCGTACGCCTCCGGCGGCAGCTTGCCGAAGCTGGCCTCCTGGAAATGGTGGACCCACGCATCGCGCCGGCACCGGACATCGTACCCTGCCCGGCGGATGCGGCGGCTGAAGTCGTCGTCCTCGAACAGGCCGACCTCGAAGCGCTCGTCGAGCCCGCCCACCTCCTCCCACACTGTCCTCCGCAGCGCCGCGCAGTACAGGGCGAGCATGGGAATCGAGAAGTCCTCACCGCGATGGTTCCATACGAAGTCGGCGGCCCAGTCCTCCAGTTCTCCCAGATCTTGGTAGCCCGGCTCCACCCGCGCTTCGTTGGCGACGCCACCACTCGATGGCCCCACCAACCCAAGTTCAGGAGACCCCATCAGCGCTTCCGTCAATGTGGACAGCCAACCCCGGCTGACGATGGTGTCGTTATTCAGGAAGCAGAGGATCTCCGATTCGCATCCGGCGAAGGCCTGATTGCACGCGGCGGCAAAGCCGCGGTTGTCATCGTTGAGAATCACCCGGTGTCCCGGCCGTCGAGCAACCTCGTCGCCGAGCCATGCGGCGGTGCCGTCCGTGGAGGCATTGTCCACTACCACCACCTCGTAGTTGGGATGGATAGTCTGCGATTCGATGCTGGCAAGGCAAAGCTCGGTAAGCTTGCGGTTATTGAACGTCACGATGCCGATGGTCACGGACGGGAAGAGCTCGACCATGGCCCGCTCGAGCACCTCGACGCGAGCCTCCCACGAGTTCTCGACCGCAAAAGACCGTCGCTCGGCTACACTGATGCTTTCACCCACAACTGCCTGATCGAGCTCTCTCAAAAAGGTCTCGATGTCGTCGGCCAAACGAACGAGTTGTTCGAGGCGAGCAATCTCGGGCAGGGAGGGCGCCACAACCTCGAGACCCAGAGCGAGCATCTCGTAGAGCTTGACCGGGTCGGTGGCCTCGGTCAGGGGCGTGCGTTTGAACGGTATCATTCCGACGTCGAAGGCTGAGGCCAGGCTCGGAAGCTCAGAGTACTTTCGTTCGCCGAGCAGATGGACGTTCGGCAGCACCTCGAGACGGGTCACGTCGGCGCCCCAGGTGGACCCGATAAGGACGAATGACCAATCGGGCCGGGCCACGGCCAGCGATTCAACAAGCCCCACGTCGAACCACTCCGAGATCGCTCCGAAGTAGCCCACGATGGGCCGCGGCAATTCCTGCAGTTCCCCCGCGGTATCCACGCGTCGCCAGTGCTCGGGGTCGCAGCCGTTCGGCAATCGAAGCACCGGGCGCCGGGTCGGTCGTTCCACTTCCGCCAGCCGCGCGGCCGTCGCCGTCACCAGATCAGCCTCGCTCACCAGGCGGTTGTCATCCTCGCCAACAGACCGAGCGGTGGTCGAGAAACCCTCGTGGAGATCGATACGGTCGTAGACGATCGGCCACCCGTGCTCCCGACGAAGAATCTCCGCGAGCGGCCGCCAGCCCGGGCTCTGGCACAGGACAATCGCCGAGTCGATTCGATGGCTCGCCACCAGCTTGCGAATCGCATCCGCGGCCATTCGGATGTCGCCGGATGCCAGGCGTTCCTCGCCCACCCGTCGACTGCGCGACGCCGGCAGAAGCACTTCGTGAACCCCGGGCGCTTGCGGCTCCGGGTCGACGAACACCACGCCGCCTCCGCCTCCCTCGAGCTCCGTGCCGGCATAGAGCACCGGCCACCCACGGGCCGCCAAACGCCCCAGGAGGTGGTGCGGCCTCTGTACGCGCAGCTCCCAGTCGATGACCGAAAGGAAGATGATCGTCGGCCGGGCGGGCGAATCTCCAAAATGTACGCTCGCGCCGGCGCCTAACGCTCCGCCGGTAGATCCCGCGACGAATTGTCCGCGGTCCCGGCCGCGTCCGATGACTCGGAGTATTGTCCGGCGCACCCGGAACGGCAGGACCGTCGCCGCAATTGCCTTGACAGTAGCCACCGGGTGCCGGACCCGATGCCACCAGAGTCCAAGTCGCATCCCGCCCCCCCTACCACGTGCCCGAGCATGGTCGGCGGTCGAATCGGCTGGTGATTTCGGGTTGCTTTCGGACGGCATCTCCGGGGATTCTACAGCACGCCCGCTGTAACATTCTGTGGAAGACCGGTTCCCGTAGAATGGATCAATGAGCATGAAACCTGCAGCATTCGTAGCTCTCTCCACGGTTGTTTTTCTTGCGCTCGCCGGCGTCTGCATCGGGGCTGAAGACAACGGCCTCGAGGTCGGGTTAACGGCCTACGAGGACGGCGACTTCGAAACCGCTCTCGAACTCTGGGGACCGCTGGCCGAGGTCGGATCCACCGAGGCCCAGTACTACCTCGGCGTCATGTACTCACGCGGCGAGGGTGTGCCCGCCGATCCCGAGATCGGCGCCAACTGGTACAACCGCGCAGCCTCGTTCGGCCACGCCCGGGCCCAGTTCAATCTCGGCCTCGCGTATCTCAAAGGGGTGGGCGTCGAGCGCGACACTGACGAGGGCGCCAAATGGATCCTCAAATCAGCCCAGCAGGACTGGCCACCGGCCCAGCATGCCTACGCCCTGCTTCATGTTCAGGGTGTCGGCGTCGAGATCGACATGGAGGAGGCGGCAGCTTGGATGTTGAAGGCCGCGGAAAACGCCAACGCCGACGCCCAGTACGCCCTCGGTATGATGTACGTGCAGGGCCGGGGCGTCGAAAAAGGTCCGCCCGAGGGGATTCGGTGGCTGCAGGCAGCCGCCGCGCAGTCCCACCCGGAGGCCGTCTATGCGCTCGCAATGGCCAATCCGGCCCGCGGTTTTGAGGCTGATACTCCCGAAGCGTTAGAGAAGATCCGGGCCGCAGCCGACCTTGGCTATGCCCAGGCCCAGTACGACCTCGGTGCAGCATATGCGACCGGGTCGGCCGGTTTGGAGCAAGACGAGGCCGCGGCAGCGCGCTGGTTCCTCAAGGCCGCCAGTCAGGGTCTGGCTCGGGCTCAGTACGAGGTCGGCTATCTCTACGAGCACGGCCAGGGCATCGACAAGGACGAGTCGGAAGCCGCCAGGTGGTATTCCCTGGCCGCTGACCAGGGCGATGACAACGCCAAATATGCGCTCGGCTACCTTTACTCCTCCGGCCGGGGCGTCGAGCGCGACCTCGATCGGGCATTCGCTTTGATTTCGAACGCAGCCGCCGGCGGCCAGGTCCCGGCCCAATATGCCCTCGGCTTCATGTACGACATGGGGCACGGCACTGCTCAAGACTACGGTATAGCCCTCGATTGGTATCGCAAGGCGGCTGCCGGCAGTAACGCCGACGCCATGTTCGCGATCGGAAACCTTTATGCGAACGGTCTCGGAGTCTCAGAGGATATTGTTGAAGCCGAGAAGTGGTATTGTCGCGCCGCTCGCCTCGGACATCAGCAATCGATAAAAATACTGCCATGGGACAGCCCGGATGATGTTTGCGGTCCGGTCGATCCTCCAGAGTCGGCAGACCACCCTACCGATACAGAAATCGAATAGCCCGCTCCGCCCAGACATTGCGCCGATTCCAATGGACAGAGTGTCGCCATCGTCAGAAATAGGTAATTTATTACCTGGGCCTGATAAATTTAATTGAAAATCGGAGCAAGAAGTGAAACAATAAATGTACACAGAAAAGGTCGCGATCGGCCGGAGTTTCCCACCTAATGTTGGCAGAAATTGATGGATGACCGAACCTGAAAAGGAGGCGAAAGCTATGGAGAAGAGGACCTGTGTCGTGATGTTGGCAGTGGCGCTAGTTTTCTTTGCGCAAGGGGTCGAGGCTGAGATGCCGGATCCGAACCTGCAGAAGCTGCCATCCGAGATCGTTGGAGAACACCTCTGGGACGGGCTAACCAGTGAGGATGGCGCGGCTCCAAAAGGCTCGTCGTTCGGCCTGGAATGGCAGTACTATCACCTTATGGGCGCCAAGTTCGTCCCAGTATCTTCGAACGAATGCACCATGAGATACCACTCGTGGTACGGCTTCTACCTTGAGTCCATTGACGGCACGACGTGCAGTAACGGATACGTCATCGCGCCGATGAACCTTCCGGCCGGGGCATATCTCGACCGAGTCGCTTGCTTCACCTATGACACTGACGCCACCCAGAACATCGACTGGGCCTTTCAACGCGTAGAATATCCTTTCCCCAATGGTCCCCCGACGTACACAAACGTAACCACCATGACAAGGGACTACGACACAGGCTGGGGGGAGATCTGGACCTCGGTCGGTGAGACCATCCGCTACGCTCTCACCAATGCCCAGTTTTACGGCCTCAGGGTTTGGATGGATCCAGGCAATACAGACCACAGATTGCTGGCCTGCCGGCTGTACTGGAACCGTCAGATCGCTCCGGCCCCTGGCACCGCCACGTTCGACGACGTGGGCACCCTCCACTGGTCATTCCAGAACGTGGAAGCCCTTGTTGACGCCGGCATCACCGTCGGCTGTGGCGGGAACAACTACTGCCCGGGACAGACAGTGACTCGCGCCGAAATGGCGGCCTTCCTGGCCCGCGCGCTCGGCCTGCACTGGCCCTACTAGTCGCTCATTCGAGCGTATTCGACCGGCGTGCTGCGGCGCGCCGGTTTTTTTGTATGCGCTGCTGCATCCCTAAAATTGGGCCCTCGGAGGCATCGTGAACATCTCCCGAACCATCAGTGCAGTTCTCGTCGTTGTCGCTCTCGCATCCGTCGTCCCAGCCCGCGCCGGCGCACCCACGCCTGCCCCCGTCCACCCCTGGGTGCTCGAGCACACGCTGGATGGTCACGAGGCGCAGTTTTTTGTGGTGCTGCGCGAGCAGGCAGACTTACAGCCCGCGCGCTCGCTCGAGTCGAAGGCTGCGAAAGGACATTTCGTTTTCCAGGCACTCCGAGACACTGCCGAGAGCAGCCAGGCGGATCTGCGGGCACTGCTCGAGAAGGAGGGCGTCTGGCATCGTCCGTTCATGATCGTCAATTCCGTGCTGGTGCGAGGCGACCGCGAGCTGGTTGAACGCCTTGCCAGACGCCCCGACGTCCTCAGGATCGAGGGCAACCCGGTGATCCACAACGAACTGCCCTCCACTGCCCCAGGATCATCCAGCGAGGCACCGAATGCCGTTGAATGGGGCGTCTCCCGCACGAACGCGCCCGCGGCATGGGCGCTGGGTTTTACCGGCCAAGGCATCGTGGTTGGCGGTCAGGACACCGGGGTCGACTGGGACCATCCAGCCATTCGCGACCAGTACCGGGGCTGGGACGGTGAGGCGGCAGACCACGACTACAGCTGGCACGACGCGATCCACGACGCCGGCGACAACCCCTGCGGCAGCGACTCGCCCGAGCCGTGCGACGACCACGGGCACGGAACCCATACCATCGGCACGGTCGTGGGCGACGACGGCGGCTCCAACCAGATCGGGATGGCACCCGGCGCCCGCTGGATCGCCTGCCGCAACATGGACGCGGGCAATGGCACCCCGGCCACCTACATCGAATGCCTCGAGTTCTTCCTGGCCCCGTATCCCTACAGCGCCACACCGGCAGAAGGGGATCCCTCGAAGGCTCCCGACGTCACCAACAACTCGTGGTCGTGCCCACCGTCGGAGGGCTGCTCGTGGGACACGCTGCAGGCCGCCATCGACGCGCAACGGGCGGCCGGCATCATGACCGTGGTGTCGGCCACCAACGACGGTCCCTCGTGCGCAACCGTCACCGACCCGCCGGCAATCTACGATTCGGTCTACTCAGTTGGCTCGACCACGTCGTCGGACCAGCTGTCCAGTTTTTCGAGCCGGGGACCGGCGGCCACCAACGGCGACGACCCGACGCTGATGAAGCCCGATATCGCGGCCCCGGGGTCTGGAATCCGCTCCGCGCTTCCGGGCGGAGGCTACGGAACCATGTCCGGCACCAGCATGGCCGGGCCGCACGTGGCCGGTGCCGTGGCCATCTTGTGGTCCGCTCTGCCGGAGTTGACCAACGACCAGACCGCCACCGAGGCTCAGATAAACGAAACCGCCGTTCGGCTGACCGGCATTGTCGAGGGCTGCGGCGGCGACAACGTCGACGGTCCGAACAACTCGTGGGGCCACGGGCTGGTGGATGTGGAGCAGGCGCTGATCGGTGACACCTCGCTGCAGCCGAACGGCCTCGAGGTCGAGCTGGTTGACGGCCTCGACAACGGGGTTCTCGAGCGCGGCGAGCAGTTCCGTCTCGCTCCCTCTTGGTTCAATCCGGGGACCTTCGTGGCGCCGTCGATCACCGGCCAGGCATCCGCCGCCACCGGTTTGCTCATCGCAAAGGACACCGCCTCGTACGGTGACATCCCTGCCGGGGCCGAGCAGTCGTGCTCCGGTCAGGGTGATTGTTATAGCGTTCGGGTTTCGAGCTCGCGTCCGGCTGGCCATGTGGACCGAACGCTCAACGAGCTGTTGAGCAGCGGCGAGACCGCCGAATGGGTGCTGCACATCGGTGAGAGCTTTACCGATGTGGCTACCGACTTTTGGGCCTATCCGTCAGTGGAGACCATTCTCCACCACGGCGTGACCCTCGGTTGCGGCGGAGGGCTCTACTGCCCGGGCGACATCGTACCGCGTTGGCAGATGGCCTTGTTCCTGGCCCGCGCCATGACCGGCCCCGCCGAGATTCCCTTGACCGGGGTGGTTCCGGGCAAAGGGAGCTACGACTGCTCCCCCGGAGGCACATCATTGTTCGATGACATCCTTCCTACCGATTCAGCCTGTGCCGCGGTTCACTACCTGGCCACTCATGAGATCACCCTCGGATGCGGCGGGTCGCTCTATTGTCCGAACGACCCAGTCGCCAGAAGGGAAATGGCGGCGTTTCTCGCCCGCGCAATGGCTGGCGACAACCCCATTCCGACCACCGGCACGGTCCTTGGAATGGGCGATTACGATTGCTCACCCGGGGGCGCCTCCGTTTTCGCTGACCTGACCGCGGACGATTGGGCCTGCCCCGAGGTTCACTTTATCGCCTCGTACCAGGTCACCCTCGGCTGCGGCGGCTCGCTCTATTGCCCGGGCGAGATCGTCACCCGCGCCCAGATGGCTGCCTTCCTCGAGCGCGCCTTTTCGCTCGAGCTCTATGGACCCTAGAAAACCCTCGCGCGAAACACCGAAGCAAGAAAAACCGGCCCGGCGTGTTCGCCGGGCCGGAGTCTCTTGAGATGTCTCAGGTTGGAGGTCAGTCGTTGGGCAGCACCCTGGTCAGACTGTAGGTGCGCTGCAAGAAGGCCGCCATCTGCGAGCGAGTCACCGAGTCGAAGGGGCAGTAGTTGCCGTCGCCGCAACCGGTGGTGATACCGTCCTCGCCGAGCTTCTTGATCCACTTACAGAATGGATGGGTGTCGGGCACATCGTTGAACCCGGAGTTGCCGCCGGAGCAGGCGGGTGGAACGTAGCTTGCACCATATTTTCCGCGCAGCAGGAAGACCGCCATCTGGCCGCGGTTGACGGCGTCGAAGGGGCAATAGATCAGCGGATTCGTGCCGCAGCCGCCGGTGAACCCTTCATCGTAGAACTCCTCGACCCAGTCGTAGAACCACTGGCCGCTGTTGACGTCGGCGAACGTGGGGGTTCCAGGACCATCAGGCGGCGCGTAAGAGCATGCGTCTACATTCTCCCCTCGGAGAATAAACGCCGCCATCTGTGCGCGGGTTACCGTGTCGAAGGGGCAATAGACGCCTACACCGCAACCGGTCGTGACGCCGCCCCCGTAGATCGCCAGCACATCGGGCAGGTACCAGGCGCTCGAGGGTATGTCGCTGAAGACCTCGACGGGGCCGATCACGGAGTCGGTGCGGAATGAGGCGAAATCGTCAAAGAGCAGGCTTCCCGAGGTGCCCGAGTCGACGCCCGCCACAGCACCCATTCGAGCGGTTTCGATCGAGCCGGTACTGTTGCTCAAGCTCGGCAGGTCTTGGACCGCCGTATTGTCGATCCGCGCCTCGAGACTGCCCGGCGAACCGGCCTTCCAGGTCACCTCGATCAGATGCCATCCGGCCGGCAGCACGGTCGAATTCGAGGTCAAATACGTGCCGCCATCCACGCGGCCCTCGAACTTGACAATGCGGTCCGACCCGCTCTGATCGAGAATCACACGCGCCCACACGTTGTCCGATCCGTCGAGTGCCTCAAACAGGCTGAACCCGTCGCCCGCCATTGTCAGACAGTTGGCCCGGACATAGAAGCGGAAGGTGTAGGTGGCTTCGCCGCTCGGTGTGTCGGTCTCAACGTACGCCGGCGACGTGTCAGTGATGGTCACCTTCATCCCGTAGGTCCCGCTGTACTCGGAAAATTCGTCAACCGCCGGAGCATCGTTGGCGCCGGCAGCGCCGGCGAACGCCAGCGTCAGCACCGAAAGAATGGCCACCGTTCTCGACTTCATGAAGACCTCCTGTTGTTCATCTGCCGTTTATCAGGACGGGCCAGGTCGCCCGAGGTAACGCCCGCCGGAGCGCGTCGCAAAAGCTCCCGGCGACCCTCCATCCCGATCGTGCCGAAGACCACCCCTGCCGGCATGTGATGGACGCCACATTCTCGCCTGCCGAACACCGGACGACACCTCGAAAGACTGCTAGGATAAGGGCGTCATCATGGCCGATCGGGTCTCAATTTCTGTGGTCGTCCCGACCCACGACATGCGTGAACAGACGCTGAAGTGCCTGGCGTCACTGTGGCTGTGCGATCCGCAGCCCAACGAGGTCGTCATCGTCGACGACGGCAGCTCCGACGACACCGTGCACTCCGTTGTTCGAAAGTACCCCCGCCACATCGTTGTTCGCCTTCCTCAGAGCCTTGGATTCTCCGAGGCTGCCGGGCACGGCATCGCCCGTTCGTCCGGCGAGGTCGTCCTGGTGCTCGATCCGAACATCGAGGTCGCGCGACCGTCGCTCGGCGCAGTCACCGAGGCGTTCGCGAACGACCGCAACCTCGGCATTGCCGGCGCCGTCGTGCACCACCCCGAGGGACCGCCGCGTTGGAGCGGCGGCCGAATGCCGTCCGCACTGCAGTGTTTCTTGGAAGCCACCGGACTCCCGTCATTGGCCGGCAGCTTGCGCCTGCTCCAATGGCTTCGGTCCACGGCGCGGACAACCGGCGGTCCCGTGGACTGGGTCTCGGCGTCCGCCATGGCCATTCGACGCAGCGTGTGGTTGAGCCACGGTCCCCTCGATCCATGCTGTGACCGGCTCGGCCACGATCTCGACCTGTGCGTCGAAGCGGCGCGCGGCGGATGGCGGATCGAGGTGCTCGAGAGCTTCAGGGTCGTGCTGCACAACGGGAACAGGCCGTCTCGCGACGACCTTCAGCTTTGGCCCGACCCAGCCGAGGCCGCGTGGCCGGACCTGCTTCGCCTCGCCGACCAGAGATTCGGGGCGTCGCGAGCGTTGCGAACCGCGCGAGCGCTGCAGATGGGCAGCTCCATTCGGCTCTTCGGTCTGCGCCTCGCCGGACCGCTGGTGCCACCGGAGCGCCGTCAGGCCCTGCGGCGGTCGTCGACCTTTTTCGCCCTCTCGAAGCACGAGGCCGAAAGGGCTCCGTCTGAAGGTCGCGCACGACCGCGTTGAGCTCCGGTTCGCGGCGCCGCCGGGCGCCCCCGATTCCCCGCCAAATCGAGGCACGGTATCCTAGAGACGAGGGCGTCGCGTGCGGCACCGCTTGCCCGGTGTCACCATTGCAATCACGGTTCGACGACCTGAAGGGACCAGGGTCAGCAAGCGATGAAGATCGATCTCGGGCTCCGCACCGACTCCAAGATACGGTTCATTCGAGGCGAGGGCCTGCCCGCCTACAAGAACAGAGTCAAGGATAGGAGCGAGGAAAGCAAGAGACTCCGCAAGCTCAAGAAGATCGACATCGCATCAGGAAAGCTGAGTATCGGCTTCGATCCCCCGCCGGTGCTCAACGTGTCGCCGTTCCCCCCAGCCCCGATCAGGTCCGGCTCGCAGGTTCACATGCTCGATCGGCTCGCCGAGGAGAAAATGCGGCGACCGGTCGCCCTCGCCTACCCGCGCGACGACTCCTGGTGGCTGGAGCTATGGTTGGAGGAGCATGGCGGTATCTACCCGCTCGGCGACAAGGCGAACCTGGTGGAGATGCTGGCCCGCGGCGCGCGGCTCGTCGGCACCAACCTGATCCACATCGAAAACATCCTCGGGCTGCCAGTGAACCTCCCGCACGGCCTGGAAAAGGCCGGCATGCGAACCATCATCTCGATCAACGATTTCTCCCTGTACTGCCGCCGCCCCCACCTCATCGACGCCATCACCGGCCGCTTCTGCGACTACTGCGAGGACGCCGACCGCTGCCAGATCTGCTTGCGCGAGATCGATCCTGAAAGCCGCTACCCACAGCAGGACTATCGAAAGATCAGCGCCGCCTCGATCTACTCCGCAACCGCGCTGATCTTCCCATCCGCCTTTCTTCAGCGCCAGCATCTCGAACTGTTTCCGAGCCGCAGCGAGCATCAGATGGAGCAAGTGATTGCCCCGAGCACGAGGCGACCGGAAACCTTTGTCGACCGATCGAAGCTGCACCCCAACATCGGCTTCGTCGGCGGCGTTTTTCCGCACAAGGGGGGTCGGCTCATTCCGCCTGTCATGGGGCGTTTGAGGGCACAGGAGAAGAAGGCCACCGGCTTCGTCTTCGGCCCCGGAGACCCGGAGCTGATCGCCCAGATCAAACAGGCCAAGGGCGTCAAGGTTGTCGGCTACTACCGGCCCGGAACCCTCGGGGAGTCGCTGGTGAAGAACAAGATCGCGGTCGCGGTGCTGCCGTCGATCTGGCCCGAGGCCTACTCCATGGTCGTCGACGAATGCCTGGCGACCGGCACACCGGTGGTGGCATTCGATCTGGGAGCCGTCGGTGACAGGCTCGAGTTCTGGTCCACCGGCGAGCTGGTTCACCCGGCGCAGGGCGCCGCCGGGCTCGCAGAGGCCGTTCTCGATACGCTGTCCGGTCGAAAGATCGGCACCGACGTCATACGGACTCTGCCGAATCTGGGGAGATTGGTGCAGAAGTACACCGAGCTGTACAGGACCATCAGGCTCCGCGAACGCTACAAGGACGACTGAACACCCGTCCTCGGTGGCGCGATGAGCAGCACCACCAGCATCACAGCCAACGAGCTGTACGCCACCGCCGCAGCGGTCGCGGCCGCCATCGCGCCTTCGGTCGGAATCAACGCGATGTTGACACCGACGCCGATCGCGAGAGCGACGAGGTACATCACCATGGTTCGCCGCTGCATCCTCCAGGCCGCGAGCACGGCGCCCATGGTCATGGCGGCGAACGCCCCAGGCAGGGCCAGCGAAAGGCGCTCCAGGAGCGGCACGCCCGCCGCGAACTCGGCGCCGAAGGCCAGGATCATGAGCGGCGAGCCGAGCAGGCGCAGCACCACCGCGCTGGCGATGCCGCCCGCAATGCCGACCAGCACCGCTGAGACGCCCACGGCACGCGGGGACTCCCGCCTCTCCGCCATGCGCGAGAATGTGGGGTAGACCGCCACCGCGAACAGCTGCGGGACGGTGACCATCGCCCACACCATGGTGCCCGCTGCACCGAGGTACCCGATCTCCGCCATGCCGACATCGAAGCCGACCAGCAGGAAACGACCCGAGCTGTTGACGAGCTGAGCAGTGACTGACAGCGCCATGAACGGCAGGCCCTCGCGCAGCATCATCGATCGGGAGACTTCAACGCCGTCGTCGCCGAGACGCTGACGGCGGCCCAGCAGCCACAGCAGGCCGCACAGAGAACCGGCCGAAAACGCGATTCCGGCGGTCCACACCCCCCACCCCATTGCCGTGAACGCAATGATCAGCGCGAGAGCGATCAGCACCTCGAAACCGCGCGCGAGCGACTCGAAATCCATGCGGTCGAGGCCCTTGAATGCGGCGCCTGCGGTGACCGTGGTCGTGCGGAGGAAGGCGTACGGCACGAATGCCAGCAGCGCGAGCCGGAGCTCCGGCTGCGGCACCAGGGCGGCCGCGACGCACGCGGCCGGGAGTGCAGCCCGTGCCACAGACCGCTGGAGGCCGTTCGCCGCCGCCAGCAGCCGTCGCGCCCGTCCCGGGGCCCGGGCCACCTCCCGAATCAGGACCTCCTGCTGGCCGAGTGCGAGCCCCAGAACCGCCACCAGAGCGCCCGCGTACGCGACCGAGAACACCCCGACCGCCGACGGTCCGAGCTCACGACCGATCACGATCACCGCCACCACCACACCGCCCTTGATCGCGAGCTCGCCGACGGCGAGCCAGACGACGTTGCGGGCAATCTTCGCGACGGTCACCGATCGATGATAGACGATTGCCAAAGCGGGCGAAGCTACAATCTCCTCATGCTCAAAGAGCAACGCCTGTTCCTCGCGATCTTCCTCGTGCTCGTCGCTCTGATCACGCTTCCCCTGGCACTCCATCACATCAAGGACTCGAGGCGCCCGCTGCCGGCCGAGGTGAGGGTGGTGACGGCCACCGCGTCCGACCCCGTGTATCGCGACGGCCGACGCCGGGTCCAGGCCGGAGATCCGGTGTCCGTCGCGCTCGCGGTGAAGATCTCCCAGCTCGGCCGGGACGACCGCTGGCTGGCTCCGGTGGAACGGCTGTCGATCGGCGGCAGCCCGGTGGATCACCTGCGGTCCGATTCATGGATCGAGGACGACCGCACCCTACGAGTGTTCTGGTTCTCGGTCGAGTGCGCGAACCTCGGCGGCCGCGTGACGCCGCAGACCGCCGGCAACCGGCTCCGGTACCGGACCTTTCTCGCGCCGGAGATGGGGAGGGGCCTTCGCGCGGCAGGCCTTCCGGAACCTCACAACGACGACCACCTCGGAACGCCGGAGACGCTGTCCTTCGGGGCCGTCGGCACCTTTCGGCTGTACGCGCGCCTCGAGATCGCGGAGTCCCTGGAAGACCCGAGGCCGGTGCACTCGGTCGCCTCCGCAGGAGTCGATAAGCTCGGCACGCCCGATCTCGCCGCCGTGTGGCGCTCGGGCTCGTTCGCGCCAGGCATCCGAGAGGAGGTCGGTGAACTCTTCCGGCTGCCCGGTTTCGAACCCGAGGACGAGCCGCCCGGGAGCTGGCGATCGGTGACCAAGGAGGCCTTCAACCGTCCGTTCACGGCGCTGGTCGAGGACCGGCTGGTGGTCTCGTCGTGGACCTTCGCCGCCACTGCGGCGGCCGGCACCGCCGAACTGGACCGGGGCGGGCTCGAGCATATCGCCACGGTGCCCGACGTGCGCTCACCGGACGGCGGGCAGGGGCTTCGTTGGATGTTGGACGTCATGCCCGGCGATCTCGCCTCGAGCGGCGGGCGGTGGATGGTGCTGCTGTCCGACGAGGGCAACGGTGTCCTCGATCCAGCCGACGCCGTTCTCGCCACATGGGGACGCCCGCCACAGCGGACGACGGTGTTCGCGGCCCTCGATCCCGAAGCGGAGTCGCTCGACGTCTATCGTCATGCCGGCTGATCCGCTGCTGACCGTCACCGACCTCAGCGTCGCCTTCCCGGCCGCGGGAGGCGGATGGCGCGAGGTGGTGAGGAACGTCAGCTTCGACCTTTGCCGCGGCGAGCGTGTCGCCCTCGTCGGCGAGTCGGGCAGCGGCAAGAGCCTGACCGCGCTGGCGACCCTCGGTCTGGCGCCCGAGGGTGGCCGCATCGTCAGCGGCAGCGTTCGCGTTGCGGACACCGACGTCCTCGGCGCTCCGCCGCGAGTGCTCGGCCGACTCCGCGGCGGGGAGGTCGGCCTGGTCTTCCAGGAAGCGGCGAGCGTCCTCAACCCGGTGTACACGATCGGCTACCAGCTCTCCGAGGCCATCGGTCTGTACCGTCGCCTCGGCCGGCGGCGGCGGCGAGCTGCCGTCCTCCACTGGCTCCGGATGGTTGCAATCGACGATCCCGAGCGGGTGGCGCGATCCCATCCCCACCAGCTGTCCGGGGGCATGGCGCAGCGGGTCATGATCGCCCTCGCGCTGGTCGGCGAGCCGCACACACTGATTGCGGACGAGCCGACCTCGGCCCTCGACGTCGGTACGCAGCTCCGCATCCTCGAGCTCCTCGAGCGCCTCGCCGCCGAGCAGGGGCTCGGGTTGATGCTGATCAGCCACGATCTTTCTCTGGTGCAGGCGGTGGCGGATCGGGTGCTCGTCATGAGTGGGGGCGAGATCGTCGATCGGGGCCCGCTGGCAACCGTCCTTTCGAGCCCATCCCACGCGGCGAGCCGCCGCCTCGTCGAGACACTTCCTCGACACGACCCCGAGGTGCGGGATGGTCTCACCTGAGGTCCTGCTCAACGCCGACGGCCTGTGCCGAGCCTTCCACGGCCCGGGGAGAGGTCGGGGGGCAGCTGTGGCCGCCGTCGACGACGTCAGCTTCGAGATCGCTCGCGGCGAGGCGATCGGACTGGTCGGAAGCTCGGGTTGCGGCAAGACCTCGCTGGTGAGGCTGCTCCTCCTCCTGGACCGTCCGGACCGGGGGGTCGTTCGCTTCGACGGCCAGCCGCTGAGCTTATGGCCGGAGCGTCGGATTCGGCCCCTCCGAAAGCGTTTTCAGGCGGTGTTCCAGGACCCGACCCTGTCCCTCGATCCCTGCCAGAGCGTGGCCTCGATCATCGCCGAGCCGCTCGACGCCCACCGGGTCGGGTCGCCGAGCCACCGCCGCCAGGCGGTGCACACGCTGCTCGAGCAGGTCGGGCTTCCGCCCGCGTGCGGCCACCGGCTGCCGCGCACCTTTTCGGGCGGAGAACGGCAGCGGGTCGCCATCGCCCGCGCTCTCGCCCCGGGTCCGGAACTTCTGATCCTCGACGAACCGGTGTCGTCACTCGACCGCTCGGTCCAGGTCCAGATCCTCGATCTGATCGCCCGGCTGCGCGACTCCAGGGGGCTGACCCTGCTGCTGGTGTCGCATGATCTCGATGTCGTGCGTGCCACCTGCAACCGCGTCCTGGTCATGGAGCGCGGCCGGATCGTCGAGGAGGGCCCGGTGTCGAGGATCTTCGCCGAACCCGAGCACCCCGTCACCCGGCAGCTCCTGGCCGCATCGCGCACGCGCGCCCGCCCGCGGCCGGGCTGAGGTGCTGGTCGAGGCTTCGCACTGCCGGCGGGGCACCCTGCGTTTCCCACTCACCCTGTCGATCACGCGCGCGATACAATGAGGTCCGATGCTCAACACCGTCGAGCAGATCCGGACCGCGCTTTCGTCGGCCTACCCGATCACGATTCTCGTGAGCCCGGAGGAGGACCGCCAGGAAACCATCCTTCGCCGCTTCGGGGCGGCCGCCAAGCCCGACCAGCTGCCGGTCCACGTCTGGAACTGTGTCGATGGATTCATCGACCACGACGGCGACAGCGCCGTCGACCCGATGGACGCGCTGGCCTGGATCGGCGGTTCGGCGCCCAGAGGACTGTACCTTCTCAAGGACCTCGAAGGACTGCTGACGGAGGACCGGCAGCTGCGGCGCCGAATGCGCGACACCGCCATGAAGATCCGCAACACCGGCAAGTTCCTTTTTCTCCTGCAGCAGTCCAACGAGGTGCCGGACGCCCTCAAGCCTCTCACCTACATCGTGGTCTCCATGTTCCCGGACGACAACGAGCTCCGCTCGCTGGTCACCGGCATCTGCAGCGACCGTGAGGTCGGATCGTCAGATCTCGACCGTCTCGTGGGGTCGCTCAAGGGGATGTCGCTGACCGAGTCGGAACACCTGCTGCGCAGGCTTCTCGACCGCCACGAGGGGATGAACGAGGACTTCTTCCAGGCCGTCCTCGACGAGAAGGAGCAGATCACCCGCAAGGAAGGCATTCTCGAGTTCGTACCGCCGGACGAATCGATCGCCACGCTCGGCGGCCTCGACCAGCTCAAGGAGTGGGTCGACGAGCGCAGCACGCTGTTCCTGCCCGAGGCCCGCCGGCAGGGCATTCCGAGCCCCCGCGGCGTGCTCCTGATGGGCATCTCCGGCTGCGGGAAGAGCCTCGCGGTGAAGGTGGTCGCGCGCCAATGGAAGCTGCCTCTCTTCCGCCTCGACATGAACCTGGTGTTCGCGGGAGTCCACGGCTCGGCCGAGTGGATCTTCCACCGCGCCCTCGACGCGGTGGAGTCGGTCGCGCCGGCCGTCCTGTGGATCGACGAGATCGAAATGGGCATTGCCGGCTACCATGAGGGGGACACCGGCTCCAACACCAGGATCTTCTCCACCTTCCTGACCTGGATGCAGGAGCACCGTACCGACGTCTTCGTGGCGGCGACAGCCAACCGGATCAACCTGCTGCCGGCCGAGATCATCCGCAAGGGGCGCTTCGACCAGGTCTTCTTCGTCGATCTTCCGAACGAGGAGGAGCGCAAGGAAATCCTCTCGATCCACCTCGAGCGCAACGACTTGGAGCCGTCGAAGTACGACCTCATCCTGCTCGCGTCAGCGACCAGGAGCTGGAACGGGGCGGAGATCGAGCAGGCGGTGAAGTCGGCCCGCATCACCTCCCACGCCCGCGGCGAAGCGGTCACCCAGAACGATCTGCTGACCGCGTTCAGCAAGATCATCCCGCTGTCGAAGACCATGGAGGAGCAGCTGAAGGCGATCCGGTCGTGGGCCCGCACGCGCGCTCTGCCGGCGACCAGGGAGATCAAGCCCGAGCTGTGACCGGTCGGACCAGCCTCGTCGTCGCACCGAAGCATGCCGGGCGTCGCCTCGACCAGTTTCTCGCGGCTGCCACAGAGCTCAGCCGGCGCGCCGCCCGCCGGCTGATCGCGGACGGGTCCGTCCGCCGAAACGGGGTCGAGGTCCACGTGCAGTCGCGGACCGTGGCGAACGGCGACATCATCGAGGTCAGGGCCGACGCCGCCGAGATCGGCGTCGCCGCCAGCGCCCGACCGCCCGACGTGCGGGTGCTCCATTCCGATCCCTGGCTTTTCGCCGTCGACAAACCGGCCGGCACCCTCACCCAGCCCGCCGAGCGCACGCGGGCTCGCGACCAGGCGCTCGACCATCAGGTCCTTCTCTGGCTGACCGAACGCGAGGGCGGGCGGCCGTTTGTCCGCCTCGTCCACCGTCTCGACCGCCACACCAGCGGCGTCGTGCTCTTCGCACGCCGGCCACAGGCCTTGCCGATGCTGCGCCGCGCGTGGGACGGAGGATCTGTGGAGCGGCGCTACCTGGCGGTCGTCGAGGGCACCCCTCACTGCGACCACTTCACCCTCGACCGCCCCATCGGTCGCGACCGGACCCACCGCTGGCGCTTCACCTGCACCGACCATGGGCGGGCCGCCCGCACCGACGTCGACGTCCTGGCGCGGCTCGAGGACGGGACGGCCCTCGTCCGCTGCTCGCTCGTCACGGGACGGACCCACCAGATCCGGGTGCATCTCGCGGACATCGGATTTCCGGTCGTCGGAGACCGCCTCTACGGTTCGCTCCGCGCCGACTCGGCGGCGCGTCCTCTGCTCCACGCCCTCTCCCTGGTCCTTCCGCACCCCGACACCGGCAGCATGCTCACCATCGACAGCCCGATCCCCGACGACATGCGGAGGCTGATACCGGGCGACCTGGTCACCTGATCGCCGGCGCCGGGCGCGGTTTGGGGGCCACGCGGGTCGTTCGAATCGCGTTTTTGAAATCCGACCGCACTATACTGACCCGGTGACCCTCGGTTTCGTCTACCTGCTCGTATTCCTCGCCGGATTCACGCTCGCGATGGTGAGCGGCTTCGCCCGCCGCCTCCTGCACCCGAGCGAACTCTGCGACCACGTGATCGTGCCCGCCCACGATCACCTTCGGGCCCTCCGATTCCCGGCTGCCGATCTGCTGTCGTCGTTCCTCACTCTGTTCGGTCTCGTGTGCCTGGCGGTCCACGGCCTGACCGCCATCCAGCCCTCCCGGACGGTGGCCATCGGGGCCGCCGCTGGACTGATCGGGATCTTCCTGCTGCGGTCGTGGCTGTCGCGGGTCTGTGATCCGGCCGAGGGGCTCGCAGAGGCACTTCCAGAGGTTCGCGTCGTGCGGGAGATTCCCCGCCACGGCTACGGTCAGGTCGAGGTCGAGTTGGGCGGCTCCCCGCTCAAGCTGGCGGCCCGCAGTGAGGCCGACCGCCCGATACCCGTGGGCGCCGTCGTCGAGATCCTGGACCGTTCCGAGTCGGTGGTCGTGGTCCGCCTGCGCGGGTGATCGAGGATGCCTCGTCCCGGCTCCTCATCGCCCGAACGCCCGGATCACGGGGCCGAGTTCGTGCTCGCCAGCGCATCCCCCAGGCGACGTCGCCTCCTCGAACTCATGGGAGCCCGGTTTCGAGTCCAGCCCGCCGCGATCGAGGAGATCCCCGAGGACGGCGAGCCGGCCGCCAATTTCGCCGCGCGGGCGGCGCGCGACAAGGCGGGTGAGGTCGCGGCCCGCCTCAGGCAGGAGCCGGTCATCGGCGCCGACACGGTGGTCGAGATCGACGGCGAGCTGCTCGGGAAGCCGGCTTCGGAGGAGCAGGCCGCGGCCATGCTGCGCCGGCTTTCAGGTCGGGTCCACCGCGTCCACACCGGGGTGGCGCTCGCGATCGACGGCCGGCGGGCGGAGCTGGTGGACACCGCCGCGGTGCGTTTCGCGGCGATCGACGAGGACCTCATCCACTGGTACGTGGCCACCGGCGAGCCATTCGACAAGGCCGGCGGCTACGCCGTGCAGGGTATCGGCGGGGTTCTGGTGTCGGGAATCGACGGTTCGCCCCAGACCGTCATCGGGCTGCCGCTGCACCGACTGCCGAATCTGTTCGCGGCCTGCAAGCTCGACTTCTGGCGCTACGTTGCCCGAGCCCGCTGACGAGATCAGGTCGGACGGCTCCGGCTCGGCGGTGAGAGCTACAGGTCAGGGGCAGTCATCGCCGCACTTGATCGGATCGCCGAGGTCCGTGAACGCGAAACGGCTGAAGATGTGGTGGCCGTTGAAGTCCAGCACCCGCAGGTCCTCGCTGAGCTCGAGATCGGCGGCGATCACCTCGAACGGCACCCCGTAGATCGCCTGCACGCGGTCGATCGGAACCTCATAGGCGATGAACTTGGTGATCCCCTTGTGGGACAGCTTGTCGAGCAGGCGCTCGTCGTCGACCTTCGCGTACGTGGTCAGAATCAGGATCGGGCCTGCGCCCGAGAAAACGATGTACGCTCGCATCGGCCCTCCCCGACGACGTCCCACCGGCAGCCCCCGAGCTCGAACTCCGGCGGCCTCCGGCCGCCGCGCTCGCGAGCACCCTTCAGTGCTCGTAGAGGGTCTCGGCCCCGAGTTCGGACAACGACAGGCAGTCGAAGATGTTGGCACCGTCGAAATCCAGGACCCGCAGATCTTTCCCCTGCTCGAGGTCCGCCGCGATGACCTCGAACGGCACCCCGTAGAACTCGTGTAAGCGGTCGACGGGAACCTCGTACGCGATGAACTTCTCGATCCCACGGCGGCGCAGCGCGCCCAGCAACGACTTCTCGGTGATGCTCGCGTGGGAGGTGAGAACGAGTAACGGTCCGTTTTCCGTCAAGATCAGAAACGATCTCATGTGCCCTCCCTTCGAGTGATGAAAACCCGGCGGTTGCTTTCAATGTGGGTCACGACACCACCCAAAGTCAACCCTCGGGGCGCCGGCCGCTGATTCCCCGACGCCACGATCCGGCCGCCGCGGCGGTCGAGGAGGCGCTCAGTCCTCGAAGGCCGCCGCCATCCCCTCGACCACGGCGCGGGCGAACCGCTCCCGCCACGCGGCCTGCTGCAGCAGCGTCCGGTCACCGGCGTTGGCCATGTTGCAGACCTCGACCAGCACCGCGTTCTGCGCCGCGGTGTAGCGCAGGACGGCCGGCACCCACGCGCGCCGACCGCGCAGCACGCGGTCGCGAACCGGCTCGTAAGGGTGGACCCTGATCGCGGTCTTCTCGAGGCTTGCGATGATGTTGTTGGCGAGGTAGCGCGACGACGCCTCGGCCCGCGCCTTGAACTCGGGCCCGAGGCGCACGGTCGGATGGTTGCGGTACTCGGCATATTTCTTGATGTCGCGCCGCTGGACGGTGTACGGCTCCTCCGGGCGCAGGTACCGCGAGGGAACGTAGATCATGGCCCCGCGCACACTCGGGTGCAGCGAGTCCGCGTGGACCGAGAGGAAGACCGTCTTCTTCCGCGGCACCTCGGGACCGAGGCGATTGAGGATGATGTCGTTGGTCAGGTACCAGCGCAAGTGCACGCCCAGCACCGAATCCGCCAGGTCATAGCGCGGCTTCGTCAGCAGGTGCGCCCTGCGGCTCTGAGGAAGGCGGTCCGCAGCCGGCGCATTGCAACCGATCTCCGGGTATTCGATCGTCGTCCACACGGTTGCCCGGGTGTGGCGCTCGAGGTTGGACTTGATGCGGCACATGATGTCGTAGGCGTAGGTGGCCTCCCACAGGCCACCGACGGCCGCTCCGCTGTCCTTGCCGCCGTGACCGGCGTCAAGCACCACCTGCACGCCGGTCAGGTCGACGGCGCTGACGCGGTCGAAGAAGCGGCCGAGTTCGCGCTGCTCGGCCAGCCACGCGCGCCGTTGTGGATGGTCTTCCGGGAGGTATTCGGGCAGCAGCAACTCGAGAGGGATCTTGACCGGGTAGCCGATCGGAATCTCCGTCACATCCCCGATTCGCGATCGCGAGGCGATCTCCATCGCGGTCTGATGGACCTGCTTCGCGAGCAGCTGACCGGTGAATCTGACGACCACCGCGGAGTAGAGTGCCTCGCCACTCCGTAAGCGGTAAATCGCGAACTCTCCGAGCTCGTCGCGCCCGTACTCGAGAGGCGGCGGTGCGGAGGGCTGCGACCTTGCAGGCGGCGATGGGTCCGGGGTCGGCGTCGGTTGCACCGGGAGATCTCTGAACACCCGCGCGAGGTGCGCCTTCGGCACCAGGATCGGGAGGCCGCGCCGCGGGCGGGCGTCGACCCCCGAGCGGTTGGCGGCTGCGAGAGCGGACGCGAGGTCAGGGTTGCCGGTGAAGACCTCGGCGAGCCACC
Organism: uncultured Thermoanaerobaculia bacterium; assembly: GCA_964609835.1. Taxonomy (GTDB): domain Bacteria; phylum Acidobacteriota; class Thermoanaerobaculia; order Thermoanaerobaculales; family Sulfomarinibacteraceae; genus Sulfomarinibacter. Next base: position 74,756 of record CAZSTH010000006.1, read on the forward strand.
GCCAGCTCTCCTCGTCCTGATCGAAGGGTGCCAGCACCCAGTGCTGCCATCCGCCGGCGACTCGCTGATCGACCGGGAACAGCCGCTGGACCGCCGTCAGCCTGAGATCGTCATAGAGGACGGAGACCGGCACCCTGACCGGGCGGTCCCGCATCGGCACCCGCAGCCCCGGGTTGGCGGCGCGCAGGGCTGAAGCGGCGCTCGCGTCCCCGGAGTACCTCCTAGCCATCGAGATCCAGCCATCCCCCTGCATCGGAGTGACGATGAGGACGGGTTGCTCTCCGCGCTGCCACCGAATGATGCCGTGGGGCGGGAATTCGAAATCGATGGAGGTCGGAATCCCTTCCTCGAGGTCCCCAGAGCCCGCCACCACCGGCCACGCGAGGAAGATCGCGACCAGGACCAGACACGAGCTCGCCGAACGACCTCCACGGCGCCCCCGCAGGCCGCCGACCGTGCGACCCGGATTCATGCGCCAGGCACCCGCCGCGCCGTCGACAATGAGCTCATCTCCTGCAACCGCGAAAGTCGTCTCCGCGTCGACATTCCCTGGGCACACCGTATACTCGCCCGAGACGCCCTGAGGTGCCTTGATGGTAGCACGCCGTCCGAATCAACACGGCAGCCGGACCGCTGCCGAGGATCCGCAGCCCGCGCCGCTCTCTGAGCCCGTCCCGCGCGGTGCCGACCTCGGGATCTCCGCCGCACTCCTCGCGGATGTCGCGCACGTCGCGCGCAACCACATCACCATCATCCGCAGCTACCTCGAGATGCTCCACTCCGAGACTGGAGACACGCTCGACGACGATCAGCTGTGCTTCCTCGGCGCCGCGTACGACAACGTGCTGCTGCTCGGCAGCCTGGTCGAGGATCTGGTGCTCATCGGCGCACTCGAGACCGGGATCGCGGAGATCGAATTGGAGGTCTTCACGCCCGGGGCCGTCCTCGACACGCTGCTGGACGAGCTGTCTCCCGACGCCCGCAGCGAGGGGGTCACCCTCGGATGCCGACTCGATCCGGAGGCGGGCCTCGTGCGGGCCGACCGCGCCATGCTCGGGGACGCGGTCCGGCGGTTGCTCGACAATGCGATCCGCTTCACCCCGTCGGGAGGCACGGTCACGGCGAGCGTGCGGGCCGAGGAAGATCGGATCGCGATCGTGATCGCCGACAGCGGCGTCGGGATGACCGGCGACGAGCTCGAGCGCGCGTTCGAGCTCATGACCCAGCTGCACCGCACGCCGGGCGTGCCGCGGCGGGGCCACGGCCTCGGCCTGCCGGTCGTACGCCAGATCGTGACCGCCCTCGGCGGCGAACTCGACGCCACCAGCGAGGTCGGCGTCGGCACCACCTTCGCGATCCGCCTGCCCGTGGTCGCGGCAGCCGAGGCCCCGTGACGTCGGACCCGCAGACGGGGCATCGTCCGCGAAACCTGCGGCGTCTGTTGGCGGTCTGCTTGATTCGCCTCGCCGGATGGTGTTTCATCGTTGGCTGATGACAACCGTCGACTACTTCAACCGCCACCTCTCGGCCTACCTCGCGGAGCTCCGGGAACTGACCTCGCTGCAGTCACCGACCGGCGACATCGAGCACCTCGAGGTTGCGGCGAGCTTCCTGGAGGCGATCTTCTCGCAGCTCGGTCAGGTCGAGCGGATTTCGATTCCCGACCATGGACCGCTGCTGCGCTTCACCAGCCCGGGAAGCGGCGGTCAGGTCCTGCTGCTCGCGCACTTCGACACCGTGTGGCCGGTCGGCTCGTGGCCGGTCGCGTGGCGCCGCGAGCACGGGAGGGTGTTCGCGCCGGGCGTGTACGACATGAAGGGCGGACTTCTTTTCATCGTCTGGGCCCTTCGGTTCCTGCAGGGGAATGGGCTGGCGCATCCGAACATCGAGGTCCTCCTCAATCCCGATGAGGAGATCGGATCGCCCGGTTCGCGCCCCTACATCGAGGAGGCGGCCCGGCGGGCCGACGCCGTGCTGGTGCTCGAACCGACGAACCTCGAAGGAGTGATCAAGCTGGCACGGAAGGGGTCCGGGGAGTACGTGGTCACGATCCACGGCCGCGCGGCGCACCAGGGCGTGGAACCGGCCTCGGGAATCAATGCAGTCATCGAGGCCGCCCACCAGGTGCAGAGGATGCTCGAGCTCCAGGATCTCGAAACCGGAACCACCGTCGGTCCCAACGTGATCAATGGAGGCACGGCCAGCAACATGGTGCCCGACCGCGCCGAGATCCGGGTCGACGTCAGGGCGTGGACCGACGGCGAGACCCGGCGCCTGGAGAAAGCGCTGCGATCGCTAACTCCGATCCTCGAAGGCTCGCAGATCCACGTCTTCGGAGGGTGGAACCGTCCACCCATGGAGCCGTCCGCCGAGGCCATCGAGCTCTTCAACGTCGCGCGGGCGCTCGGCCAGCGTCTCGGCCTCGAACTGCAGTGGGCTCGCTGGGGAGGATCGTCAGACGCCAACGTCGCGGCCGCGGTGGGCGCCCCGACGGTCGACGGCCTCGGCCCGGTCGGCGAAGGATCGCACTGCCTCGACGAATCGATCGTCGTCGACGAGGTCCCAAAGCGGCTCGCGCTCTTCACCGAGCTCCTCCACGCCCTTTCGTTCCTCGCGGAGGCGTGACCAGGGGCGGCGTCCCTGGCACGCTGGGCCCTGCCCGTGCTACGGCGGCGCGGCCGCAGCGGCCACCGGGCAAGGTACACTGGCTCGGACCGGGAGGGAGGCGCACCATGAAGATCGTCATCACCGAAGCCGTTCGCACCCCCGTCGGAGCCGTCGGCGGCGGGCTGAGTCCGCTGCTGGCGCAGGACCTTGCCACCACCGTGATCCGCGCCCTCCTCGAGCGCTCGGGGCTCGATCCCGCGCTCGTCGAGTAC
>CAZSTH010000007.1:0-72965 GCA_964609835.1 uncultured Thermoanaerobaculia bacterium
CCGCGATCCGCGATCCGCGATCCGCGATCCGCGATCCGCGATCCGCGATCCGCGATCCGCGACCGTCGACCGCCACCGTTGACCGTCACCGCCACCGCCACCGTCACCGTCATCGCCACCGTTCACCGCCACCGCCGACCGCGACCGCGACCGCGACCGCGACCGCGACCGCTGACCGCGACCGCGACCGCGACCGCGACCGCGTCCGTGATCCGCGACCGCCGACCGTCACCGATCATCGCCACCGTTGACTGCCACCGCCACCGTCACCGCCACTGTCACCGCGTCCGTGGACCGCGACCGCGACCGCGACCGTGGACCGCCACCGCCACCGTTCACCGCCGACCGCGACCGCGACCGCGACCGCGACCGCGATCCGCGTTCCGCGACCGCGACCGGGACCGCGACCGCTGACCGCGTCCGCCGACCGCCACCGTTTACCGCCACCGTTGACCGCCACAGCCACCGTCGACCGCCACCGTTCACCGTCACAGCCACCGTCACCGTTCACGGTTCCCCGCGCTACCATGAGCTCATGCCCCCGTCCGATCGCTCGGATCTCGGCTCCGGCGTCCGCGTGTGGCGCGGCGACGACGGTGAGGTCATCGTCACCAGCCCGCGGCTTCGCTTCGACTGGCGGACTGCGGCGGGTGGGACTCCAGGGACGGCCGTAATCCTCGCCGCGGAGACGTTCGAGGTCGCGGAACACGTCCCCCTCGCCGCCGGGGATCGTTGGATCCTGCAGCCGTGGGGTGCTGCTGAAACCATGCGCGTCGTGGTCAGGCTCGATGCCGGCTACGTGCGCGAGGTCGAGGAGGGTGCCCACGCCGAAGCCCGCGAGCGCTGGTTTCGTACGGGTGGGTCGCTCGTCCTGCCCCTGCTGGGTCTGGCCCCGGCTCGGCTGCAACGGCGGTGGGCCGACCGTTGGCACTTCGATGCCGGGCGGGCGACCCGCTGGTCAGCCGTGCTCGAGATCGCATGGGGCGGTCTCGGCTCGATCCAGCTGCTGGTGATCATGCTGGGGGGTGAGGCGTTCATGCCCCTGGCCGTTGCCTATGTGGCTCCGCTGGTGCTGGTCTCGGGACTTGTCCGGTTGGCGCTAGTCGCGGCGGACGACGAGCCCATCGGTTCCCCGCTCGGGCTGCCGCTGTTGGTCGCCGCGGGCTCGTCCACGTCTCCGCCTGACCCTGTCACGCCGATGGTGCGGCCGGTCGACACCGAACGCGGGCGGCTCGAGGTCTCGTCACCCGTGCTGCGCCGCGACTGGCAGAACGGCGGCATTCTCCGTTACCACGGCGAGGCCTACGAGCTGGAGACCACCGACCATCAGGGCTCGCAGTGGGTCTACGGGTTCAGGCACACCGCCGACGACGATACGAACGCGCCGCTGCTGCGCCTGGTGCCGCCGCCCGAAACGGTGTATCTGCCGCGCCACGCGAGGTCGCAGCCGCCGCCGTTGCTGTCGACCGTCTTGATCTCGGCGGCGGTCACCCTCGGGCCGCGTTCCGATCAGGAGCGGTGGGCAGAGCATCTGCGGTTGTCACCGCTCTGGCTGACCGGCATCGGAGCCGGATCCGAGCTGATCGGGGGGCTGGTCAACCTCGGCGGGCGACACGATGCCGGGCCGCTTGTGCTGCTCGATGCCTACCTGGTCGGTGAGGGCCTGGTCCGTCTCGGCTCAGCGCTCGCGGGGCGTCCGTTGGGGAGCATCTGGGGATGGATCCTGCGGCCGCTGTACCGGCGCCGGCTGCGCGCGGTGGGGCCGGACGGCCTTCGCAGCGAAGGCGCGGGGCCGCCGGTCGGTTGACGTGCTACCCTTTGCCGATGCTCTCGATGCGCTCGACGCCGCGCCTGCGTGCCGTCGCTCCTGGGCTGCTGGCGGCAGCCCTGGTCGGCTGTGGCGCCGGAGAGTCGGCCCTCGCCGAGGTCGGCGGCCGACAGCTCGACATCGTGTCTTTCCAGATCCACATCGGTCGCGTGACCGGAGAGACCTGGGAGGCGGTCAGCGCCGTCGTGTCCTCGCGCCTTCTCGACCAGTACATCGACCGCCAGGTCGTGGTCGAATCAGCCCGCCGGGCCGGGCTGCCGCTGGCCCGGGATCCGTCGATGCTGGGTCCTGCCGAGGTCCAAATGCTGCTCGACGAGCTCTGTGGAAGTGCCCCCGAGCCGGCTTCGCACGAGGTGGCGGCCGAGGTCGGGGCGCGGATTGCAAACGAACGGCCGGCGCAGGCTCATATTCGTCAGGTGCTGGTTGACACCCTCGAGGAGGCCGAGGCGGCGCGCGAGAGGCTGCTCGCGGGTGAGGACTTCGAGCTCATCTCCCGCGAGATGAGCCGTGCTCCCAATGCCGCCTCGGGCGGGGATCTCGGCTTCTTCGAGCAGGGGAGCCTGACTCCGGAGATCGACGATGTCGTGTTCGCGCTCGGCGAGGAGGAGTTCTCCGGGCCGGTCCAGGGGCCCTCGGGCTACCATGTGTTCCAGGTGCTGGAGGTGGTTCCGGCAGGGCCGCCCGATCTCTCCGAGGTCGAGGCAGCGGTCCGCAGCGAGCTCGCGCAGCACGGCGAACGCCGCCACACGCGGCATTGCATCGAGCGCCTCGGCTCCGAGGTCGGTGTGGAAGTCTTCACCGACCATCTCTGGTTCGAGTATGCGGGAAGGTACTCGAAGGAGGGTCACCATGCGTGAAAGGTTCACGGCCGGCTTGCTGGCGGCGGCGGTCTTCGCGCCGGCGACGCTGGCGGCGGAGCGATCGGTGGTGGAAGGTGTCATGATCCGCGTGAACGACCGTGTGGTCACGATCTCCGAGTTCGCCGATCGGGTGCAGCAGGAGCTTTCGCAGATTCCCGAGGAGATGATCGACGGCAGGCAGGGCGAGTTCGCGATGAGGATGCTCGACGAGATGGTGTCCGAGCTCGTGCTGATGGAGCGTGCGGAGGAGAAACGGCTCACGGTCGAGGAGGAGATGGTCGACAAGGCCGTCGACAACATCCGCGAGGAGAACAACCTCCAGGACGATGCGGCGTGGGAGCAGGCCCTTGCCAGCTCCGGCCTCACGATCGAGGTGCTTCGCGATCGATATCGGCGGACGATGCTGATGCAACGAGCCGTCCAGGGCGAGGTGAGGCCTGTGGACATTACCGGGGAGGAGTTGCGGCTCGACTACGAGGAGCACAAAGAACGCTATCGCATTCCGGCCAAGGTCGAGCTCGAGCAGATCTTCCTCGATGAGGAGAGTCTGGGTCAGGGCGAGGCGATGCGGATCGCCACCGGTCTGGTCGAGCGGGTGCGCTCAGGTGCGGACCTCAAGGCCGAGGCGACCCTCGCGGGCTCGGAGCTCCAGGATCTGGGCGCGATTCCGGTCGAGGACTGTCGGCCGGATCTCCGAGAGGCTCTCGAGGGGCTCGACGAGGGCGCGGTGACGGACCCGCTCCCGGTCTCTGGCGGCGTGCAGGTCGTCCGCCTCGTGGCTCGCATCGACGCCGGTTATGAGGCCTTCGAGGACGTTGTCGAGCAGTTGCGTCGCGAGCGCTCCGCCGCGAGCTATGAGGAGCAGACGCGCGGGCTCGTCGAGAAGCTGCGCCGGGAGTACCTGGTCGAGGTCCACGAGGACCATCTGGACCTCGTCATGCAGCGCCTCGGTGGCGCCTGATGGTGGCGGAGGCGTTTGCACGATGAGCGCATCGACGCGGACCTGGGTGAGGGATCTGCGCGCCGATTCGGACGTCGCCGAGTGCTTCGCGGTGCGGTCGGTGGACGTCCGGCAGCGGCGGGGGGGCGGCTCCTACCTGGCGGCGGTCCTCGGTGACCGCACCGGGGAGGTGACCGCGCTGGTGTGGCAGAACGTCGACCGCCTGCGCGAGGTCCTCGAGCCGGGAGCCGTCGTCGCGATCAAGGGGCAGGTCCAGCGCTACAATCAGCAGCTACAAGTGATCGTGCGCAAGGCCGAGGCGGTGCCCGAGAGCTCCGTCGACCAGCAGACCTTCGTCCGCTCGTCGAGCGTCGACCCCGTGCGGCTGTGGCAGCGTCTCAACGGTCTGATCGAGGGAGTCGGCGACGAGCACCTGCGCCAGCTGCTGTTCCGGATCTTCTCTGATCCAGATGTCGAGCAGCGCTTCCGCATAGCGCCTGCGGCCCGCTCGATGCACCATGCCTTCCGCTCGGGCCTGCTGGAGCACACCGTTTCGGTGACCGATGCTGCGCGCTGGCTCGCCGGTCACTACGGTCTCGATCCCGATCTGGTGGTTGCGGGCTGCCTGCTCCACGACCTCGGCAAGATCTGGGAGCTCGAGATCGGGTCGACCATCGAGTACACCGACGACGGACGGCTGATCGGCCATCTGCCGATGGAGACGCTCTACGTCGATCGCAAGATCGGAGAGCTGGAGCGGTTCCCGGCCGAGACCCGCCGGCAGCTGCTCCACATCCTGCTTTCCCACCACGGCGAGTTCGAGTACGGCTCGCCGCGCCGCCCGAAGACGCCGGAGGCCTTGCTAGTCCACATGGCCGACAACCTCGACTCCAAGATGGCGGGGGTTCTGGAGGCAATCGAGGCCGGCGGTTCCGACGACGGCGCGTGGACGCCGTTCTCGCGCATCCTCGATCGCCACATCTACCGCAGGCGCCCCCCGAACACCGGCGGGGGTGGCCAGGAGTAGCTCGCGCTGCGGCTCAAGAGGTGCGGTTGCGGAGCGACCGCGCGACCTCGCCGTCCTCGGGGAAGCGCCCGAGGGCGCGTTTGGAGAAGACCAGGTCACCGCCGATCGCGACCTCGAACACCCCGTCCTTGCCCTTGACCAGTTCGACCTCGGCCCCGAACTCCTGTTCCAGCTCGGCCGCCAGCCCGGCGGCCCGCGGGTAGTAGTTTCAAACCACGCAGTACTCGATCGAGATCCGCATCATCGCTCCTTTCCAGGCGACGAGACTCGAGTCCCCATTTCCGCGGCGGGAGCCTAATCGGCGAGCGGCACGGGAATGGGGAAGAGCTCGGGGATGGATGTTAGCATCTTCCCGGAGGCACCAACGTTTCGTCGACCGGCTCCGTAGACACTGCGGGGAGCGATTTTGAAGGAGAGCCTGTGCGCACAGCCCGGATCTCGAGAGATCGATGCTGAGGCGGGTATGAGCGATCGCGAGTGGATCGAGTCTGCCCGCGGCGGTGACGAGGAAGCGTTCGCCCAGCTCGTGCGCCGCCACTCGGGTGGTCTCCACCGGGCGGTGGCGCGCGTCCTGGCCGACGACGCCGAGGCCTGGGACGTGGTGCAGATGGCCTTTCTCAAGGCCTGGCAGCAGCTGGACCGGTACGATCCGCGCTACCGTTTCTCCACCTGGCTGTACCGGATCGGCGCCAATCTGGCGATTGACCTGCTGCGCTCCCGAACCAGCCGCGACCGGACCCACAAAGCAGGCGGGGAGCACTACCTGCGGGTCGTGGGCTCGCCGGAGGGCGCGGCGGCACGCGCCGACCTCCACGAGGCGGACGCCGTCCTCTCCGAGCTCGTCGTCTATCTCACGCCGCAGCAGCGCAGCGCGTTCGTGCTGCGCGAGATGGAAGGTCTGACGACATCCGAGGTCGCAGAGATCCTCGAGTGCTCGCCGACCACGGTCCGCAACCACGTGTTTCAGGCGCGCAAGGTGCTGCGCAGGGAGCTGAAACAGCGCTTTCCCGAGTACCTTCCGGCCTCCGAGAGGGGTTGACATGAACTGTTCGGTGTTTCGCGATCTGCTGCAGCCGTACCTGGAGGATTCGCTCGACGAGGAGCGCCGAGTGTGGTTCCGTTCACACCTTCACGACTGCCGCTCCTGCCGGGCGTGGGCCGTCGGCGAGGAGCCGACCCTGCTCCTCGCCGCCGCCGAGAGCCGTGCGGTCGAGACACGGCGGGTCGAGGAGTGCGCCCGCTCGGTGGTTCACCAGATCCGCCAGCAGCGACTCGAGCTGCGGTTGCGTGGCCGTCGCCAGCCGTGGCTGGCGGCGGTCGCCGCCATGCTCCTCGTTGTCGGCGGCGGCGTTGTCTGGCGCCTGCTGCCGGGCACCGCACCGCCTCCGGTGGCCTCCGGCACCGCGGCCGACTCGGCGACCGGCGAGGCCCAGGAGCCGCCGTCGATCGAGGTCGAGATGGCGGGCGAGGACGTGCGCGTCTACCAATTTGCCACCGACGACGGTGACACGGCCGTCTACTACGTGGTCAATCCGGCAATGGAGCTGTAGGCCATGAACAGATTCTTCCCGGCGATGCTGTGCGTGTTGCTGTCGGTGATGACTGCGGCTGCGGTCGACACCGTCACCCGCGTGCTCACCCTCGAGCACGTGTCGGTGGCCGAGGCCTCGGCGGCGATCCAGCCGCTGCTGTCGGAGAACGGCAGCCTGACGATCCAGCCGAGCCGGTCCCGCATGACCGTGCAGGACGTGCCTGCGGTGGTCGGGAAGGTGACCGAGCTGGTCGCGGAGTTGGACCGCGCGCCCGGCCTGTACCGGATCCACGTCGAGCTCCTGCAGGGCTCGAGCGTGCCCTACAGCTCGGGTCAGCCGGCGGCCGAGGTCGACCCGCGGCTGCGCAAGATGTTCGACTTCACCTCGTTCCATCATCTCGCCGGCACCACAGTGGAGGGCGAGGTCGGCGGCGCGGCCGAGGCAGAGCTCGGACGCGAGTACAAGATCTCGTTCCAGCCCGACGCCATCGAGTACTCCCCGGACACTCCCTGGGGCGCGCCCAATCCCGGTGATCGCATCCACCTCCGCCACGTGGTGCTGAAGAGGGTGGGAGTCGACGCCGCCACGGGTGTCCGCACCTCCACCGATCTCCTGCGGACCAACATGATGCTCTCCGCCAATCAGAAGGTCTACATCGCCGCCGGCAGCTCGGAGGATGCGGCCAACGGTCTCGTCCTCATCGTGCATGCCCTCGAGACCGGAGTTCGCTGAGTGCCCGAGTTCGTCTGCAGCCTCGGGGCCCCGGACGGCTCGGTCGTCGAGCAGCGACGGGTCGCCGCGTCGAGTGACGCCCTGCGCCGCGAGCTCGAGACCGAGGGCTACCACGTCTTCAGCGTCGCTCCCGCCCGCTCCCGGCTGCGGCTGCCGCTGCTGTCGCGTTCCGAGAAAGTCGGCGGACAGGACTTCCTGCTCTTCAACACCCAGCTCAAGACCCTGCTGCGCGCCGGAATGCCGCTGGCGCAGTCGCTCGAGCTGCTCAAGGACCAACAGGAGGACGAGCATTTCCGCAACCTCCTCGGCAAGATCCATCAGCAGGTGACGACCGGGGTCGCGCTGTCCGACGCCTTCCAGTCCCTGGGCGAGACCTTTCCGCGCTTGTATGCCAACTCCCTGCGGGCGGGTGAGCGGACCGGCGAGCTGGAACAGGTGATCGAGCGCTTCGTCGAGTACCAGCGCCTGGTGGAGTCGGTGCGCAAGAAGATCATCAGCGCCCTGACCTACCCCGCGGTGCTGGTGACGATGTCGATCGGGCTCGTGGTCGTGCTGATGGTCAAGGTGATTCCGGCATTCAAGGACTTTTATGTTCAGTTCGAGAGTGAGCTCCCCCTGCCGACCCGCACGGTCCTCGGGATCGCCGAGTTCACGCAGAACAACGTGCTGTTGGTCGCGGTCGGTATCGTGGTGGGCCTGTATCTGTTCCGGGTATGGCGCTCGTCTCCGTCGGGCCGCATGATCACCGACCGCTGGCGGCTGCGCCTGCCGCTGGTGGGCCGCCTCTCCCATCTCTTCGCGATGACCCAGTTCTCGCGCTCGATGTCGATCCTGCTCGGCGGCGGGACTCCCATGGTGCCGGCGCTCCAGACCTCGGCGACCTCGGTCAGCAACGCCTACATTTCCGAGCTGTTGCTGGGATGCGTGCAGGAGGTGCAGGAGGGTCGGCCGCTGTCCGAGGCACTGGCCGACACCGGCCAGGCTCCGGGCATGGCCCTCGCGATGATCCGGGTCGGCGAGTCCACGGGAGCCCTGCCCGAGCTGCTCGAGCACACCTCGGACTTCTTCGACGAATCGATCGAGTTCACCCTCGGCAGGGTCGTGACGCTGTTCGAACCGCTGATCCTGATCGTGATGGGGCTGGTCGTTGCCGGCCTGCTGCTGGCCGTTTACTATCCACTGCTCACGATCGTGAGCAGGATCGTGTGAGGAGACGATGGCGACCGATTCCGACCTCGAGAAGCAGTTGGTCATCCTCGACCAGGAGCATGAATCTCAGACCGAGGACGCAGAAGCCCGACGGCTGGCGGAGAAGCTGCGGCTGCCCTTCGACCCGCTGGACGAGTTCCACGTCGATCCCGAGCTCTTCCGCACGATTCCGGTCGACGTCATGCTGCGGTACCATTTCCTGCCGCTGCGTGCCGAGGGCGACGTGCTCCACGTGGTGATGGCCGATCCGTCCGACGTGGTGATGGTCAACGAAGTCGAGATGGCGCTCGCGCGGCCGCTCGAGATTGCGGTCGCGCCGGGCCACCGCATCGCCGACATCCTCGAGAAGTCCGAGTCGACGCAGCGGGTCCTCGACGAGGCGACCGAGGGCTTCAGCCTGCAGCTGGTGCAGGACTCGGAGGACGGCGAGGAGGTCCTCTCCATCGACCGCATCACCGCCGACTCCTCGCCGATCATCCGGCTCGTCGACTCGGTCCTCTTCAACGCGATCCAGCGCCGGGCCTCCGACATCCACATCGAGACCCAGGATCGTGAAGTCGTGGTCAAGTACCGCATCGACGGTGTCCTCTATCAGGCCATGAAGTCGATCGACAAGCGCCACCACTCGACCATCATCAGCCGCATCAAGGTCATGTCGGAGCTCGACATCGCCGAGAAGCGCATTCCACAGGACGGCCGCTTCAAGGTCAGATTCTCGGGCCGGACGATCGATTTCCGGGTCTCGATCATGCCGACGGTCCACGGCGAGGATGCAGTGATCAGGATCCTGGACAAGGAGTCCACGAACGCCGAGTTCAAGACCCTCAACCTCGACGTGCTCGGCTTCGAGGACGACTCCAAGCGCCAGCTCCGGAAGTTCATCAACGAGCCCTACGGCATGGTTCTGGTGACGGGCCCGACGGGCTCGGGTAAGACCACGACTCTGTACGCCTGTCTGTCGGAGATCCGGTCCTCGGAGGACAAGATCATCACGATCGAGGACCCGGTGGAGTATCAGCTCAAGGGCATCACGCAGATCCCGGTCAACGAGAAGAAGGGCCTCACCTTCGCGCGCGGCCTGCGGTCCATCCTCCGCCACGACCCGGACAAGGTGATGGTCGGCGAGATCCGAGACGAGGAGACGGCCCAGATCGCCGTGCAGTCGGCACTGACAGGCCACCTGGTGTTCACAACCGTGCACGCCAACAACGTGGTCGACGTCATCGGGCGTTTCCTGAACATGAACGTCGACCTCCACAACTTCGTGTCGGCGCTCAACTGCGTCCTCGCGCAGCGCCTGGTGCGTCGCATCTGCCTGCAGTGTAAACGGCCGGCCCAGATCTCCGACATCATGCTCGAGGACTCCGGCCTCGATCCGGACCGCTACCGCGACTTCACCTTCTTCGAGGGTGGAGGCTGCATCGACTGCAACGGCACGGGCTACCGCGGGCGGCTGGCCATCGCCGAGCTCCTCAACCTGTCGGACAACATCCGCCAGCTCATCATCGATCGCCGCTCGGCGGCCGAGATCAAGCGCGCGGCCAAGGCCGAGGGAATGCGGTTCCTGCGCGAATCGGCGCTGCAGAAGGTCTTCGCCGGAGAGACCTCGCTCCACGACATCAACAAGGTGACCTTCGTCGAATGAACTGGGAACGGCTCCTCCGCAGCCCGCCGCCGCGCACCGGGTGGGTTCTGGACGCCACCGAGGCCGTGGTGTTGCACCGCACCCCGGCCGAGGCGCACTGCGCTGTCGAGGCGCTCCCCGCGAGCGGCTTCGAGATCGGATCGGTGGGGCTTCAGGCGGTGGATTTGGATGCCGTGAGCCCGGTGCTGGCGCGCCTCAAGGGTGCCACCGGGGGGGACGAGACCGGAGCGGTGGTGGTGCCGAGCAGCTGGCTTCGCAGCTACCTGATGGACATCGATCGAGCGCCGCGCCGCGAGGACGAGCTGCAGGACGTCGTGCGGTGGCGGTTGAAGCGGCTGCTGCCGGTGCCGGCGAGCGAGGTCCGGCTGTCGGTGGTACGCCTGCCGGAGGTCGAAGGGGTCAGGCGCCTGCTGGTGATGGCTGGGATCGAGCGCGCCGTGGCGGCCATCGAGGCGGCGTTCACGGCGGTCGGCATCGAGATCGGCATGCTGACGACCCGGCTCTTCGCCCTGGTGCCGCGCGGCGCCGGCGGCGAACACCCGACCCTCGTCGTCCAGCACGAGGACGGCTTCCTGTCGTTGCTGCTGGTTGCGGGCTCGGTGCCCAGGCTGCTGCGCACCAAGCCGTTGCCGTCCACCGGGGGCGAGCCGGCGGCGGTGGTGCGCGAGATCGGGCTCAACCTGAGTTACATCCGCGACAAGATCGGCGTCGGCGACGATATCGAGGTGCGGTTCATTTCGCTGAACACCGCGGTCGAGGCCGCCGTGCGGGAGTTCTTCGCAGGCGCCACCGGCCTGGTGTCCGCGCCCGAGGCGCTGGCGCCACCGGTCGGCCCGACGACGGTGGTCCAGCGAATCGGCGCGGCGGCTCTCGCCCCCGCGGTGGCCGTGGTGACGGGAGAGGTCCAGTGATCGCGCCCAACCTCGCCGGCCGGCCCTTCCTCAACAATCGTCCGGTGTGGCTGTTGACCGCCGCGGCCGCGTTGATCGGGGTCGTCCTGATCGCGCTCAACCTCCACCTCTACCTCGTCGCCGATCGCACGCTGCAGAGCGAGACCCGCCGGCGGGACGAGCTGGAGCGCCAGGTGAACACGCTCGAAGAGCGGCTGCGGGCCGACGTCGCCAGCCTCGAGGGAGTGCCGTGGCGGTCGTTGAAGGGACGGGTCGAGGCGACCAACATGATCCTCCGCGAGCACGCGTTCTCGTGGCTGACGATGCTCGACGACATCGAGCGCATCATGCCCTATGACGTGCGCCTGACGAGGATCTCTCCGAGTGCCGGTCCGGAGGGCGTCAGCCTCGCCTTCGAGGTCGTTGGTCGGCACCGGGAAGGGCTGCTGCAACTGCTCGACAACCTCATCGCCGACCCCCGTTTCGACGAGCCGGCCCCGCAGACGGAGACCACGCCGGACGAGTCGAGCTCCGGCCTCTACCAGCTCAGTCTCCGGGTGCGCTACCTGCCGCCCGTGGAGCCGCCGGCATGAAGGGGCTCGACCTGCGTCCGTGGCGGCGGTTGCTGGCGGCGTGGCTGCCGGCCGTGGTCCTGGCGGCGGCCGCAGCGGTGCTCTTCGTGTGGCAGACGTCCGAATCGGGCGGCGCGCGGACCCGGATCGGCCGCCAGATCAGCGAGCTCGAGAGCGAGCTCGAGAGGTTGCAGCGGGTCGAGGAGGCCGCGCTCAGCGACCGACTGCGAGTTGCCGAGCTGGACGGGCAGTTCGCGCTTCTTTACCACGACGTGTTCGGCAGCCTCGAGGACCGCCTGACCGGCATCATGCGCGCTGTCGGGTCGGCGACCGCCAACGCGGGGCTGCGTCCCAGCTCCTACGCGTACGCAGCGAGTGACGACCGGGAGACCGGCTTCATCCGCTTCAACATCCGGTTCTCGGTCGAGGGCGAGTACCGCCAAATCCGGGAGATGCTCGCCGACCTGCAGTCGAGCGGGGAGTTTTTGGTGGTGGACAACCTCAGCCTGTCGGGCGACACCGAGCCGGTGACCCGGCTGCTGCAGATGTCGGTCAGTATCTCGACCTTTCTCGCCGAGGCCGACGATGAGCAGCTACGGCGGCTGACCGGCGGCCTGGCGCCGGTCGCGGGGCGCGACGATGGTTGATCTCAAGCTCTCCGACGACCGCGTGCGGCTGGGGGTTCTGCTCGTGGTGCTGGCCGTGGTGGCGGTCGTGGCCGTCATCAACCTGTGGGAGCGGGGCAGCATCTCCGGAGTCGCCGACCGCCAGGGCGGGCTCGCCTACGAGTCCCGCGGCGTCCCCCCGTTGCTGATCGGCACGATCGGAGCGCAGGACGAGGCCACCGCAGCCACGTCCGGAAACCCGTTCGCTTACCGGCCCCCGCCGACGCCGACGCCCAATCTGACACCGCCGCCGACGCCGACGCCCCGCGGGCCGCGAGTCGTTGTCCCGACGCCGACGCCGCGCGTCGTCATCGGCCTCGACGGCGAGCGGCTGCCGCCGCCGCCCCCGTTCAACCGTGAGTTCATCGGCTACCTCGGGCCGGCGGGCTTCCCCGTCGCGGTGTTTCGCGAGCCCTCGAGCGACTCCAGCGACGTCGAGGTGGCGTGGGTGGGCGAAGTGCTCGACGAGGTCTTCATCGTGCGAGGGATCGGGCTCGAGTCGGTGACGATCGGCTTTGTCGGATATCCGCCATCGGAGGATCAACGTGTACCGTTGTCTGAAAAGTAGTGCTCTGATTCTCGGCTGTGCCGCCGCCCCGCTGGTACTGCTGGCCACCGGATGCTCGTCTGCCGGGCATATCGCCGACGCCGGCGACGAGGCCTTCGAGCAGCAGAACTGGGATGCGGCCGTCTATCACTATCTGCAGGCCCTCGCCGAGGATCCCGACAACACCGAGTACAAGATGCAGCTGACCTTCGCCCGTCAGAGGGCCTCGCAGCAGCACTTCGAGCGAGGCGTGACGATGCGCAGGCTGGGGCGGCTGCTGGCGGCGCGCGACGAGCTGCAGATGGCGATCCAGCTCGACCCCACCAATCAGTACGCCGCGCAGATCCTCGAGGACGTGATCGAAGAGATGGAGATCCTGTCGATGCCGGACGGCGCGCGCCGCCTCGAGGATCTCAAGGAGCAGGCGCGCCGGGCCAAGGTGCAGCCGCCGGTCCTCAATCCCCGCTCCAAGGAGCCCATCACGCTCAACTTCCCCAAGCCGAAACCGGTCAAGGAGATCTACAACGCGATCGGCAAGGCGTACGGCTTCAACGTCCTCTTCGACCCCAAGCTGAAGGACGACCGGCTCGCGGTCGAGCTCCGCGACCTCACCGCCGAGCAGTCGTTGGAGATGGTGATGCAGGCCGCCGGCCACTTCTACAAGGTGCTGGACGAGAGATCGATCATCGTCGCGGAGGACACGCCACAGAACCGGCGCGAGTACGAGGACCTGGTGATCAAGACCTTCTTCCTCTCCAACGCGGACGTCAAGGAGGTGGACAAGCTGCTGCGGTCGCTGATCGAGGCGCGACGCCTGTCGGCCAATGAGCAGCTCAACGCCATCACTCTGCGCGACACCGCGGACAAGGTGGCGATCGCCGAAAAACTGATCCGCGTCAACGACAAGGCCAAGGCCGAGGTGCTGGTGGACGTCGAGATCCTGATCATGCAGACGACCAAGAACTCCAACATCGGCACCGCGCTCTCGACCTACAACTTCAATCTCAGCCTCGACACCGGGGCCATCAACCCCGATGCCCCCGGCGGCACCCTCAACCTCGACGACTTCTCGGACATCTCGAGCGGGGAGTGGTTCATCAACGTTCCGTCGGTGATCATCAACCTCGCCAAGAGCTCAGGCGATGCCGAGGTGCTGGCGCAACCGCAGCTGCGCATCACCGAGGGCGAGAAGGCGAGCCTGCTGATCGGCGACCAGGTGCCGATCCCGGTGACCAGCTTCAACACCTCCAACACCATCGGCGGCAGCGTGGTCCCGATCACCTCGTTCCAGTACAGGGACGTCGGCATCACGATCGAGGTCGAGCCGCGCGTCCACCACAACCGCGAGATCACACTCAAACTCAAGGTCGAGATCTCCAACCTCGGCGGCTCGGTGTCGGTCGGCCCGGACCAGGAAGCGGTCACGATCGGGACCCGTACCATCAACTCGGTGATTCGCCTCAAGAGCGGCGAGACCAGCCTGCTGGCGGGGTTGATCCGTCGCGACAAGACCAACAACATCACCAAGACGCCCCTGCTGGGGGACATCCCCTATCTGGGCCGGTTGTTTCGAAACGAGAACACCACGCAGCAGGACACCGACCTCGTGCTGACTCTGACGCCGCAGATCATCCGCTTCCCCGACATCGAGGAGGAGGACCTGGCGCCGGTCTGGGTCGGGACCGAGAGCCGTATCTCGTACTCCGGCCGAACCCCACGGGTGCAGTCGGGCCGTGCGCCGCGTGGCCCGTTCGACGAACGACTGAGATCGCAGCGGGGCGAGGAGACGGGACAGGAGCCGTACGGCACTCCGGCCTCCCGCCGGCCGACCGCGCCGCGGCGGGTGACGCCGCCGTCGACGGAGAGTCAGGGTGTCGAGCTGGTGCCGTCGGGAAACCCGAAGAGCGACGCGGACGTCGGCTGGAACGAGGTGCCGGACTTCGAGCCGGTCGCGGAGATCGACGTCTCGCGGCCCCCGCTGCAGGTGTCGCTGGAGCCCTCGGTCGTGTCGATCCGGCCCTCTGAGGAGACGCTCTTGCAGCTTGTGGTCCGCGGCGTGTCCGGCTCCTACCGGCTGCCGATCGGCGTCTCCTACGACCCGACCCGGGTCGCCGTCGAGAGCGTGGAGCCGGCGCCGGGAGTAGACTTTTTGCGGCGCGAGCTCGAAGACGGCTGGGTGGAGCTCGATCTCATCGTCAGCGACGGGATCGACATCGGCCAGGCGGTGGCGGCGCTGAGGGTTCGTGGCCTCAAGGCGGGTGCGGCGCCGATCGTCTTCACCTCCTCCGAGGCGATCTCCTCGGGCGGCGGCAGGATTCCGGTGGCGGCGTCGGACGGTGCGCTCTTCATCAACGGCAGCGGGACCTTCCGGGAGGCGCCATGATGAGGCGGTTCGTCTGCCGTAGGCTCCAGGGCGGTTTCACGCTCGCCGAGATGGTGATGGTGGTGGCTCTGGTGGCGGTGCTGTCGTCGATGGCCCTGCCGGTGGCCAGGTTCACGGTCAAGCGCGGCAAGGAGGCCGACCTGCGGCTCGCGCTGCGACAGGTGCGGACCGCAATCGACGAGTACAAGCGGCTCTCCGACCAGGGGTTGATTCCCGTCACCATCGGTGGCGAAGGCTATCCGGAGTCACTCGAGGTCCTGGTCGAAGGGGTCGAGATCGTCGGCCAGGAGACCAAGCGGAAGTTCCTGCGGAGGATCCCGGACGACCCCATGACCGACGAGCCTTGGATCCTGATCTCATACCAGGACGAACCCGACGCCACCTCCTGGGGCGGAGAGAATGTGTATGACATTCGAACCAGCTCGGAGGGCATCGCTCTCGACGGCAGCAAGTACGCGGATTGGTAGGTCAGATGTGAAGCTCGAAGAGACGTCTTTCAACGATTTCGGATTTCGGATTTCGGATTCCGGACTTCCACCCTCTCGTCTCGCCAAGGGGGTGGGTGGTGGGTCATTTCGAAATTCGAAATCCGAAATCCGAAATACGAGTCGAGGCTTCACCCTGATCGAGCTGATCATCGTGGTAGCCATCATCGGAATTCTCGCCGCGGTGGCCTTGCCGTCGATGCGCAATGCGCCGATCCGGGCGCGCGAGGCCGTGATTCGCGCCGACCTGTACCAGATGCGCTCCTGCATCGACCAGCATCTCGCCGATAAGGGTTACTACCCCGAGGGTTTGCAGGCGCTGGTCGACGCCGGGTATCTCCGCTACATCCCCATCGATCCATTCACCGGCACCGAGGACGGCGCGTGGGAAGAGCTCTTCGCCGGTCCGAGTGAGGTCGAGGAGCTCGAACCGCTGGAGAACCCGGATGGTGTCGGCGCCCAGATGATCGACGTCCGCTACGCCGATGACACCCGCGTCGCTCTCGACGGCACATTGATCTCGGAATGGTGAACAAGTTGATTTCGGAATTCAGAATTCAGAATTCAAAATTCAAAGTTCCGACGTCGGCCCAGGCCGGCTACACCCTGGTGGCGCTGGTGATGGTGATCGCGGTGATGTCGATCATGATGGCGGCCGCGGTCGAGATCGTGTCGTTCCAGGCCCAGCGCGAGCGCGAGGCGGAGCTGATCTTCCGCGGCGAGCAGTACGTGGAGGCGATTCGGCTCTATCGTCAAAAGTACGGCCGCTATCCGATGCGCATGAAGGAGTTGTGGGAGGCGGACCCGAGGGTGCTGCGCCGCGAGTGGAAGGACCCGATCACCGGCTCCGAGGAGTGGGGGCTGGTGTTCCTCGGTCAGGAGGGGCAACAGCTCGCAGGCCCCGGTCCCGGGCGGCGCAGCCCCCTCGACCCGCCGCGGCCGCAGGCGACGGGCACCCCGGCCTTCGGCGACCGCCCGGGCGGCGGGGAGCCGGGTCCCGGAGGCGGCGGCGAGCGGGTCGGGCCGATCATCGGTGTCCACTCGCTGTCGAAGGATGCGAGCATCAAGATCTACAAGGGCCGCGCCACCTACGACACCTGGGAGTTCGTCTACAACGAGGCCGACAATCAGGACGGATCGGGCGGTCCGCAGCCGACGCCGGACAACCAGGACCCGTGGGGATCGCCGCCGACACCGGTTCCGCCGCCGCCGGGACCGACCGGCACTCCCACCTACTGACGCCCGATACCCGAGGTTCGAGAATCGGGGCCGTGTAGTACACTCCCCCGTCGTGCTGAAGCGCGCAGTTCTTCCACCGGCCCTGCTGATGACCCCGATGGCGGGCCGTGAGACCATCGCGGCCGGGGTTTGGATCACCCGTGGTGCGGCCCACGACCCGGCGGAGCTTGCGGGAGCCACCCATCTCGTGGAGCACTTGATGCTGCGGGCCTGTGGCGACCTCGATCGGCGCTCGTTGGCGTCGCGGGTCGACCGCCTCGGTGGCGAGGTCGACGCCTGGACCAGCTCCGAGCTCATGGGCGTCAACATCAACACCACCGTCGATGGCCTCGACGACGCGCTCGACCTGCTCGCCAACGCCGTGCTCGAGCCGACCTTCGCGGCCGATGACGTGGAGCTCGAACGCCGGGTGACCCTGGCCGAGCTGGCGCTGGCGGTGGACGACCCCACGGAGCGGGTGGAGGAGGCGGTTCTGGAGGCGGCGTGGGGCCATCATCCGCTGGCGCGGCCCGTGATCGGGACCCGCCGGACCCTCGACGCGCTCACCCCGGAGCTGCTGCGGCGCCACCACCACGAGATGGTGCGCGAGGGCTCGATACTGGCGGCGGTGGTTGGAGACGTGCCGAGGCGAGCCGTCGTGGACGGGCTGGCGCGCTTGCCCCTGTCGAAGGCGCCGCAGACCACGGCGCTGCCGCGGCTTGTCTTTCTGGGGCGCCACCGGACCCTGCCCCGGGACGGACAGGATCAGGTGCACGTGCGGATCGTCTTCGAGGCGCCCGCGGCCGGGGACCGCCGGGTCCCGGCGCTCCTGATCCTCAACCGGCTGCTTGGCGACGGGGCCTCCAGCCGGTTGTTCCAACGGCTGCGGGAGGAGGCGGGGCTCACCTACGACATCTGGTCGGGACCCGTGCTCCGCCAACCGGGCGGCATCCTCGAGATCGGATGGGCGTGCTCGCCCGTGCAGTTCGGCGACTCCTGGCGGCTGGCCCTCGAGGAGGTCGACCGCGCGGCCCGGGACATCGGCCGCGACGAGGTGGAGATCGCCCGCCACGGCCTGCTGTGCGGTCTGCAGATGGACCTCGAGTCGCCAGCCGGGTGGTGCGCGCTCGACGTGGCGGAGTTCCTCGAGCGCGGTCGCAGGTTCGAGCCCGACCGAGCCTGCCGGGAGGTCCGCTCGGTGACCCTGGACGAGGTGCGGGAGCTCGCCGGTCAGGTGCTGCGCCCGCAGCGCATGGCCTCGGCCGTCTGTGGCCCCGAGGGCGTTGCCTCCCACGTTGCCTGAAATCGGACCCGCGGCGCATCTGGATCGAGGACCGTCAATGGGGGTGTCGTATCATCGCCGCATGGAGATCGACGTGCGCGTGCGGCGGCTCGAGCACGGCGAAGGGCTACCGCTGCCGACCTACGCGACCGCGGGTGCTGCGGGCGCCGACCTGCACGCGGCGCTTGCCGGCGAGCTGGTTCTCGAGCCCGGCGAACGCCGTGCGGTGCCGACCGGGCTGGTGCTGGAAATCCCCGACGGTTACGAGGCGCAGGTGCGCCCGCGCTCGGGCCTCGCGCTCGGCCGCGGTGTGACCGTGGTCAATGCGCCGGGCACCATCGACAGCGACTACCGGGGCGAGCTGCTGGTGTCGCTCGTCAACCTCGGCGACGAGCCGGCGTGCATCCGGCGCGGCGACCGCGTCGCTCAGCTCGTCATCGCCCCCGTGACCCGGGGCCGCTTCGCGGTGGTCGACACCCTCAGCGCGTCGCCGCGCGGCGACGGCGGCTTCGGCTCGACCGGGGTGTGACGGTGGAGATTTTGATCCTGGCCTCGGGGTCGTCCGGCAACTCGGCGCTCGTGTGCTCGGGTGACACCGCGCTCCTGGTGGACGTGGGAGTCTCGGCGCTGCAGGTGCGCCGGCGGCTCGAGGCCTTCGGCAGGACGCCGGACGCGGTCGGCGCCGTCCTTTTGACGCACGAGCACTCGGATCACGTGTCCGGTCTCGATGTCTTTTTGCGGCGTCACCGCCCTGCGCCGGTGTGGGCGACCGCCGGCACCTGGTCGAGGATCGGTGTCCGCGCGGCGTCCGGCGGCGAGCTGGCGTCGGGCACCACCCGGTGCTTCGGCGCGCTTCGGGTCACTCCGGTGGCGACCTCCCACGACGCCGCGGAGCCTGCCGCCTTCGTGTTCGACGACGGGGACCACAGCGCGGCGCTGTGCACCGACACCGGGATGGTCACGACCCTGCTGGAGCAGCGGCTGCGCGGCTGCGAGTTGCTTCTGCTCGAGAGCAACCACGACAAGGATCTGTTGCGGCACGGACCCTATCCGTGGCCGCTCAAACAGCGGATCGACTCGGTGACCGGCCATCTCTCCAACCACCAGAGCGTGGAGGCGGTCGACCGCCTGTGGTCGACGATGCTGCGCGCGGTCGTCGGCCTTCACCTGTCGGCGGAGAACAACTCGCCGACGCTGGTCCGCGAGGGCCTGGCGGCCGCCGCGGGGTCGGGCGTGGAGGTAGCGGCGGTGACCCGGGCCGAGATGTTGCGGGTAAAACTCAACTCTCGGGGCGCGGTGCTCGAGCGGCATGACCTCCCACCCGCCCGTCCTACCGTGCGGTCTGGGGCCTGAGGCTCGAGGCCTTCCGCCTGCCCGGACTCGGGCTCGAGGATTCGGGTTTGACATCTTTGGGGGGCGGGGTCGAAAAAATTTCCGCCTCGAGCCTCAGGCCTCCTCACACCACACCCTGGCGTTCTGGAACATCCTCAACCACGGCGAGGCCTCGAGGTCGCGGCGCCAACCGCGTGGCATCCAGCCCCAGTTCCAGAGGTTGGTGGTGCGCTCGGGGTGGGGCATCATCGCGAGGTGCCGGCCGTCCGGGGAGCACAGGGCGGCGATGCCGCGCGGAGAACCGTTCGGGTTGTGGGGGTAGACCTCGGCGGCCTCGCCCGAGTCGTCGACGTAGCGCAGCGGCGCCAGGCGATCCGCTTCGACTCGTTCCAGGACCTCGCGGTCCGGAAACAGAGCCCTCCCTTCGCCGTGGGCGGTCCAGATGCCGAGCACCGAGCCGGCCATGCCGCGCAGCATGATCGCCGGGCTTTCGAGAACCGCGACCGTGGCGAAGCGTGACTCGAAGCGCCCGGAGAGGTTGCCCACGAAGCGCGGCTGGCGGCGGTCGCCGAGGCCGGGCTCGGGAACCCAGCCGAGCAGGGCCAGCAGCTGGCAGCCGTTGCAGACCCCGAGGCTGAAGGTGTCCGGGCGTGCGAGAAACGCCTCGAACTGGGCCCAAAGGTCGGGGTTGTGGCGGATCGAGCCGGCCCACCCCTTGGCGGCGCCGAGGACGTCGGCGTGTGCGAATCCTCCGACCGCGGCGATGCCCCGGAAGGACTCCAGTGTGATGCGGCCGTCGAGCAGGTCCGACATCGCCACGTCCCACGGCTCGAAACCTGCCGCGAGGAAGGCCGCCGCCATCTCACGATCGCCGTTGGAGCCCTCCTCGCGCAGGATCGCCGCCTTCGGCCGGGCCCGGTCGGCGAGGATCTCGGGCGCGGTCGGTGCCGGCTTGAAGCCGAGCGCGTAGGGCGGTGCGGTGCGGTGCCGCAGACCCTCCCGCTCGGCCTCGACACAGCTGCGGTCCGCCTGCTCGAGCTCGAGCCGGAAGGAGGTCGCCTCCCACAGGTCGCGGAGCTCGCGCATGTCTCCGTGCAGGATCTCAGCGCCGCGATGCCGGACCGTGATCTCCCCGGTCGGGAGGCCGCGGCCGATCACCGCGCAGGGCACGTCGGCCTCACGGTACGCGCGCAGGGCCGTGTCCGCATCGGCCCCGTCGACCTCGAGCAGCAGGCCGAGCTCCTCCGCGAAGCACGCCGCGATGGGATCGTCGTCGCCGTCGATGTCCACGTCGAGGCCGCAGTCGCCCGCGAAGGCCATCTCGAGTAGCGCGGTCAGCGGCCCGCCGTCCGAGCAGTCGTGGCCGGCGGCGACGATCCGGTCGGCGATCAGCCTCTGGGTCACAGCCCAGGCGCGGCGCAGCAGTGACGGATCGTCGAGGTCGGGAACCTCGTCGCCCGCCTGCCCATAAACCTGCGCCAGCGCCGAGCCGCCGAGCCGCCTGCGGCCGGCGGCGAGGTCCACGTGCAGCAACCGCCCGCGTCCCGGGAGCTCGAGGTCGGGCGTCACGGTGCGCCGGATGTCGGGGCAGGTGGCATAGGCGGAGATGACCAGCGAGCCCGGCGCCTTGACGGTCTCCTCGCCGCCGTCCGGCAGCGGCGCGCGCGCCGCCATCGACAGGCTGTCCTTGCCCCCGTCGACCGCGATCCCGAGCTCGATCATGGCGTCGCGCATGGCGACCGCGGCGTCGTAGAGCGCGGCGCCCTCTCCCGGCAGCTTGGCCGCCCACATCCAGTTGGCGGAGCAGCGAACGTCCCCGAGGGCGGTGACCGGCGCCCACACCAGATTCGTCAGAGCCTCACCGACCGCCATTCTCGCCCCCGCCGCCGGGTCCACCAGGCCCTTGTTCGGTTGCTCGCCGATGGCGGTGGCGGCGCCGGTCGTGGCGAAGTGGCTGTTGGCAATGACCGCCACGTCGGAGACGGCCAGCTGCAGCGGGCCGGCACACTGCTGTCGCGCCACCAGTCCGGTGACCGAGCGATCGACCTTGGTGGTCAGGAAGCGCTTGGAGCCGACCGAGAGCAGCTGCAGCACCCGCTCCAGCGCCTGCTCCAACGTCAGCCCCCGAGGCAGGTCCAAGGGCGCCAGCTGCGGCGCCCGCCGCTCGATCTCGAAGACCTTCTGCGGGACCTCACCGAGGACCTGGTCGAGCTGGAGGTCGACCGGTGTCGAGCCGTCGCACCGGTCGTGGACGACGACCTTGCCGTCACCGGTGGTGCTGCCGATGAAGGCCACCGGCACTCGCTCGCGCTCGCACAGGGCGCGGAACAGCTCCCGGTGCTGCGGATGCAGCAGGAGCGCGTCGTTCTCCTGGTACTCGGCGCCCCAGATCTCGAGAACGGACAGGCTGTCGTCTCCGAGCGGGATTTCGCGGATCTCGAGTCGGGCGCCCTCCGGCTCGACGATCTCTTTGAGCACGTTGCAGTTGCCGCCGGCTCCCTGGTCGTGGATGCTGACGATCGGGTTGTCGTCGCCGAGCTCGCAGCAGGCGCGGATGACCCGATTCACTTTCTGCTCCATCTCGGCGTCGCCGCGCTGGACAGCGTTGAAGTCGAGGTGCTCGGGATTGTCGCCGTGGACCATGCTCGAGGCGGCACCGCCGCCGATGCCGATCCGGTAGGCGGGTCCGCCGATCTTCACCACCAGCATCCCGGGCTCCGGTGGAGCCTTCACCACGTGGCGATGGTCGATCTGGCCGACGCCTCCGGAGAACATGATCGGTTTGATCCACTCGCGGCGGCTGCCGTCGGCGAGGCGGAGGCCGGCCGAACGGGTGAACCCGGCGATCACCGGCTCGCCGAACTTGTTGCCGTAGTCGGAGGCGCCGTTCGAGGCCTCGATCTCGATCGCCAGCGGCGAGGCGAGGCTGTCGGGGTAGCGGAAGGACTCGTCCTCCCACGGGGCGGCGCCTCCGGGAAGTCTCAGATTGCCGACGCAGTAGCCCGCGGTGCCCGCCACCACCAATGCTCCGCGGCCGGTGGCGTGGACGTCCCGGATGCGGCCGCCGGTGCCGGTCTCGGCGCCCGGGAACGGCGCGACTCCGGACGGGAAGTTGTGGGTCTCGGCGGTCAGGATCACGTCGAGCTCGAGATCGGCCGACGTCAGCGGCGCCGGTGCTCGGGGATCGCTGCTGATCAGCGAGGTGACCGCAAATCCCCTGATCGCGCTCGAATTGTCGTGAAAGGCGATGACGCTGTTGTTGGGGTTGGCCTCGTACGGCGCCTGCACCACCGCGAACAGGTGGTCGGGCATTTCGCAACCGTCGATCACCAGGCGTCCTTTGAAGAACCAGTGGCGACAGTGCTCGCTGTTGGACTGTGCGATGTCGAAGCACTCCACGTCGGTGGGATTGCGGCCGATCCGGTCGCGGAAGAGGGCGGTGTAGTAGTCGAGGTCCCAGTCGTCGAAGGCGAGCCCGAGCTCGCGGTTGATCCGTTCCAGTGCCGCCCGCCCGTCCTCCAGCACCGGTACCACCGTGAACGGAGCCGGCGCGGCACCGGTCGCGAAGCTCTCGAGCGGTTCGTGGTAGGGGCACTCGGTCATGCGGTCGTGCACGGCGGCGAGC
This sequence comes from uncultured Thermoanaerobaculia bacterium, assembly GCA_964609835.1. Lineage (GTDB taxonomy): Bacteria > Acidobacteriota > Thermoanaerobaculia > Thermoanaerobaculales > Sulfomarinibacteraceae > Sulfomarinibacter. The sequence continues at coordinate 22,773 of CAZSTH010000007.1, forward strand.
CAACCGTCATCGGGCGGCAGGCCCGGCGGGGCGTCGCGCAGCAGGTAGCGGCGCGAGCGTTCGATGCGCAGCGTTTGCGGGATGCCGCACGCGCGACAGATGGAAACGGCGTTGGTCGACCAGGCGGTTGTAAAGTTCATCCGCGGTCCGACCTCGAGCACCGGCCCCCGGCTTTCGTCGAGGTTGGTGCGGACGGCGAACCGGCCAGGCTCGAAGGTCTCCGCCAGCAGCCAGTCGAGGACCTGTTGCTGCCGGCGATCGAGCTCTCGGGCGAGCTCGATGTAGAAACAGTGCTCGGAGTCGATGGCGGTGACCGCCGCGTCAAATGTGGCGCGCGCGGCCTCGAGGAGCTCGGCATGGGTGGCTGGGGGGAGGTCGTAGGTGCGGTAGCGGCGGGTGAGGCTCATGGGGAGGTTGTAGCAGGGCCCGGGGGGTTGTGCCACTCCGTCGCCGATCCCGTTCCCGATCCCGACGTCGGCCATGAGGGCTTCGGCTGAAGCCTTGCTCTCATCGGGCGCTCCGGATATGTTCGACCGGTCGAGCGGACCGGGATCCTCCGGTTTTTCGGGATCGGGATCGGAGCTCAGTATGACCACCTACCGAGAATCGGGAGTCGACATCGATGCCCAGGACCTCGCCCTGGCGCAGGTCAAGAAGATCGTCCGCAACACCTACACCGCGGACGTGCTGTCGGACCAGGGGGCCTTCGGTGGCCTCTTCCGGTCACCGACCAAGGGCTACCGGGAACCGGTGCTGGTGGCGTCGGCGGACGGTGTCGGCACCAAGCTGATGGTCGCCTTCCTGTCCGGCCGCCACGACACGGTGGGCCAGGACCTCGTCCACCACTGCGTCAACGACATCCTGGTTCAGGGAGCCCGGCCGCTGTTCTTCCTCGACTACCTGGCCACCGGGCGGCTCGACCCGGATGTGGTGGCCGACGTGATCGGCGGTGTGGCGGCGGCCTGCGTCGCAACCGAGACCGCCCTGCTCGGGGGCGAGACCGCGGAGATGCCCGGATTCTACGGTGACGGCGAGTACGATCTCGCTGGTTTCATCGTCGGCGTGGTCGACCGCCGCAGGATCCTCGACGGCTCCGCCATCGCCAAGGGCGACGTGCTGGTCGGCCTGCCGTCGAGTGGGCTGCACACTAACGGCTACTCGCTGGCGCGGAAGGTCTTCTTCGAGCAGCTGAAGCTCGCCGCCGATGACCACCTGCCCGAGCTCGGGCACACCATCGGCGACGAGCTGCTGGCGGTCCACCGCTGCTACCTGCAGCCGGTGAGTCCGCTGCTCGAAAAGGGCCTGGTCCACGCCATGGCCCACATCACTGGCGGCGGGCTGACCGACAACCTGCCGCGGGTGCTCCCGCACGGCACCCGGGCGGTGATCAAGGTCGGGGCGTGGGACATTCCGCCGGTCTTCCGTTTGCTGGCCGAGCGCGGGCAGGTGCCCGAGGACGACATGTGGCGGACCTTCAACCTCGGTGTCGGCATGGTGCTGGTGGTGGCGCCCAAACACCTCGAGGACGTGCTGCGGCGCCTCCGAGAGGCGGGCTGCGCGGGATTTCCGATGGGCAACATCGTCGCCGGCGAACCCGGCGTCGATTACGACCACCCGCCCGAGGGGTTTCCGTCGGGCCTGCGGTGAAAACCGCGTTTGTGCCCGTGTCCGTTTCCGTGCCCGACAACGCGTGAGCCCGATGAACCAACGTCCACGGGCACGTTGAGGAAATCGCCTCGCTCGCGATCTCCGAGTGACTGACGTACGATGGTGCCGGCTTCTGCCAGGGAGGTCGCCATGGCCAGGAAGGTCGGCATCGTCTACTGCGAGCGGATCCAGGATGCGAGCTGCGTGGGTTGCGCCAAGTGCTACAAGTCGGTCAACGAAAACACCTTCGCGTTCGAGGGAGCGGGCGATGTGGAGATCGTCTTCAAGACCGGCTGCGGCGACTGCCCTGGTCTGGTGGTGCCGAGGGTGGACCTGCAGATGACGGTCCTCGACAGCCTCGGCGTGGAGGTGGACGAGATCTACTTCGGCACCTGCGTCAAGAAGGCGACAACGTTCATGAGCTGCCCTATGAACGTGGAAGGGGTGACCGCCGTGCTCGAGGACAAGTTCGGCGTCCCGGTGCACATGGGGACGCATGAGTACTGAGGCCCGAAGACCCGCGTTCGCGCCCGATGAACGCGGAAGGGAGAAGGGGAGACCACTCGCTCATCCTTGATTCGCTGTGCCCGCCCGCCCTTTCGCCGCTGCGCCCCTTCCCCCTTGCTTTCGGACGCGGACGCGGGTAAAACCCTTGCTTTCCAACGGAAAACCCATATAATTCCTGCTCCCGGTCCGTCCGGGAAAAATCTCCTTGCTCCGGACCACGATCCGGGGCCGAAGGCCGAGAGGAGCACCACATGCCCCTGTATGAGTTGGGGGTCATCATCGACCCCGAGGTTCCGCCCGAGGACGAGACCGCGACCCTGGATCGCCTCGAGGGCATCATCACCGAGGCCGGCGGCGACATCGTGCACAAGGATGCCTGGGGACGCAGGCAGCTCGCCTACCCGATCCGCAAGAAGAACTACGGCGTCTACCACTTCTGGGCGTTCGACGCCGGCGGCAAGGTGATGGAAAACCTCAACTTCGAGCTGCGCACAAACGACAACGTGATGCGCTCGCTGGTCCTCAACATGGACCGTGAGCTGCGCCGCAAGCGCAAGATGGACGTCAAGCTCGAGGCCAAGGCGGCGAAGAAGGCTGCCAAGGCCGAGGCGCGTGCCGAGTCCGAAGCGGCGAGCGAGTGAGGAGGGTGCCATGAGACCACACAAGAAGCGTTTCCGCCGTCGCGTCAAGGTCTGCCGCTTCACGGTCGAGAAGATCAACTACATCGACTACAAGGACGTGGCGCTGCTGCGCGAGTACACCCCCACCAACGGCAAGATTCTGCCGCGTCGGGTGACCGGCACACGGCCGGCGTTCCAGCACAAGCTGACGCGAGCCATCAAGCGGGCACGGCACATGGCGCTGCTGCCCTATACCGGGTCCTGATCAGGAGCCCGCGGACCGCGGGCCGGCGTTCGCCGGCAGTCGCTCGCCTCGTGCGGATCGATCCTGTGCCCTACTCGCCGCCGCAAGTCGCCGGGCCGCCGGATCTCCGCCCGACAGCGATGGTCAGTGGCGCCCAACCGGAGCGCGCACCGAGAGCCGCCGATGCATGATGATGCCCCCGCACCGCACGGCCCGGAGGGCCGGCCCCGGATCCCCCGGCTGAGCCCGGCTGCCGCCGGTCTCGTTGCCCTGCTGCTGGTGGCGGCGCTGCGCTTCATCCCGATCTTCGGTGCTATCGTCGCCCCGCTCGGCGTGCTGCCAGTGCTGCACTTCCAGGCCGGCGGCGAGCCCGGCTACCGGGCCTGGGGGCCGGTCGTGGCGCTGCTCGGGGTCGCCTTCCTGGCCGGCCTGGCAGACATCGCGGGCTTCTTGCTCGGGGCCTACGGGCTCGTGATCGTGCTTCCAGCGGTGACGGTCGAGGCCTGGGTCCGGTGGGGGTGGAGCGAAGGCCGCTGGGTCGCCGTGGCCGGCGTCGCGGCGCTGCTGGCGTCGCTGGCTGTGGTCGCTGCCATCGCCGCTCCCGCGTCGCCGGTGTCCGCCTCCGAGCGGTGGTGGGACGAGAGCCTGGCGGCCATCAGCGAGCTCTACGCCTCGGCGGGCATGCAGGAGAGCGAGGTCGAGCGCATCCTGGTGTCGATCGAACCGGCACGACGGGTGATCGCCCTGCTGCTGCCCGCCGCCCCCGTCGCCTACTTCGTCGTGATCCTGTTCTGGATCAGGCCGCGGCTCGGGCTGCTCGGCATGCCGGTTGCGACCGGGCCGTTTGAAGCCTACCGCAACGACGAGTGGTTGGCGGCGGCATTCGCGGTCGCCGGCGCCGGTACCCTGCTCGCCGGCGGGGTGCCGCGGTGGCTCGCGGTCAACCTTCTCGCCCTGACGCTGGTCTTGTATTTTGTCCAGGGCTTGGCTATGATTCGTGCCCATCTCGCGCGCTGGGTCGGGCGGGGATGGCTGATTCGATGGGGTCTCGCCTTTCTCTGCCTGCAGGGACCGCTGCCGTTGGTGGTGGCGACGCTCGGGATCGCCGACAGCTTTCACCCACTGCGACCCCGGGCGGATGACGACGGAGGAACGGAATGAAGCTGATTCTCAATGATCACGTGGAAAACCTCGGCGAGCGAGGTGATTCGGTGACGGTCAGGCCGGGTTACGCCAACAACTTCCTGCTGCCCAAGGGGCTCGCATATCTCGACACTCCGGTCAACCGCCGCCGCTTCGAGCAGGATCAGAAGCGGTGGGAGGAGATGGACCTCAACCGGCGCGAGGCCGCACAGAAGCTGGCGGACGAGCTCGAGGGCACCCTGCTCGCCTTCGAGCGGCGGGCCGGCGAGAAAGAGGTGCTCTTCGGATCGGTCAACGTCGCTGACATCCACCGCGAGCTGGTGTCGCGCGGCTTCGACATCGATCGCCGCCGGATCCGGCTCGAAAGTCCGATCAAGGAGCTGGGCGCATTCGAGGTCACTGTGCACATTTATCTGGATCTCGACGTCACGCTCCCGGTCCGGGTGGTTCGGCCCGGCGAGGACCCGGACGCCATCGCTCCGGAGTTCGTGGCCGAGGGTGTCCTGGAGTCGGCGGAGGAAGCGGCCGCGGCCGAGGCCGCCGCCATCGGCGTCGATCCGAAAACCGAGATCGGCTCTCCACAATCCCTGTCGGACGTGGAAACCGCGCACGAGTGATGACATGAGCGGCGACGAGCACGCCGCGCCTCCGCCACCGTCCGACGACGACGGTTTCGAGCTTTCCCTCTTCCGGCGTGCGGTTCGGCTGTTGACGCCGTGGGGCGTCAAGCATGCCCTGCAGCTCAGGTTCCAAAAGATCGACGACACGATCGGCGTGCTGGTGGCGCGGGTCGACCGGAGCGAGGCGCGGCTGGACGGGGCGGAGGCCGCGGTGAGATCGGTCCAGCTGGAGCTGGCTGACGTCCGCGATCACAGGTTGAAGCCGTTCGAAGGGCGACTCGACGCGATCGAGACGACGATCCGTGAGCTGTCGGCCGAGGTTTCGCGCCTGCGCGACGGCATGGTTCCAGCCGCCGTGACGCGTTGCAATGTCCTCGTCGACCGTCTCGCAGAGGAGCTTGAGGAGACCGCCTCGCTGGTGGAGCGCATGCTGCGCTCCGAGCCGCTGCCGGTGGCGGACGTCTCGACGATCGACGAGGCCCGCCTGGCGGGGGCGCTCGCCGATGTCCAGCCTCGGCTGCTGGAGGCCTTTCGGGGTTCCGAGAGCGAGATCCGCCACCGTCTCGACAGCTACCTCGACGACCTGCGGCCGAAGGCCCCGGTGCTCGACCTCGGCTGCGGCCGCGGCGAGCTGCTGCTGCTGCTGCGGGAGGGCGGGGTCGACGCCACCGGTGTCGAGGGCGATCCCGCGCTCGCCGCCGCGGCGGTGCGGCGCGGGCTGCGCGTCGTCGAGGGCGACGTGTCCGCAGTGCTGCAAGACCTCGAGTCCGGCGCCTACGGTGCGGTGACCGCGATCCACTTGCTCGAGCACCTGCCGCCATCCGAGATCGCGGCCGTTGTCTCCGAGGTGCGCCGGGTGCTCAGGCCGGGCGGGCTGTTCGTCGCGGAGTGCCCGAACCCGCACTCCCTGCGCGTCGGCGCGTCCCTGTTCTGGCTGGACCCGACCCATGCGCGCCCGCTGCTGCCCGAAACCCTCGAGCTGTTCCTGCGCGCGGGAGGTTTCGAGATCGTCCGCAGTGAGGAGCTCCATCCCTTCCCGGACGACCAGCTCTTTTCGGGGCCCGGGGCCCGGGTCGATGTCGCGTCCGGCGCCGGCCCGGCGGATCTGGCGGCCAGGGTGGACCGCCTCGGCGCCCGGCTCGACGGGATTCTCAATCGCCCCCGCGACTTCGCGGTCTGGGCGGTGCGGCCGGCAACCCGACCCGAAAGTGAGGCCGACCATGTGCTGTCTTGATTGCGGAGCGCCATTGTGTGAGGTCCGGGGCGGACCGCCGGAGGGCCGCCCATGACCCCCGGCGTCGCCGGCCGGATCGCGATTGTCGGTGGCTCGTCATCCGGCCTCGGCTTCGCGGTGGCCGAGGCGCTGGCCCGCGGCGGCGCCAGCGTGATGGTGGTCTCGAGGTCCCGGGAGCGGGTCGATGCCGCGGTTTCCCGCATCCGCAGGAGCGGCGGGGAGGCGGCGGGATGTGTGGCGGACTTCACCGAGGACGACGCCGTGTCGACCGTGGTGGCGGCGACGCACGAGGCGTTCGGGGCACCGGGGATCGTGGTCGCCAACGGCGGCGGCCCGCCGGGAATGCCGGCGGTCGAGGCGACCGCAGAGCATCTCGAGGCCGCCTCGAGGTTGTTGTTGCTGCCGGTCCAGCGGCTGGTGGAAGCGACCGTCGAGGACATGCGCACGGCCGGCTGGGGACGGATCGTGGCGATCACGTCGATCGCCGTTCGCCAGCCGCAGCCGGGGCTGGTGCTGTCCAACGCGCTGCGCGCCGCGGTGACGGGCTACCTGAAGAGCATCGCCGACGAGGTGGCCGCCGACGGCGTCACGGTCAACACCGTCTGCCCCGGCTATACCGCCACCGACCGCCTCGGCGAGCTCGCGGCGCTGATGGCCGAGCGCGACGGCGTGACCGCGGACGAGGTCTTCGCATCGTGGGCCTTACAGGCGCCGGTCAAGCGCCTGCTGCAACCCGAGGAGGTGGCGGCCGCGGTCGCTTTCCTGTGCTCGGATGCCGCCTCCGCCGTCACGGGCGTTGCCCTTCCCGTCGACGGAGGTCTCGGAAGGAGCCTTTTTTGATTTTCGTCCATTTTCGGGCGCCGGGCGGTGGCCGCCTGACGCCCGAAAATGGAGAGTGGACAAACGATGTGAAAGGGTTCACAATCACTCGGGACGGGCTGCCTGCCCGTCGACGAAGATGAAGGGTAGATCGGAGCGACTCCGACCGCCTTACGCCGTTGGACGACCCCCGAAATCGATCGTAAGCGAAGTGACCCTCAGGGAGGACAGTAGATGCCGACTCGGGACCTGACATTCGCCATCGTCGGATCCGGTGGTGACGGCGTCATCACCGTCGGTGACATGATGGCGCAGGCGGGGGCCTCGAAGGGCCTCCATGTGATGAAGGTGGAGGCCTACGGGCCGCAGATCCGCGGCGGCGAGTCGTCGTGCACGGTCCGCATCAGCGCGGACCCGATCTTCGCCCAGGGAGACCTGGTGCAGGTGTTGGTGGTCTTCAACTGGGCGGACTTCGGGCAGTTCCGCGGCGAGATCCTCGCTGCCGAGGACGCGGTGGTTCTCTACGAGGCGTCGGACGAGACGCCGCGCGAGGAGATCGACCTCGGGCCGGTCGAAGAGGTGCGCTGGGTGCCGGTACCGTTCATCGAGCTCGCCAAGGAGGCCGCCGGCACCACGCTCGCCAAGAACATCGTCACCCTCGGCATTCTCGGTAAGCTCTTCAATCTGCCCAAGGACGCGCTCGAGCGGGCCGTCGAGCACAAGTTCTCGGGCAAGAAGGCGGCGGTCCTCGAGGCCAACATCAAGGGCTTCAATGCCGGCGTTGACTACGCCAAGAAGATCGAGGAGGAAGCTTCGGGCAAACGCCTGCAGTACACCGACGGCGAACCCATGCTGCTGATGTCGGGCAACGAGCTGTCGGCGGTGGCGGCGCTGCACGCCGGCTGCCGCTTCTTCGCCGGCTACCCGATCACGCCGTCATCGGAGGTGCTGCACCTGCTGTCGGAGCTGATGCCCAAGGTCGGTGGCTCCCTGGTGCAGACCGAGGATGAGCTGGCCGCCATCGGAGCCGTCATCGGCGGTTCGTTCGCCGGCGTCAAGTCGATGACCGCGACCTCCGGCCCCGGCCTCGCTCTGATGACCGAGATGCTCGGGCTGGCCTCGATGGCGGAGATCCCGGCAGTCATCATCGACGTCCAGCGCGGCGGCCCCTCGACCGGGCTTCCCACCAAGTCCGAGCAGTCGGACCTGTGGCAGGCGTTGTGGGGATCGCACGGCGACGCGCCGCGGGTGGTTCTGGCGCCGGCCGACGTGGAGGACTGCTTCCACGCGACGGTGGCTGCCTTCAACATCGCCGAAGAGGCGCAGATGCCGGTGATCGTGCTCTCCGACCAGTTCATTGCCCAGCGCCGCGAGACCCTTTCAATGCTGACCCTCGACCACGAGGTGATCGGCCGCCAGGTGCCGTCGGCCGGCGACCTGCGAGAGTACAAGCGCTACCGTGAGACCAAGTCGGGCGTGTCGCCGATGTCATGGCCGGGAATGAAGGGCGGCGAGTACCAGACCAACGGCCTCGAGCACACCGAGGACGGCTCGCCGACCTCCATGCACCTGATCCACGAGAAGATGAACGCAAAGCGCTACCGCAAGCTTCGCCTGGTGCGCGACAAGTACAGCTTCTATCGCAGGTACGGAGCCGAGCAGGCCGACCTCGGGATCATCTGCTGGGGCTCGGCCAAGGGGCCCGTGAAGGAGGCGGTGCTGGCGGCCAACGGGCGTGGCGAGCGGGTGGCGGCCTTCGTGCCGCAGCTGCTGTACCCGTTCCCGACCGCCGAGTTCTCGGACTTCTTGAAGAGCGTGCGCGAGGTGATCGTGATGGAGCTCAGCTACTCGGCGCAGTTCTACAAGTACCTGCAGACCTTCCTCGAGTTGCCGGAGGGCCACACCTATGTCTACAAGCGCTCCGGCGGCAAGAACCTGACCGTCGGCGAGGTCGAGGACAAGATCACGAAGGTGCTGGAGATGAGCGCGCTCCGGCGGGAGGTGCTGGTATGAGCCCTGCACAGGTCAAGGTCGAGCTGAAACCCGGCGCGTACAAGAGCGGCTTGAAGCCGGTGTGGTGTCCGGGATGCGGCGATTTCGGCGTCCTGAATGCTCTCTACCGATCGATGGCCAACCTCCAGATCGAGCCGTGGAACACGGTCATCCTGTCGGGCATCGGCTGCTCGTCACGGCTGCCGGGCTACGTCACCACCTACGGCTTCAACGGCGTCCACGGCCGCGCGCTGACCCTCGCCACCGGGGTCAAGATGGCGCGTCCCGAGCTGACGGTGATCGCCGTCGGCGGCGACGGCGACGGCCTAGCCATTGGCGGCAACCACCTGATCCACACCTGCCGCCGCAACCTCGACGTCACCTACATTCTGATGGACAACGAGATCTACGGTCTCACCAAAGGACAGGTGGCTCCGACCACGCCGACCGGCGACAAGACCAAGTCCACCTTCTGGGGCAACCCTGAGCCGGCCGTCGACCCCTGCGAGCTCGCCATCTCGACCGGTGCGAGCTACGTCGCCCGCGGATTTTCCGGTGACATGAAGGGGCTCACCGAGCTGATCACCGGCGGCCTCGAGCACGACGGCTTCTCCTTCATCAACGTCATGTCGCCGTGTGTCACGTGGCGGGGCGACGACGAGTTCAAGCGCCTCAAGGCGATGCATCAGACGCTGCCGGAGGACCACGATCCGTCGCGGCGCGCCAACGCCATTGCCTACACACGCGAGAAGGACGTCATGACTACCGGTCTGCTCTACCGCGTCGAGACGCCGACTCTCATCGATCGCGTCGAGGCCATCAAGAAGCAGGCGATGGGCGACGAGCCGCCGGTGTCCACGACGGAGATGCTGAGCACGTTCTATCCCAAGATCTGAGCAATTCGTGGCGGGCCCCGGGCCCGCCACGAATTGCTACGCGGCCGTTCCGGCCGCAAGGAGATCGTCGCGGGCATGGGTTTCTCCTGTGCCGGTTCTTTCTCCCGCAGCCCCGTCCCCGTCCGATTGAGCCATCATTCACGGGCGCCACGAGGGCGGACTTGGGCCGGGGGCAGGTCTCAGTCTCAATTTGAATTACGCGGCTGCACTTGACGTCTGTATTTAACGGGTTAAATTATTAACGGCGTCAAATATTCGCCGGGTGGACCATGTCATTGAGCGACGATCCTCACCCTATCCGTGACATCCCCGTCGACGCGGGAGAGGCCGGCGACCGGTTCTACCGATTTCTTCGGTCCGGGCACGTCTTGAGATCGTTGCTGCGGGAGTTTCTCGAGGAGGACTTCCTCCACCAAATCTGCCGCCATCGGCTCTCGCGCGCGCAGTTCTGCCTCCTCAAGTTGGTGACTGCCAAGTCGGACCTGCAGGTGGGTCAGCTGGCGCGCTGCCTCGGGGTGTCGCCGGCGGCCAGCAGCAAGAATCTCGACAAGCTGGAGAGAATGGGGCTCGTGATCCGGGAGACCGCGGGTCACGATCGCCGCGGCATCGTGCTGCACGCGAGCAGCGAGGGTTGCCGGCTGGTGCTCGAGTACGAGCGATTGAAGAAGGAGCGACTGGCGCCGGTGCTCAACGAGCTCGGCCGTGACAAGACCGACCGGCTCTGCGATTTGCTCGAGGAGGTGTGCTGCGCGATTTTGTCGCGCTCCGACAACCCGCGCGAAACCTGTCTCCGCTGCACCGGCTATTACATGCTGAACTGCACCTTCGAGCGGCACCAGGGCGAGTGCGCGCTGAAGCCGAAGCGGGGCGGTGAGGATACGGGGAGCCTGGAGATTGAAGCGTGATGAACGGATTTCGAATTTCGATTTTCGAAATCGGTTGGTTCGGGAGGGATTGATGAGGAACTGGAGAACGCCGCTCGACGCCGACACGGTCACAGTGCCGGTGGGCCGGGTGGTGGTGATCGCCGACCGCTGCAAGGGGTGCGGCTTCTGCGTCGAGTACTGCCCGAAGGACGTGCTGGTGCTGTCCGAGGGCTTCAACCGCAAGGGTTACCACCCCCCCGAGGTGGTCAAGGACGGCGTCTGCGTCAACTGCAATCTGTGCGAGATGATCTGCCCCGACTTCGCCATCTTCTGCGTTCCCGCAGACGGGGACGAACCGGCGGCAGAGGGAGGTCCCAATTGAAGACCGATCCTGCTGGCGTGCTGACCGGGGTGCACTACCTCGACGGTGACTTCGCGTGCGGCGAGGGCGCGATGGCGGCGGGCTGCCGCTTCGTCGCCGGCTATCCCATCACCCCGTCGACCGAGGTGGTGGAACGGATCTCGCGCAGGTTTCCGACCATGGGCGGCACCTTCATCCAGATGGAGGACGAGCTGGCGTCGATGGCCGCTGTCGCCGGTGCGGCCTGGACCGGAACCAAGTCGATGACCGTCACCTCGGGCCCGGGCTTTTCGCTGATGATGGAGAACATCGGGCTCGCGGCCATGATGGAGACGCCGTGCGTGGTCGTGAACGTCCAGCGTGGCGGCCCCTCGACCGGCCTTCCCACGATGGTCGGCCAGGCCGATATGATGCAGGCGCGGTGGGGCTCGCACGGCGACTACGAGCTGATCGCGCTGAGCCCGCAGTCGCCCCAGGAGGCTTTCGACCTCACCATCGACGCCTTCAATCTCGCCGAGACCTGGCGGGTGCCGGTGATGTTCATGATGGACGAGTGCGTCGGCCACATGACCGAGAAGGTGGTGATCCCGCCGGCGGATGCGATCGACATCGTGCCCCGGGTGCTGACGGAGAAAAAGCCCGGCGAGTACTGGCCCTACGAGGTCAACGGGCGGCCTGTGCCGGAGATGGTTCGGGCCGGAGACGGCTACCGCTTCCACTCCACCGGCCTCACCCACGACGAGAAGGGCTACCCGGTGATGTCGGCCGTGTGCCAGGAGCGCAACGTCCACCGGCTGATCGACAAGATCCGAGAAAACGCCGACCAGATCGTGCGCTATGAGGAGGAGCAGATCGAAGGCGCCGACGTCGTGGTGGTGGCTTACGGCATCACCGCGCGGGTGACCCGGGCCGCGATCGACATGGCGCGTACCGAAGGCCTCAAGGTCGGTTTCATGCGGCTGGTGGTGGTGTGGCCGTTTCCCGAAAAGCGGATCCGCGAACTCGCCGGCCAGGTCAAGGCCTTCGTCATGCCCGAGATCAACTACGGACAGATGGTGCTGGAGGTCGAGCGCTGCGCCGGCGGGCGCGCCGAGACGGTGCTCGTACCGCACGGCGGGGGCGGCGTCCACGACCCCGCGGACATCTGCCAGGCCATCGTGGAGGCAGCGAAATGAGCACTCCCACCGACGCCACCCTCGCCCACGAGCACCCGATCGCGCCGTTTTTGCGGATGGACCGGATGCCCCACATCTGGTGCCCCACCTGCGGCATCGGTACCGTCGTCAAGTGCTTCGCCAGCGCGCTCGAGGAGGCCCAGTCCGACCTCGACAAGGTGTCGATCGTCTCCGGCATCGGCTGCACCGGCCGCGTCGCGGGCTACATGAACCTCGATGCATTTCACACCACCCACGGCCGCGCCATTCCATTCGCCACCGGGCTCAAGCTTGGCCGGCCGGAGCTGGAGGTGGTGGTCTTCTCCGGCGACGGCGACCTCACCGGCATCGGCGGCAACCACTTCATTCATGCCGCCCGCCGCAACATGGACCTGCTGGTGATCCTGGTCAACAACTTCATCTACGGCATGACCGGCGGCCAGAACGCGCCCACCACACCGGAGACCGCGCGCTCCTCCACCATGCCCTTCGGCAACTTCGAGCGGCCGTTCAACCTGCCGCACCTGGCGGCGAGCTGCGGCGCCTCGTTCGTCGCGCGCTGGACCTGCCTCCACATCCGCCGCCTCACCAAGTCGATCCGCACCGCCCTCGGCCGCAAGGGCTTCCGCTTCATCGAGGTGATCGCACCGTGCTCGACACTGTACTCGCGGCTCAACCGGCTGGGGAGCGGGCTCGATTTGATCAAGTTCTACCACGACAACTCGGAGATCCGGCACGGGGCGGACACCCGCGAGCTCGACATCGGCTTCCAGGACCGCTTCGTGTGCGGGAACTTCGTGGACGAGGAGCGGCCGACGTTCCTCGACATGATGCACGCGCACTACTCGAAGATCCTCGGCGACCGTTACGCGCCGATGTCCGAGGAAGGGGGGTGGCTCCATGAGTAAGGCGACTCGTACCGAGATCCGGATCACCGGCTTCGGCGGCCAGGGAGTGGTGCTGGCCGGCCACATCATCGGCCATGCCTGTGCCGTCAATGGCGGCATGCACGCGACCATGATCCAGAGCTTCGGGCCCGAGGCTCGGGGCTCGGCCTGCTCGACCACGCTGGCGGTCTCCGACAGCGAGGTCCTCTACCCCTACATCGGCCGCCCGGACATCTTCGTCGTGATGTCGGCCGAGGGCTACGAGAAGTACCGCGACGAGCTCACGGAAGACGGCATCCTGGTCTACGAGAGGGACCTGGTGGCGATCCAGCCCAAACAGGGCCAGCGGGCGTACGGGGTGTCATCGACCCGGATCGCGGAGGAACTCGGGCGCGCCATCGTCCAGAACATCGTCATGCTCGGCTTCTTCGCCGCCGCCACCCGGATAGTGCCGATCGAGACCATGCGGCAGGCGGTGGAGGAGTCGGTGCCGAAGGGCACCGAGGAGCTCAACCTGCGGGCCTTCGATGCCGGCTGCGCGGCCTTCCAGGAGAGCTACGGCGCCGGAGCGAAGCAGCCGGACGAGGCGACGCCGGTGGGGAGCTGAGATGTCCAGGGTCGGCGTCTTCGTCTGTCACTGCGGTGAGAACATCGCTCGTACCGTCCAGATCAAGAATGTGGTCGACTTCGCCGGCAACGTGCCCGGTGCGGCCGTGACCCTGGACTACCCGTACCTGTGCTCGGCGCCCGGTCAGAAGATGGTGATCGACGCCATCAGGGACCACGATCTCGACCGTGTAGTGGTGGCGGCGTGCTCGCCGCAGCTGCACGAGCCGACCTTCCGTGCCGCCGCGGCGCAGGCGGGCCTGAACCCCTACCTCGTGGAGATCGCCAACATCCGCGAGCACTGCTCCTGGGTCCACCACGACTCGGAGGCGGCGAGCCGCAAGGCCTGCCAGATCGTGACCGCCGCGGTCGAGCGGGTCAAACGGGCACAGCCGCTGGATCCGGTGGAGGTGCCGGTCACCAAGCGCGCGCTGGTCGTCGGCGGCGGCGTTGCGGGCGTGCGCGCCGCGCTCGACATGGCCAACGCCGGCCAGGAGGTGGTGCTGGTGGAGCGCGAGCCGTCGCTCGGCGGCAACATGGCACGTCTGTCCGAGACCTTCCCGACCCTCGACTGCTCGCAGTGCATCCTGACGCCGCTGATGGTGCAGGTCTCGCGCCACCCCCGGATCGAGCTTCTGACCTACTCGGAGGTCGAGAGCGTGTCGGGCTATGTCGGCAACTTCAAGGTCGCCATCCGCAAGAAGCCGCGCTTCGTGATCGCCGAGAACTGCACCGCGTGCGGCGACTGTGCCGAGGTCTGTCCGCAGCCGGGCGGCAACGAGTTCGATATGGGGCTGTCCACCCGCAAGGCGGTCTACATTCCGTTCCCGCAGGCGGTTCCATCCACCTACACCCTCGATGCCGATCGTTGCCTCAATGCCAACCTCGACAGCCCGACCGGTTTCCGGGTGCTGGCCTGCAACAAGTGTGAGCAGGTCTGCAAGCCGCAGTGCATCGACCTCGACATGCAGCCGGAGGTGATCGAACGCGAGGTCGGAGCGATCGTGGTCGCCACCGGCTACGACCTGCTGCTCGGCGAGCAGGCGGCGGAGAGCGGCTACGGCACCCACGTCGACGTCATGGAAGGCCTCGAGTTCGAGCGCATGCTGTCGGCTTCGGGGCCCACCGGCGGCGAGGTCCGGCGCCCGTCGGACGGGCAGACGCCAAAGGACGTCGTCTTCATCCAGTGCGTCGGCTCGCGCAACCCCGAGCACGGCGTGCCCTACTGCTCACGGGTCTGCTGCATGTACACCGCGAAGCACGCCCTGCTGCTGCGCCACAAGGTGCCGGACTCGAGGGCCTATATCTTCTACATGGACATCCGCGCCGGCGGCAAGGGCTACGAGGAGTTCGTCCACCGCGCAATGGAGGAGGAGCGGGTGATGTACATCCGCGGCCGCCCGAGCCGGATCATCGAGGAGGACGGCAAGCTCAAGGTCCTCGGAGTCGACACCCTGTCCGGTCGCCAGATCGAGATCGACGCCGACATGGTGGTGATCGCCGCCGCCATGAAGCCGTCCGACAGCGTCGACATCGCCGGTAAGCTGCGCATCGCCACCGACACCCACGGTTTCTTCAAGGAGGCCCACCCCAAGCTGCGGCCGGTGGAGACCCTGACCGCGGGCATCTTCCTCGCCGGCACCGCCCAGGCGCCCAAGGACATCCCAGACACGGTGTCGCAGGCTTCGGCTGCGGCGGCCAAGGGCCTCGAGCTCCTGTCGCAGGAGGTGCTCGAGCGCGACCCGTCCACCGCCCACGTCGACGAGCGGCGCTGCGCGGGCTGCTTCGAGTGCCTTGCCGTGTGCCCGTACGGCGCCATCGAGCGCAAAGAGCTGCTCGACGCGCAGGGCGGGCTGCAGCGTCTCGTGGCCGCGCCCAACCCCGCGATGTGCGAGGGCTGCGGGCTGTGCACGGTGACCTGCCGCGGCGGGTACATCGATCTCGCCGGTTACACCGATGACCAGGTGTTCGCCCAGCTCGGCGCGCTGGGGCCGATGCCGGAGGAGGTCGGACGATGACCGAAGCACACACCACCGCGACCGGCAGCCGGGTGGCAGCGGCGCCGGACGACTGGCAGCCGCAGATCGTCGCCCTGGTCTGCAACTGGTGCAGCTACGCCGGCGCCGACATGGCTGGGACCACCCGTCTGGAGTACCCGGCCAACGTGCGCATGGTGCGCTTCCCCTGCACCGGGCGCATGAGCCCGCTGATGATCCTGCGCGCCTTCGAGCAGGGCGCCGATGGCGTCCTGGTGTCGGGCTGCCACCCGGGCGACTGCCACTACGTGCAGGGCAACCTGGTGGCCCGCCGGCGATTCACGGTCTTCCGCTCGCTGATGGACTTCATCGGTATCGACCTCAACCGTCTCCACTTCGCGTGGGTTTCGGCCGCCGAAGGGCACAAGTGGGCCAGGGTGGTGGCCGAGGTCACCGAGAAGGTGCAGGCGGCGGGTCCGCTGCCGGCCTATAGCGACGGCGACGACTCGCCAGGGGTGGAGCTTCCGGCCGCTGAAGGCGGTGGTCCCCGCGGGTACCGGGCGGACGAGATCGAGGCGCTCCAGGCGAACCTCCGGCGCGCCGCGGCCGACCTTTTGTCGGGTGGCCGCGTCGGGGCGGTCCTTGGTTACGGCGCGGGCACGCTCCCCGGGGCGACCGTGCCGACCACGGTCACCACCGGCGCCGGCTGCGAGGCGCTGGTGTGGGGCGACGCATGCCGCAACAACCTCAGCGCCTGGCTCACGAAGGCCCTCGCCGCCCACGAACGGGTCGGGCTGGTGGTCAAGACCTGCGATCTCGGCGCCGTCTCGGGCCTGGTCCGTGAGAGTCAGGTGGCGAGGGAGCGGTTGCGGCTGATCGGGGTCCAGTGCCCCGGGGTGCGCGGCGGCGGCGGGCTCGCCGCCAAGTGCCTCGCGTGCTCGGGCGAGCCGCACCCGGTGTGCGACCTGGTGGTGACGGTGGACGGGGTCCGCGAGAGCTGTCTCGATCCGTCGGGTGCGGAGCTCGACATGCCGGACGCCCGCGACGAGCAGATCGCCTACCTCGAGTCGCTGCCGCACGGTGACCGTTGGGCCTTCTGGCAGCGGCAGTTCGCGCGCTGCCTGCGCTGCTACGGGTGCCGCGCCGCCTGCCCTCTCTGCTACTGCTCGTCGTGCGTCGCAGAGAAGCACCGGCCGCAATGGGTGCCGACATCCATCGACGGCCGCGGCAACTCGAGCTGGAACATCATCCGCGCCGTCCACCTCGCGGGCCGTTGCTCGGGTTGCGATGAATGCGCACGCGTTTGCCCGGCCGGAATCCGCCTCGACCTCATCAACCGCAAGCTGGCGCTCGAGGTCGAACGGCGGTACGGCAGCGCCGGGCTGGATCCGGAGGAGAAGAGTGCGCTGGTGGACTTCCGGATGGAGGATGACGAGGAGTTCATCCTGTGAGGAGATGGTGATGAAGCAGTGGACGATCACCGACGAGCAGCTCCGCGGTTGGCTGCAGGACCTCGTCGACAGTGACCGCTCGGTGGTGGCGCCGGTGGAAGAGGACGGGATTCTGCTCTTTCGGCCACTCACCGCGGCCGACCGCGCGGTGCTCGGACCCTCGGGCAAGACCGCCTGGTCGCCCAAGGAGTTTCTCTTCCCGCGCACCGAGTCGCTGTACGGCTACCGCTTCTCGGGCGGCACCGTGCAGCTGCAGCCGGCGACGGTCGCTGACGCCGAGCAAGTGCTGTTCGGTGTCCGCGCCTGCGACGCCGCCGGGCTGGTTCGGCTCGACGACATCTTCCTTTCCGGCACCAGGGACCCGCTGTATGCGGCGCGCCGCGCCAACACCGTCGTGGTGTCGACCGCCTGCGGCGCCGCCGACCCCGAGTGCTTCTGCACCGCGGTCGGGGGCTCGCCGGTGGGGGAGGAGGGGGTCGACGTGCAGCTGGTGCCGGTGGACGGCGGCTGGCTGCTGCGGCCCCTGACCGACCGGGGAGCCGAGCTCGCCGGTGCCGGCGGGGACGGCTGGCAGGCTGCGGCCGGTGACGCCGACGAGCAGGTCAAGGTGATCGGCGAACGGGTGGCCGGTGAGATCGAGCGCAGTCCGATCAAGGCCGAGTGGTCGGAGATCCTGGAGGCGGGTTTCGAGCACGGGGCTTGGGAACGGTTGACCCAGAACTGCCTGGGCTGCAGCATCTGTGCCTCGGTCTGCCCGTCGTGCTCGTGCTTCGACATGAACCACGAAGCCAACGCCTGGGGCGGCACGCAGAACCGGTCGTGGGATGCCTGCACCTTCGCCAACTTCACCGTCCACGCGTCCGGCCACAACCCCCGCTCGACCCAGCCCGCGCGCTACCGGCAGCGCGTGCTCCACAAGTTCGCGTTTCGCGACAACCAGGAGGAACCGTTCAGGTGCGTCGGCTGCGGGCGGTGCGTCGCCATGTGCCCGGCCGGTCTCGACATCGTGAACACCGTGGCGGCTGCGGTCGAAGCCATCCGTGAGGAGAATTCAGATGCAGCAGCTCGCTGAGCCGCTCGCCAACCCATACCGGCCGAGCCTGATGCGGATCGCGGGCTTCTCGGACGAGACCCCCGACGTTCGCACCCTGCGGCTGGAGTTCGCGGACCCGTCAGAGGCCGAGGCCTTCGCCGGCTGGGAGCCGGGGCAATTCGGACAGTTCACGGTCTTCGGCGCCGGTGAGTCGGTGTTCGCGATCTCCAACCGCCCGTGGTACGGCAACGGCGACGGCTTACCGGTGATCGAGTGCACCTTCCGCCAGGTGGGTAAGGTCACGACCGCCCTGCGGGCGATGTCGAGGGGCCAGGTAGTGGGCTTCCGGGGGCCCTACGGAAACCACTTCCCGCTCGACGACTGGCGGGGCAAGCACATCGCCTTCATCGGGGGTGGAATCGGCATGGCCGCGCTGCGCTCGGCCATGCTCGAGGTGCTCCACCGCAGACAGGAATTCGGCGACGTGCTGATCCTGAATGGTGCTCGCTCGGTAGGAGACATGGTCTACAAGGGCGAGATGGCGGAGTGGGAGGCCACCGCCGGCGTCACCGTCGTGCGCACCGTCGATCCCGGCGGCGAGAGCGATGATTGGGACGGCAAGGTCGGGCTGCTGCCCAAGGTCTTCGAGGAGCTCGGCCTCGCGGCGGACAACCGTGTCGTCGTCGCCTGCGGGCCACCGGTGATGCTCCACTTCCTGTTCTTGAGCCTCGGCAGCCTCGACTACCAGCCGGAGCAGGTGGTAACCACCCTCGAGAACAAGATGAAGTGCGGCATCGGCCACTGCGGCCGCTGCTACATCGGCCCGTTCTCGGTGTGCCGGGACGGGCCGGTCGTGACCTGGGCCGAGTTGAACCGACTTCCGAAGGACTACTGATGAAGCGCCAGATCGGAGTGCAGCCATGAGTACCCGAGTCCGACCCGACTGGGACATCCGGGACGCGATCCTCGACATGGGCGGCACCGACGCCTACAAGTGCTACCAGTGCGGCAAGTGCATGGCCATGTGTCCCTGGACTCAGCTCGAGAGCGTGCAGTTTCCGGTCTACCAGACGCCGCAGCTGGTGAAGTTCGGCGCCATCATGTCCTCGGAGGACACCCAGGAGATCGAGCGCGAGGTCGACCTCGTCTACCGCTGCGTCGGCTGCGAGTCGTGCACCACCTGGTGCCCTCACGGGGTCTCGATGCCCAACATCATGCGCGGCATCCGCCGCATCCTGGTGGAGTTCGGCTCCTACCCTTCGGAGCTTTCGGAGTCGGTGTCGAGGATCCACAGCTCGGGCAACCCCTTCGGGGAGCCCCGCGAGAAGCGTGGCGCGTGGGCCGAGGAGCTCGAGGTGCAGGCCTATGAGCCCGTCATGGACTACCTCTTTACGCCGTGCTGCGTGCCGTCGTACGACCCGAGGGCGGTCAAGGTGGCGCGGGCGACGGTGGACGTGCTGCGCACCGCCGGCGTGACCTTCGGCGTGCTCGGCGACCGCGAAGCGTGCTGCGGCGAGGCGATCCGCCGCGCCGGCGCCGAGGAGGTCTTCCAGGAGGTCGCCGCCGCCAACATTGCTGCCTTCTCCGAGGCCGGGGTTCGCAGGACCGTTGTTGCCTCACCCCACTGCCTCCGCACCTTCGACCGCGACTACCCCGAGCTCGAGGCCGATTTCGCCTCGCTCCACAGCACCCAGCTCTTCGCGAGGCTGATCGAGCAGCAGCGGCTGCGGCCGTCGAAGGAGCTCGGCAAGAAGGTTGTCTACCACGACCCGTGCGCGCTCGGTCGCGGCTGCGGGGTCTACGACGAGCCGCGCGCGGTGCTCGAGAGCATTCCCGGTCTCGAGCTGGTGGAGATCCCCAACTACAATCGCGAGTACAGCATCTGTTGCGGCGGCGGCTCGGGTGGGATCTGGATGGAGCGCCCCAAGGGCGAGCGGCTGTCGGATTTTCGGGTCCAGCAGGCCGCGGCCACCGGCGCCGAGGTGCTGGCGGTCGCCTGCCCCTACTGCCTGCAGATGTTCGAGGACTCGGTGGGCACCATGGGGCTCGACCTCGAGGTCAGGGACGTCGCCGAGCTGCTGGCGGAGTCGCTGGAGTAGTCGGTCCTTTCAACAGGTGGCGGCCCGTCCGGCGAGCCGCGGCGTCGGGGTGCTCACGTGCAGGCGAACCACGGACGGATCCAGTGGCCGCGGCGCTGGTAGCTGTCGCCACCGCCGTAGACCAGAGCTCCCCACCGGTCACCCGAAAGGCCGAGGTAGAGGTCCAGCCCCTTCAGGGAGTCGCGGGAGACGGTCTCGGCGGATTTCATCTCGACCGGAATTCGACGGCCGCCAGCATCGACCAGCAGGTCGATCTCCCTGCCGTTGGAGTCTCGCCAGAAGTAGAGGGGCGGCCGTTGGCCGTGGTGTAGGTAGAGCTTGTGGAACTCGCTGACCACGAAGGTCTCGAAGATCGCGCCGCGGAGCGGGTGATTTCGAAGGTCATCGGGGGTGCGGATGCCCAGCAGGCGGCACAGCAGGCCGGTGTCGGTGAAGTACAGCTTCGGGCTCTTGACCAGGCGGCGGGAAAAGTTCTCGAAGTGCGGCGAGAGCGTGACCACGACGTAGCTCGCCTGCAGGATCGAGATCCACCGCCGCACCGTGGTCTGATCGATGCCGGCGTCGGCGCCGAGCGAGGATCGATTGACCAGCTGTCCCGAGCGGCCCGCGCAGAGTCCCAGAAAGCGCAGGAACGCATCCAGATCGCCGATGTTCGAGATCGTGCGGACGTCGCGTTCGACATAGGTCCTGAGGTAGCCGTCCAGCCAGGTGGCGGCCTCGAGCTTGCGGTCGTAGATCGGAGGAAACCCGCCGGTGAACAGCATTTCGTCGAGAAGCGCGCCGCCGTGCTCGGGGTCCTGGAATCGAGCGGCCTCGAAGTCTGCCGGCGACAGGGCGCGACGACCATCGAGCTCGGCCATCGAGAACGGCAGCAACTCCAGGATCGCAGCGCGCCCGGCAAGCGACTGGCCGATGCTCTTCGACAGCAGGAAGTGCTGAGACCCGGTCAGTATGAGCGGTCCGCCGCGCCGCTCGTCGATGAAGCCCTGAATGGCAGAGAACAGGTCGGGTGCGCGCTGGACCTCGTCGAGGATGGCTCCCCGCGACCCCTCGAGTCGGCGCAGGAAACCTCGCGGGTCCTCGATGGCCTCCTCTCGCGTCTGGAGGTCTTCCAGCGAGAGATAGGTGAAATCACCAAAGGTCGATCTCGCGAGCGTCGTCTTTCCGGACTGCCGAGGGCCGGTCAGAAAGACCACCGGATAGTCCTCGGCCAACCGCTGGAGGCGGGGAGCGAGCGTCCTGGAAATCACCGTCCCAGGGTACTCCGATGGACTGTGTATGTAAATTGAGGATTGAATCCTCAATTTGGATGAATCGACGATCGTGTGACGATGAGCTGCCCGCCCACGCGGACCCGCTCGCACCGTGAGAGAGCCGCTGTTGTCGGCTCCCCGGAACCATCCCCAAGCTCGTGGTCCCTGCTAACCTCCGAGGGCGGGAGCAGGAGTTGTTCGTCCTATTCGCGATCCGAGGTGCCACATGCTGCGTCTACTCGAGGACCTCGCCGTAGACTCGCGAAGAGCGCACCGGCACCGGCGGCTCGTCACTTCTCGGTGGGGGTCTCGAGGTACCTGGACACGAGCCCCGCCCATTGCCGGAGGATTCGTTCCACTTCAGCAACGTTGCCCACGCTGCTGGTTGGTTGCGAGCTCCCTGTCGTGTCGGCTCTCCGGTGGTCGATCACCCGCCCCACGCTTCGGCCGGACCCAGAGTCCACGATTTCGAGGCGGAGCGTCATCCTCGCAGGAATGTCGGTGAAGCTCGTCGCTCGGCCGGGAGAATTGACGTCCGGTGCGGTGATGTCGAGCTCGACTATTTCCGGTCGGATGATCAGGGTTTGCCCTTTCCCGGGCGGCGTAGCATCCTCGGGCTCCAATTTTTCGAGTTCAAAAGCGAAGATGAAACGGCAATGATCCCCAACGATCTGTTTGATCCGATCCATGTCCTGTGCGGTCACCCGTTGGGATGGCCCGCGATCCCGGTTCTGGTCGCGCAGCCAGTTGTCGCGGAACCGCACGGCGCACTTCTCGACGACGACGTGCCGGTAATCCCGGAGATCGAAAGCCGGCGCTCGATAGGCCGCGTCGAGCGCTGTTCGGGCGACGCGTACAAGCCCGTCTTCGCTCTCCTCCGGGTATCTGCTGGAGGTGCAGCCGGACGCCACGAGTATCGCCGCAGCGAGCCCAAGGAATCGAATGGCTCCGATCACCGGGGATCTCATCGGCGGATGCTCCTTTCCCGTTCAGTGACCGACTTCGTGCGATCACTTCGAAGCTTCGTGCTGTGGGGTCGACGTCGGTCCGCCGCGAGCGGCACGTCACCCAAGGGTCCAGTCGATGCGCGGCGGACGATCTCTGCGGGGAGCCGGTGATCGGAGATCCGGGTCGCCCTCCCTTGCAGGAGGTCGAGCAGAAGGTCGGTCGCCAGCTTCGCGACCTCGACGACAGGCTGTCGCACGGTTGTCAACTTCGGCCACGCGTAGCCTGCGAAAGAGGCGTCATCGAAACCCGCGACCGAGAGATCGCGCGGGATCTCGAGCCCGAGCTCGTGTGCAACGGTCAACGAGGCCATTGCCATGTGATCGTTGCTGGCGAAGATCGCAGTCGGCCGGGAACCGGGGGTGAGCAGGCGGCGGGCGCAGGCGTAGCCCGACTCATAGTCGAAGAGGCCCTGCTCCACGAGCGCCTTGTCGAATTCAATGCCATGCCGTGCGAGTGCCGCGCGATAACCGGTGAGTCGATCGTGGCTCGAGCCGTGATCGGGATGACCCATGATGAAGCCGATGCGGCGGTGACCGAGCCCGATCAGGTGTTCGGTCATTTCCTCTGCCGCTTCCTCGTCGGCGACGGAGATCTGCGGCAGTCCGGGTACGACTCGTTGCGATACCCGGACCGCGAGAATCCCCTGGCTGAGGATCTTCCGGATGAGCATCCGGCTGTCGGCCACGGGCTGCAGGACGACGAAGCCGTCGACCGTGGCCTGGTGGTGGAGGTCGAGCACCTCATCGACCACCGATGGCGAATTGGCGTCACACGGATGGATGAGGAGGTCGTAGCTGCGCGCCCGGCAGGCTTGGAGAGCGCCGTGCTGAACCTCGGCCACGTAATCGGGGGCCTTCGGGTTGTCGTAGAGCAGGGCGATGACGAAGGCACGGTTGGCCGCCAGGCGGCGCGCCGAGAGGTTGGGACGGTACTCGAGCTCGGCCGCGGCATCCATGACCCTGTCGCGAGTGGCCGCGCTGACATTCGGTTCGTTGTTGACGACCCTGGAAACCGTCTTGATGGACACGCCCGCGAGACGAGCGACATCTTCAATGGTCGGTCGTTTCTTCGTCATGGGCGCCCCCCGCCTGAAGCTCCGCCTCCGAGTCTCTCATACTCGGCCGCCACCCCGGGATGACTTGCTGCACACCGTGCCATTGTCGGCTCCCGTCGCTTACGCACCTGACCACGTCGGCTGACCAGATGCGCACCGAAGAACGATTCTCAATTGTAGTCGAGTCAGGCGCTGCCATATTCTGAACTCCCGATAGATTCTTGCAGACTGTTGACAGCGCTGTCAATTCTGGGTTAGGCTGCTGTTGAGTTGGCATGAAGTGGCTGGAGGCCAGCATGCTGAAGCCCGAGCGCCAGACCGCCGGACGAAGCCGCCCGATCGAAGCAACTTCGAGGGAGGTCGGCCCCTTCCATGCGCGGTTCGGCACGCGAGATTTCCCGCAGTTCCAGGGGACCCGACCGAGACAGTGCAGGCAGTCGATGATCGTACCGAACCGCTTGCCGCTGTCCCGCCGATGGGCCCCACGGCGTCATATTGCGGCTCTTCGAGGCTATCTGATCGAAGGGCCAAAGAATGCCCATCCATGCTCTTGGAAGGAGGAAGCCATGGAGCACAAACGGATTTTGTGCGTTTTGTTCATCATCGCCGCGCTCGGCCTGTTCGGTGTGATTCCGGCAGCTGCGCAGAGCGCCGGGGAGGAACCTTCGACCGTCGATACCGAGGCGGAGGCGCAAGAAAAAGAAGATGCGACCGAACCATCGCAGGAGGCTGCCATCCAACAGGCGATGGAACGGTCGTTCGAGGGCGAGGTCGTGGTCACCGCGACGCGGGTCGAGACCGAACTGATGAAGACATCCATCTCGGTCAGCGCATTCGACCAGGACATTCTCGAACAGCAGCAGATCAGGAATGTCCGTGACCTGTCGAACCTGGTGCCCAACATGGACATCGCCACCATCAATGGGCAGTCCACGCCCATCATCTCGATGCGCGGCGTGCGCTCCACCAATGAAACCGAGCTCGGCGACCCGGCAGTCGGCGTCCACCTCGACGGCGTCTACTCTCCGCGGATGCAGGGTATCCTCGCACTGATGTTCGACAACGAGCGGGTCGAGGTCCTGCGCGGTCCCCAGGGCACCCTGTTCGGACGCAACTCGACGGTCGGAACCATCAACATCGTCACCGCCAAGCCCGACTTCAGCGACACCTACGGGCGGGCCGACGTGCTGTTCGGCAACTTCAACTCGCGCGAGTTCCAGGGCATGTTCAACCTTCCGGTGACCGACAACTTCGCGATCCGGGTGGCTGGCCGCATTTGGGAGCGAGACTCCTACATCGACGGATACTACGATCCCAACCAGTACGATCAGCGGTATATCGCGGGGCTGGTCGACGGCGCCCAGGTGATCGCCCCGGGATCCTTCGGAGAATGCACGGATCCCAGGTGCTACACGCGCACGCAGCACTCGAACTGGTGGATTGACTGGGTCGGTGCCGACAACGGTTGGGCCGGATACGACATCCGGGAGCTCGTCGAGGCTGACCCCAGCGACTTCTACCTCAACGCCGACGAGTGGGCCTACCGGATCAGCGCGCTGTGGGAGCCAGCCGACAATTTGTCGCTGAATCTGAGCTACCAGCAGTTCCGCAACGACAGCGCTGGTGGTATCGATCTGGTCAACTGCGACAAGCTTCGCGGCCGGCCGGTTCGGGATGACGACGGCAACATCATCGGCACCGATGACTGCTCTGACATCTTCCCGGCCGACAACACCTACCAGGCAGTGGTCAACGTGCCCGGAAGGCTCTTCCTGGACATCAAGTACCTGCGCGCGCGGCTCGACTGGGAGCTCGGCGAGAACCTCGATCTCGTGTACCTCGGAGGCGCGGAGGACCAGGACAGAGAGTCGGCCCAGGACATGGAGCAGGGCCTCAACGCGTGGGACGGAGCGATGTTCTTCCTCCCGGGCACCGGGTCCAAGTCGTGGTCGAACGAGCTCCAGCTGCAATCCTACGGCGACAAGAAGTTCAACTGGATCGCCGGCGCCAACTACTTCCACGAGAAGACGACGACCCTCGGCTACTATGACAACCCGATCAATGACAAGGCCATGTGGGACCAGCCGGACCGGTCCACCGATGCGTGGGCGTTGTTTGCCCAGGGCACCTACTCCTTCACCGATCAGTGGCATCTGACTCTCGGTTACCGCCACAGCGACGAGACCAAAGAGGACGTCGGCGGCCGCACATGGACCTGCACCAACGACAACGGCTGCGCGCCCGGCTGGTGGGCGCGGGATACCCTCAATAGCCTGCCGACCGACTACTTCGAGGACCGCAGCGTCTATCCGGAGTACAGTGCGAACGACAACAAGGGCTCGTGGAATCACGACGACTGGCGCCTCGGTCTGGACCTGGATCTCAACAGAAACCACCTGTTCTATACCTACCTTGCGACCGGTTTCAAGGCGGGCGGCATCGGCGACGTCTTCCACGAAACCAACCCCCGCACCGGCGAGGAGATCAACGTGCAGACGTCGTTCGGCCCCGAGGAGGTTCTCACCTGGGAGCTGGGTTTCAAGAGCCGGTTCTTCAACAACAGGCTCAGCTTGAGGGGCGCGTACTTCTACACCGACTTCGAGGACATGCAGTACGCGTCGGTGGGCGCGATCGCCTTCACCGATCGCTGGGTGGCCCTGCTCGACGATGACGATCAGCCGATCCTCGACGATGACGGTCAACCGGTCTTCGGATGGGAGACCGCGCCGATCATCGCCTACTTCACCCAGAACGTGCCCGGCGCCGAAATTCAGGGCTTCGAGCTCGAGTATGACTGGAGCCCCTGGCCGGGCGGTCGGCTCTTCGGGTACGCCTCGTGGCTCGACACCGAGATCACCGAGGACTGGATCACCAAGTGGAACTACGACGCGGTGTCGTACTTCGGGATCACCTATGAGGAGTCGATCGATCCCGAAAATCCGATTCTCGAGGTCAATCTCAAAGGGAACGAGCTCGCGGTCTCACCGCCGTTCAAGTTCCACTTGATCGGTGAGCACACCTTCGACTTCGGCGCCCGCGGGTCGCTGCAGCCGTGGGCCACCTTCCACTGGGAGGACGATGCCTACCTGACGATCTGGAATGTCGACAAGCACACCGATGACATGGACTTCGCCATTCCCGACGAGGACATCAAATACACCGATGACAAACGCGAGTCCTTCTACACGGTCGATGCCGGTTTGCGCTTCTTCTTCAAGAAGTGGATATTCGAGGCCTACGGCTACAACCTGACCGATGAGGTCATTCAGTACTGGGGCGGTGCAGCCGAGGGTGTGGCCAAGGGCAGCTTCAGTGTCCCGAGGACCTACGGGGTCCGCATCGGCTACAATTTCTGAGTTCTCGACCCTGCCGGGCGCCGCTCCGCAGGGAGCGGCGCCCGGGCTTTTGTCGGTCCGAGCTCGCTCGTAGGCCGACCATCTCCCGGAGGCTCGCGTGCGTCGACTCGTTGGTGCGCTGGTTTCGTGTCTGATCATCTTCATTCCGCCGAGTGCGCGATCGGCAGATCAGGACCACATCGAGAAGCGCGTTGACACTCTCCTCGAACGCATGACGCTCGAGGAGAAGGTTGGACAGCTGAACCAGTACAGCGAGACCTTCGATCTCACCGGGCCGCCTCCCGCCGCCGGAGGTGCGCAGGAACGGCTGCAGCGGATTCAGAACGGCCGGGTGGGCTCGATGCTCAACGTGAGCGGCGCCGAAGCCACCTGCCGCGCTCAGCGGCTGGCAGTCGAAAACTCCCGACTCGCGATTCCCATGCTCTTCGGTCTGGACGTCATCCACGGCTACCGGACCATGTTCCCGATCCCCCTCGGCGAGGCCGCGAGCTTCGACCTCGAGGCCATCGAGCTGTCGGCGCGTGTCGCCGCCACCGAGGCGGCCGCTGCCGGCCTGCACTGGACCTTCGCCCCGATGGTCGACATCGCGCGCGACGCCCGCTGGGGCCGCATCATGGAAGGGGCCGGCGAGGACCCCTTTCTGGGAGCGGCCGTGGCTGCGGCGCGGGTGCGCGGCTTCCAGGGGGAAGAACTCCATGCGCTCGATACCATCGCCGCCTGCGCCAAGCACTTCGCCGCCTACGGGTTCATCGAGGCCGGCCGCGAGTACAACACGGTCGACATCTCCGAGCACACCCTGAGAAACGTCGTGCTGCCGCCCTTCAAGGCCGCGGTCGATGCCGGCGTGGCCACGGTGATGACCTCATTCAGCGAGATCGGCGGCGTCCCGGCCACCGGCGATGCGCGCCTGCAGCGAGAGATCCTGAAGGGCGAGTGGGGCTTCGAGGGCTTCGTGGTCTCCGACTGGGACTCCATCGGCGAGATGACCTACCACGGAGTCGCCGCCGACGAAGGGGAGGCATCCGCGCTGGCCATCAAAGCCGGCTGCGACATGGACATGGAGTCGTCGGCGTACATCGAGCATCTCGCGGCTCTGGTGGAGAGCGGCGTGGTCGAGGAGTCCCTTGTGGACGATGCGGTCCGACGCGTGCTGAGGGTCAAGTTTCGGCTCGGCCTGTTCGAGGACCCCTATCGCTACTGTGCCGGGGCGCGTGAAGAGTCGGTCCTGCTCAGCGAGCCGCACCTGGCGGCAGCTTGCGATGTGGCGCGAAAATCCATCGTGCTCCTGAAGAACGACGGCGCAGTGCTGCCCCTGGCGAAGACGGGCGGCTCCATCGCCGTGATCGGGAGCCTCGCAGCGGACAAGGACAGTCCTCTCGGCAGCTGGCGGGGCAGGGCCATTCCCGATTCGGCGGTGTCGCTGCTGGAGGGCATTCGGGCTGCGGTTGGCGAAGGGGTTCGCGTCTCCTACGCCGAGGGCGCCCCCCTGGTGACGGGCGAGAGGTCCTTCATCGAAGAGCTCGAGCTCAACGAGGACGACCGATCGGGATTTCCTGAAGCGGTCGCCGCGGCGAAGAGTGCCGACGTGGTCATCATCGCCGTGGGCGAGGAGGCTTTTCAATCGGGAGAGGCCCGGTCGGTCGTCGACCTGCGCCTCAAGGGGGTTCAGGAAGACCTGCTGAAAGCCGTTCACGAGGCCAACCCGAACGTGGTGGTGGTCGTGATGAGCGGCCGTCCCCTGGTGCTCACCTGGGCGGCCGGGCACGTGCCCGCCATCTTGCAGTGCTGGCATCTCGGCTCCGAGGCCGGCCACGCGATCGCCGATGTGCTCTTCGGCGACCACAATCCCTCGGGCAAGCTGCCCGTTTCCTTCCCCCGGCACGGCGGCCAGGAGCCGCTGTACTACAACCACAAGAACACCGGCCGCCCGGCCACCGAGGGCGACGTCTTCTGGTCCCACTACAGCGACGAGTCGAACGAGCCCCTGTATCCCTTCGGCTTCGGGCTCAGCTACACCACCTTCGAGATCTCGGAGCCCGAGATCTCGAGTGCCTCGTTGGCGATGGACGGCGAGCTCGTGGTCACGGCGACGGTGAAGAACACCGGCGAACGTGCCGGCGCGGAGGTGGTGCAGCTCTATGTGCGCGACCTGGTCGGCAGCGTTACCCGGCCGGTGAAGGAGCTCAAGGGTTTTGCCCGGGTCGAGCTCGATCCGGGTGCGTCGACCACGGTCCGCTTCACCCTCACCGCCGATGACCTGGCGTTCTACAACAAGCGCGAACGGTGGGAAGCCGAGCCCGGTGACTTCGTGGTTCTCGTGGGCTCGAGCTCCGAGGATCTCAAGGAGGCTCGATTCACCCTGGCCGCACCGTCCTCAGACTGAGGAGCCGGGACGGTCATCACCACGAATCCGTCCGGAGCCACGCCATGACCACACCCAGGTCCACCTTGTCCGCCAGGGAAAAGCTCGGCTACGGGCTCGGTGACACCGCATCGCACTTCGTGTGGGACATGGTGGGTTTCTGGATCCTCATCTTCTACACCGACACCTTCGGCATCTCAGCCGCCGCCGCCGGCACCATCATGCTCGCCGCCCGCATCTGGGACATGGCCAACGACCCCCTGATGGGCATCATCGCCGACCGGACGAGCACGCGCTGGGGCAAGTTCCGCCCCTATCTGCTGTGGGTCTCGCTGCCGTACGCCTTCCTCGCCGTTATGGCCTTTTCGACCCCGGACCTCGGCTCCACCGGCAAGGTGATCTACGCCGCCGTCACCTACATGCTGCTGATGACCGCCTACACGGCCATCAATCTACCCTACTCGTCCCTCGGCGCGGTGATGACGGCCGACGGCTACGAGCGCACGAGCCTCAACACCTATCGCTTCATTTGCGCGTTCGCCGGCCAGTTGCTGGTGGCGGGCCTCGCGCTGACCATGGCCAGGCGCCTCGGCGGCGGGGATGACGCCCGCGGCTACCAGCTGACCCTGGTGGTATTCGGGATCGTCAGCTTCGTTTTGTTCATGGTTACGTTCGCGTCGACCAAGGAGAGGATCCAGCCCCCCCGGGGGCAACGAGCGTCCCTGACGCAGGACCTCAAGATCCTCTTCGCCAACCGGCCGTGGATCATCCTTTCCGCGGTGGGCCTGGTGTCGTTCGTGATGTTCGCCCTGCAGAACGCCTCGGTCGCCTACTACTTCAAGTACTTCGTCGGCGATGCCGAGAACGTCCAGCTCTTCAACGTCATCGGCAGTGTCGCCCTGATCGCCGGTCTGCCGCTGTCCAAACCCCTTGCCCAACGGTTCGGCAAGCGCAACGTCTTCATCGGCAGCTCGCTGGTGTCGGGTCTCTGCTTCAGCCTTTTGATCCTACCGGGTGCGAGCAACATCGCCGCCATCTACCTGCTCAACATCCTCGCCAAGATCACCTACGCACCCGCGGTGCCGCTGTTGTGGACCATGCTCGCTGACACTGCCGATTACTCGGAGTGGACCACGGGACGGCGCGCGACGGGCCTGTTCTTCTCGGCATCCACCTTCGCCCAGAAGGGCGGCTGGGGCATCGGCGGCGCTCTCGCCGGCTGGCTGCTGGCCTCCTTCGGCTACGTCGAGCAGAGCCCGGTACAGAGCAGCCAGGCGATCACCGGCATCCGGCTGATGATCTCGGTCTTCCCGGGCCTCCTCTACATGTCCTGCGCCGCATTCCTCGCCTTCTACCGGCTCGACGCTGCGACCTGCCGGCAGATGGAGGCGGAGCTGGAGGCTCGCCGTTCGCACCAGGCGGCGTCCGAGGTCGACCCGCGGGGTCAATCCGCCGAAACCACCAACCGCCACGGAGACAGCACATGAGGTTCCGCACTCACGTCGCCCTGACCGCCCTCTGGCTCATCGTGCCGATGGCCGCGCCGGCGGAGACCCCGTCCGGGCTCGATGCCATGGGACCCGAGTGGCGGGGCAACGCCATCTCCTACTCCGGCTACCGCGAGGGCCAGAGTCCCCGCGACCGGATTTATCCGAGCCAGGCCGAGATCCTCGAAGATCTCAGAATTCTCGAGAAACACTGGTCGCTGATCCGTACCTATGCCACCGATCAGCACAGCCGCGACGTGCTCGAGGTCATCCGGCGGGAAGGCATCGATCTCAAGGTGATGCTGGGGGCCTACTTCGCCAGGGAGCCCGGCGGCGAGGCCGAGAACGAGCGGCAGGTTCGGGACTGCATCGAGCTCGCCAATGCCTATCCTGACGTGGTCGTCGCCGTCAACGTCGGCAACGAGGCCCTCATCGACTGGTCGTTCGCGCCGGTGCCGGAGTACCGGGTCAGGAGGTTCGTGCGCCAGGTGCGGAAGGGCGTGTCGGTCCCCGTCACGGTGGCAGACAACTACGCCTACTGGCGGGACCACGGCAAGGACATGGCCGAGCTGGTGGACTTCGTCACCGTCCACACCTACCCCATCTGGGAGAAGAAGGACGTCGACGAAGGGCTGAGCTACGCCATTCAGAACGTGGAGGACGTCCGCCGCGCCCTGCCGGGCGCGACGATCGTCATCGGCGAGGCCGGCTGGGCCACGTATGCGGTGGGCAACCAGCACGTGCCGCGCGCCGGCACCGAGGAGAAGCAGCGCCGCTACTTCGAGGAGCTGACGGCCTGGGGAAAACGGGAGGGCATCACCGTCTTCTGGTTCGAGGCGTTCGACGAGCCCTGGAAGGGGGAGGGCACCGAGGGCCACTGGGGCCTCTTCGACGTCCACCGCAAGGCCAAGCTCGCCATGCACGAGTGGTACCCCGAGCTGGTCTCCGACGCTCCCACGAGCCCCGAGTACACGGAGGAGGATTTCAACACCGGACGCTCGATCGGCGCCGCATTCGCCGAGAACATGGTGCCGTTGGTGGGCGGCGGTGGCGTCAACGCGGCAGCGGGCTGGGACGACGTGGTCACCATCGGGGAGAGTGACGACGCGATTGACGGCGACACCTCATTGAAGATGACCCACAACGGCGCCGATTGGGGCGGCGTCTTCCTCTACCTCGACGAACCATTCGACGTTTCGTCCTTCGGCCGCCTGGCGGTGAGCCTGAAGCTGCCGCCGAAGGCGGTCGAGCTCGAGATCAAGCTCGAAAGCCCCGGCGGCCGGGGCCAGGGCGTCAGCCTCAAGCGATTCGAAAAGTCGTCCCTGCGTGACGGCTGGGTGGACGTCTCGATTCCGCTCAAGAAGTATAAAAAACCCGATCTGAGCGAGGTGGTGATCATCGGGTTCTGGCATCCCAAGGACAAGTGGGGGCACTACGTCGCAGGCGATGTCCTCATCGACAATATCCGCTTCGAGTGAGTGGAGAGCTCTCCATGCGTCACCTCCCCGCCGTGGATGAAGGACTATACCAGCTGGTACGGCGGAGCGTTGAAGCCCGAGCTCCAGCCCGTGTGGGCCCGGTACTTCAGCAGGCACCTGCGTCCCGCGGCGGCCCGGATCGAGGCCACCCACGACGTCGAGGGTTTGATAGTCGCGGCGGTGGAGAACTCCGACGGCCGGATCGCCGTCGTGATTTTCAACCAGGGCACCGCGGAACAGTCCTTCGATCTCGGACTGGCCGGCCGCAGCGCGCGCCGGTCCATTCCAGGTGTAGCTCTTCAGACGGTACTCATCGAATGAGCCCGAACCGCGCCCTGTCTGCCGCCCCAGGCCTGCCGAGCCCGGATCGAAAAACAGCGGGAGGCGAGGACTTCGCAGTCTGTCCGCACGGGAGCTTTGCATGAAGGACCAACCCCTACATCTCAGTGACGGCCGTCTCAGGCCGTCCACGGGAAAGGTGAGCGGTGGATACGTAAAGATCGGGTCGGAGTGGTTTTATCGCATTGCCAACTACGACCGCATGGAACCGTTCTTCATGAGCGTGGTGAGCGCCTCGAACCACTGGATGTTTGTCTCCAGTCTGGGAGGGTTGACTGCCGGCCGGCAGAACCCGGATCTCGCGCTCTTCCCCTACGTCACAGAGGACAAGATCCACGACGGCAGCGACCACACCGGCTCGACATGCATCCTGCGGGTTGCGAGAGACCGCACTCGGTACCTGTGGGAGCCTTTCAACCTCCGCTGTGGGGCGCTGTACGACGTTTCTCGAAACATCTACAAGAACGTGTGTGGCACGACGCTGATCTTCGAGGAGATCAACAACGACCTCGGCATGGTTTTCCGCTCGACCTGGATGCTGTCCGACAACTTCGGTTTCGTCAAGCGGTCCGAGCTCGAAAACACGAGCCGCGACGAGGTGACGGTCGAAATGTTGGACGGGATCGAAAACATCCTGCCGTGGGGCGTGGATGAAATCCTCCAGAATCAGCTCAGCTGCCTTGCGGACGCCTACAAACAAAATGAGCTGGAAGCGGAGACCGGTCTCGCGACCTTTGCTTTGAGCTCGATCCCTGGTGACGGTGCCGAGCCTGCCGAGGCCCTGCGTGCGACCGTGTGCTGGTCCACCTGCCCACCGGAGTCGGCCAGGCTGCTGTCGTCGCTGCAGCTCGACGCATTCCGCCACGGAGCTGAGGTGCGGCCGGAACGGCGGGTGTGCGGCCGACGCGGCGCGTACTTCATTGACCAAACGGTGCAGGTTGCCGCCGGCCGGCGGCAGGGTTGGTTGATCGTCGCGGATGTCGACTGCGGCCCGAGCGAGATTGCCTCGCTGAAGCGCGCCCTGGCGGCCGCCGAGAGCGAAGAGAACCTCGTCCTGCAGGATGTGCGGGACGGGACCCGGCGGCTGAGAAGCCTGGTGGCGCGGTCTGACGGTCTGCAGCGGACCGGTGACTCCCTGGCGACGGCCCACCACTTCTCGAACGTGCTGTACAACGTCATGCGGGGGGGCCTCTTCGAGTCCTCCTACTCGATCCCGATCAAGGATCTCAAAGCGTTTATCGGCGCGTTCAATTCCGCAACCCTCGCCCGACATGAGGCCCTGCTGGACAGATTCGGGGACGAGTGCGATCGCGGCCGGCTCGTCGAGATCGTGCGCTCGACGGGCGACCCCGGGCTGCTGCGACTGGTTACCGAATACCTGCCGCTCTCGTTCAGCCGCCGGCATGGAGATCCCAGCCGCCCCTGGAACCGGTTCTCGATCAACGTCAAGAACCGAGACGGGAGAAGGTTGCTCGATTACCAGGGGAACTGGCGCGACATCTTCCAGAACTGGGAGGCCCTCTGCCTCTCTTTTCCGGAGTTCCTGGAGAGCGTGATCAGCAAGTTTGTCAACACTACAACCGCCGACGGCCACAACCCCTACCGGGTGACCCGGGACGGATATGACTGGGAAGCTCCCTGTCCGGACGAACCGTGGGCGAACTTCGGCTATTGGGGAGACCACCAGCTGGTCTACCTGCTCAAGCTCCTCGAGCTCTCGCGAAGGCACCACCCGGGCGAGCTCGAGGCGCTGCTTGTCGACCGCCGCTTCGTGTACGCCGACGTTCCGTATGACATCAGACCATATGAGGAGCTCCTCGAGGATCCCCGGAATTCGATCGCCTACAACATCGATCGGGAGCAGCGGATCGCCAACAGGGTGGAGGCCGTCGGTTTCGACGGCAGGTACCTCACAGAACCGTCGGGAGAGATCTGCAGGGCGAACCTGGCCGAGAAGCTCCTGATCCCCCTGCTGGCGAGGATCTGCTGCTTCGTTCCTGGGGCGGGGTTTTGGATGAACACCAAGCGTCCCGAGTGGAACGACGCCAACAATGCTCTGGCCGGCTACGGCGCGTCGGTGGTCACCCTCTGCTACGCGCGGCGGTACGTCGCCTTCTGCATCGAGCTGTTCTCCGAGGCTGAGGGTCAGGAGCTGGTATTGAGTGCGGAGGCTGCCGGCTGGCTGGCGGACGTCGTCGCGGCGCTGGAGGAGCATCGGCATCAGCTCGACCAGCGCGTGATCGATGACGAGGACCGAAAATCGCTGCTTGACAGCCTCGGATCAGTTGCCGATGACTATCGGTTGGGTGTCTACTCTCAGGGTCTGAGTGGTCGCCGCGAAGCCGTCGCGTCGAAGGACGTGCTGGCATTCCTCGAGCTCACGCTCGAGTACTTCGACCAGACCGTGCGGCTCAATCGTAGAGACGACGGCCTCTATCACGCCTACAACGTCCTCGGTATCACGCCTTCGGGCCTGTCAGTCAGCCGTTTGCAGGCCATGCTCGAAGGCCAGGTGGCCGTTCTCAGCTCCGGAGCCCTGAGCGCTCCGGAGGCACTGTCGATTCTCGAAGCCCTCCGCAGCAGCGACATGTACCGTGGCGACCAGCACTCCTACATGCTTTACCCGGACCGGGCCCTTCCGGGCTTTCTGGAGAAGAACACGATTCCTGAAGACCAGGCCGAACGTTCGAGGCTGATGCAGAAACTCCGTGCCGATGCCAATACGGACCTGGTCGAAGGAGACGTCGATGGCAAGCTGCATTTCAACGGCCTGTTCAAGAACGTCCGTGACGTCCTCGCGATGCTTGACGAGGTTGCAGAACACGGATACGGGCGCCTCGTGGATGAAGAACGCGAGTTGGTGTGCGAGATTTTCGAGTCGGTCTTCGAACACAGCAGGTTCACCGGCCGTTCGGGGACCTTTTACGGCTATGAGGGGCTCGGCTGCATCTACTGGCACATGGTCGGCAAGCTTCTGCTCGCGGTACAGGAGTGCTGCCTGGCGGCCGATGCTGCAGGCAGCGAGGCCTTCGGCGAGCTCGCCCGGAGGTACTACGACGTGCGTGCGGGGCTCGGGTTCAACAAGACGCCGGAAGGGTACGGCGCTTTTCCCACCGATCCCTACTCACACACTCCGGGATTCGCTGGAGCCCGGCAACCGGGCATGACGGGCCAGGTCAAGGAAGAGATCATCACCAGGCTCGGCGAGTTCGGCCTCGTGGTCGAAGACGGTCGCATACGGTTTCGCCCGACACTCTTGCGCAGCAGCGAGTTTCTGAGTTCGCCGGAGGTGTTTCGGTACTCAGACGTTCACGGCACCCCCCGGGAGCTCGAGCTCGGCAGCGGCATGCTGGCCTTCACCTACTGCCAGGTTCCCATCGTCTATCGGCTCGCGAAGCGCGCCGGGTTGACCCTGCAATCGTCCGACGGCTCGATCAGGAGATTTCAAGGCCCGGATCTCGATAGCGAAGCCAGCGGCGAGATCTTCGGACGATCGGGCCGGATCGTGCGGGTCGACGTGCACCTCTGCCGGGTCCTTGAGATATGACCTCACCGGGTCCGTGGCCGGCCATGGAAGACGTTGGAGAGGTGTGATGAATGACACGCCCGAGCGAGCGATCAGGCCCGGTGGCATGGTCCCCTTGACCCAGAAGGTCGCCTACGGCGTCGGCATGCTGGGCAACCAGATGTTCCCCGCCGCACTCGGCATCTTCATGGTGGTCCTCGTCAAGGGCCTGGGCTTCCCGCCGCTGCTGTGGGGCGTTCTCTTCTTCGTTCCGCGCATTGTCGATGCGGTCACCGACCCCGTCATGGGCTTCATCACCGACAACACCAGATCGCGCTGGGGGCGGAGGCGGCCCTACATCTTTCTCGGCGGAGTCGTCACCGGTCTCTCCTTCGTCGTGATGTGGCAGCTGTACGAGGAAAACAGCCTGGCTTTCAACTTCAGCTATTTTCTGGTCCTGTCGCTGATTTTCTACCTCGGCCTCACCGTCTTCGCCACGCCCTACGTGGCCATGGGCTACGAGATGAGCAGCGACTTCCACGAGCGAACCCGGCTCATGGCCGTCGCGCAGTGGATCGGGCAATGGGCCTGGGTGATCGCGCCGTGGTTCTGGGTGCTGATCTACGATCCCGAACTCTTTCCGTCGCCGGCAGCAGGGGCCAGGAGCCTCGCGGTCTGGGTCGGGCTGGGCTGCATGGGCCTGGCGTTGGTCCCGGCGATCTTCTGCCGCAGCGCCTCCACCGCCGAGGCCGAAAACCTCCAGAGGCTGAACCGGGAGAACATCAAAGAGACCCTGGCAGTCTTCTTCCGGGGCTTCGGTCAGGTGTTTCGATGCGTGCCTTTCAGGAAGCTCTGCCTGGCGACCTTTCTGGTCTTCAACGCGTTCAACACCGTAGCGGCGTTCTCGTTCTTCATCATCGTCTACCATCTGTTCAGAGGCGATGCCGGCGCTGCGGGCACGTGGCCGGCCTGGTTCGGCACCGTCAGCGCGCTGTCAACCTGCTTCCTTGTGATTCCCGTGATCACTTTCGTGTCACAGCGATTGGGGAAGAAAAATACCTTTCTGCTCTCGCAGTCGGTTTCCATCGTGGGCTACGCCTTGTTCTGGTGGTGCTTTCGCCCCGACCAACCCCTCTTGATGCTGGCGCCCGTGCCGCTGTTCGCGTTCGGAATCGGCGGCCTGTTCACGCTCATGACCTCGATGACCGCCGACGTCTGCGACCTCGACGAGCTCAACAGCGGCGCGCGACGGGAGGGGGCATTCGGCGCCATCTACTGGTGGATGGTGAAGTTCGGTATGGCGTTCGCCGGCGGCATGAGCGGGCTCATCATGAGTCTGGTGGGCTTCGTCCCGGACGTCGCCGTGCAGCCGCCGGGGGCTATCACCGGAATGAGGATCGCCTACAGCCTGGTACCGATCACCGGCACGCTGCTCGCCATGTGGATCATGCGGGACTACGACATCACCGAGCAGCGGGCGAACGAGATCCGCGAGGAGCTGGAGTCACGCCGTGGCGCGTCGCCGTTGTGCAGCTGATCCACCTCATCTCGAGGGCGTCCGGGTTGACTCGGGAGGCCGCGAGCTCGGACAGTCGAGCCAGGCTCCGGCGGAAAGCGTCTTGCGAGCTGTTGTTGACAGCATTTCCAATCGGCGCGTATCGTCACGGACGAGACACGTCCGCGGCTCTCTTTCGAACAGAAGGAGGATTCAGGTGAACTCCGACCAACAATCGTGCCCATGGCTCGAGCGGGGATCCAGTTCTCGATTGCGGAGCGGCCCTGCTGGCGATCTCGTCCCGGCCGCTTTCAGAATGCCGCGGATGCTGCTCGACGATCGGCAAGGAGACCAGTCGCAATGAATACCCTCTCGACCCTCGACTGGACCGTCATAGCGCTGTACTTCGCCGCGATCTTTGTCGTGGCGTGGATGGTGGCGGGTCGCAAAAGGGCCACGCATGAGTCATCGGCCGGCTACTTCCTGGCCGGGCGCAACGTGGGGTGGTTCGTCGTCGGGACCGCGCTCTTCGCCTCCAACATCGGCTCCGAGCACCTGGTGGGCCTCGCCGGTACCGGTTACGACAGCGGCGTGGCGGTGGGCCAGTTCGAGGTGCTGGCCTCCCTCATCCTGCTCGTCCTGGGCTGGGTCTTCGTCCCCTTCTACCTCAAGAGCGGCGTCTACACCATGCCCGAGTTCCTCGAGCGGCGGTACTCGCCGGCCGCCCGCTGGTACCTCGCGGTGATCTCCATCATCGGCTACGTCCTGACCAAGATCTCGGTCACGCTGTATGCCGGCGGCATCGTCTACGAGGTCCTGCTCGGCGGCAGCTTCTGGACCGGCGCCCTGATCATCGTCATCGCCACCGGAGCCTACACCGTGCTCGGCGGCCTGCGAGCGGTGCTCTACACCGAGATGGTCCAGACCATCGTGCTCATCGGCGGCGCCGTGCTCGTCACCGTCGTCGGCCTCGTCAAGCTCGGCGGCTGGAGCGCGCTGCGCGCCGCCACCGACCCCAGCTACTTCGACATGTGGCAGCCGATGAGCCACCCGTCGTTTCCGTGGACCGGCATCCTCCTCGGAGCGCCGATCCTCGGTGTCTGGTACTGGTGCACCGACCAGTTCATCGTCCAGCGCGTGCTGTCGGCCAAAGGCATCGACGACGCCCGCCGCGGCACCATCTTCGGCGGCTTCCTGAAGATATTGCCGTTGTTCATCTTCGTCCTGCCGGGCGTGGTGGCGGCGGCGCTGGTGAGCACCGGACAGCTCACGCTCGCCCGCGCCGACCACGCTCTGCCCGAGATGATCCGCTCACTGCTGCCGATCGGGATCCGGGGGCTGGTGATGGCCGGCTTTCTGGCCGCCCTCATGAGCTCGCTGGCTGCGGTCTTCAACTCCTGCTCGACGCTCATCACCTGGGACGTCTACCGCAAGCTGCGGCCCGGGGCCTCGGAGCGTCAGCTGGTCCTGGTCGGCAAGGTGGCGACCGTCGCCCTGGTGGGCTTCGGCCTCGCTTGGATCCCCTTCATGAAGCACATCTCGGGCCAGCTCTACGTCTACCTGCAGAGCGTCCAGGCCTACATCTCGCCTCCCATCGCGGCCGTCTTCCTGCTCGGCGTGTTCTGGAAGCGGGTCAACAGCCACGGCGCCATCGCCTCGCTGGCCACCGGCTTCGTGCTCGGCGCCACGCGGCTCGGCCTCGAGCTCGCAAAGAACTCCACCGGCGGTCTGCTCTACTGGTACGCCGATATCAACTTCCTCCACTTCGCCGTGCTCCTGTTCGTGATCTGCACCGGCGTGCTGATCGCGGTCAGCCTGCTGACGCCGGAGGAGCCACGCGCCAAGCTCGCCGGTCTCACCTTCGCCACCGCCGAGGAGGGTGCGGGCGAGCCCGCCGAGCGCCTGGTCTCCAGCCCGCGTTGGCGGCGCCTCGACGTCGTCCTGTCGGTGCTGCTGGTGCTGGCGGTCGTGCTGGTCTGGCTCGCCTTCCGGGGATGAAAATGCGAGCTCACGGAATGCTGGTTGCGGGTGCCTTTGGGGCCGCCCTCGTGGTCCCATCGGCCGGGTTCTCGGAAACACCGCCGTCGGCCGACACTTCTTGGCAGCTCGTCTGGCAGGACGAGTTCTCGGGCTCCGCGCTCGACCGCGAGAGCTGGACCATCGTCCACATGCCCGACCCCTACAACGAAGAACTGCAGTACTACCCCGACCGGCCTGCCAACAGCGACAATGCCAACGTCCGGGTCGAGGACGGGGTGCTGGTGATCGAGGCGCGTCGGGAGGAGTACGAGCACCGCCGTTACACATCAGGACGCATCAACACCAAGGGCAAGCGCGAGTTTCTCTACGGCCGCTTCGAGGCCCGCCTCAAGCAGCCGGCCGAGGTGGGTCTGTGGCCCGCCTTCTGGATGCTGGGCGCCAACATCGACGAGGTGGGCTGGCCCGCCTGCGGCGAGATCGACATCCTGGAAGGCAAGGGCCGGCTCCCGAGCTGGACCTCGGGAGCGCTGCACCGGGGTCCGGATCCCGAGCACAATCTCATCACGTCCGGCGACCACGCGCTTCCAGAGGGAGATTTCCACAGCCGGTGGCACGTCCTCGCCGTCGAGTGGGAGCCCGAACAGATCCGCTGGTATGTCGACAAGGTGCTCTACAACACCGTTGACAAGCCCGCGGGCGTGGATCCCGCCTACTGGCCCTTCGACCACGGCCACCCGTTCTACCTGATCCTCAACCTCGCCGTCGGCGGCTGGTTCGACGCGCCCCATATGCCACCCGAGAACATGCAGCCGCAGCGATTTCTCGTCGACTCGGTCCGGGTCTACCGCCGGGCCGGTGCCAAGGTCGATCCAGCCGATCGTTGATCGAATCCGGCCAATGCCCCGCGGGCTTGGATGGAACCCCAGGGGTCGTCGTTCGAGACGGGCTTCGGTATCGTGTCGGAACTGGTGGGACAATCGAAGACCTCAGCACGAGTTGGATCCAACGACGTCACGAATCATGCGGATCCACCTGCAGCCGACACCCCGTGAGGTCAGCGGGCTCAGGTGGTCTCCTTCTCCGGGTCGGCGGCCTCGCCGAAGAAGTTGAAGCCCTCGTAGCGCTTCGAGTGGGTGCCGAAGGCGGCGACCTCGTCGTCGCTCATCAGGAAGGTGGCCTCCTCGCCGTAGACTCGCGAAAAGCGCACCGGCACCGGCGGCTCGTCGGCCTCGGAGGTCAGGATCTCCACCAGCTTGTCGTCGATGCTCGAGGTCAGGTTGGCGCGGCAGACCGGGCAGCGGAATGTGTAGAGCCGGCCTTCCTCGAAGGTCACCGAGCGCGCGTAGACCGCGGTGTAGTCCCCGAGCTTCGGGCTCAGCAGCATCAGCTCGCAGCCGCCGCCGACATCGACGAGGAAGATCACCTTGGTGCCCGGGTTGAGAAGTCGTCGGCAATGCGCACAAAAGTACGAGCGGCCCATGGGCGCCTCCCGGCAGCGGCGGCGATCAGAGCCGCCGCCTGTGGCTCAATACTACTCTCATCTGGCTGGGAGGTGCCAGACCGAGACCGGACACCGCGCCTCGACGCTCTTGATGGGTCCTTCATTCAATGTCGGGGTGCGTGGATAATGCCCCCATGAGCTCGGCGGACCACCTGCTGGCCATCGATTACGGCACCCAGAGCGTGCGCGCGCTGCTCTTCGACCCGCGCGGCATCTTGGTGGCGTCGAACCGGGTCGAGGTGGAGCCCTACTACTCGGAGCGCCCGGGGTGGGCGGAGCAGGACCCCGAGGCCATGTGGGGCTGGCTGTGCGAAGCCTGTTGGGGCCTGTGGGAGGGCAGCCCGGTCGCACGGGACGCGGTGGCGGCGGTGGCGCTGACCACCCAGCGCGCCACCATGGTCAACGTCGGAGCCGACGGTGCGCCCCTCAGGCCCGCGATTATCTGGCTCGACCAGCGGCGATGCGAGGGGCTGCCGCCAGTCAAGGGACTGTGGGGCCTCGGCTTCCGGGCGGTGCGCATGACCGAGACGGTGGCCCATCTGCAGGCCGAGGCGGAGGCCAACTGGCTCAGGCGCCACCAGCGCGAGATCTGGGAGAAGACCCACAAGTACCTCTTCCTGTCAGGATTTTTGACGCACCGGTTGGCGGGGCGCTTTATCGACTCGGTAGGCTGCCAGGTAGGATACGTGCCCTTCGACTACAAGCGGCTGAAATGGGCCAAAGGGCGCGATTGGAAGTGGCAGGCGGTGCCCATGAATCGGTCTCTGCTGCCGGAGCTGGTACCGCCCGGTCAGCCGCTGGGGGAGGTCACCCGCGCCGCCGCGGAGGCCACCGGCATCCCGGCGGGGCTGCCGCTGGTGGCGGCTGCCGCCGACAAGGCCTGCGAGGTGCTCGGCGCAGGCTGCCTCGAGCCCGACACCGCCTGCCTCAGCTACGGCACCTCGGCCACCATCAACACCACCCACCGGCGCTACGTGGAGGCCGTGCCCATGCTGCCGCCGTACCCGGCGGCGGTGCCGGGCGCCTACAGCCTGGAGGTCCAGATCCACCGCGGCTTCTGGATGGTGTCGTGGTTCAAGAAGGAGTTCGGGCTGCGCGAGCGCCGCCTCGCCGAGAGGCGCGACGTCGAGCCGGAGGAGCTCTTCGACGAGCTCGTCAACCGGGTCCCGCCGGGCTCGATGGGGCTGGTGCTCCAGCCCTACTGGTCGCCCGGGGTCAAGGAACCCGGCCCCGAGGCCAAGGGGGCGATGATCGGCTTCGGCGACGTCCACACCCGCGCCCACATGTACCGCGCCATCCTCGAGGGCCTCGCCTACGGGCTGCGCGAGGGGGCAGAGCGCATCCAGGCCCGCAGCGGCGTGCGGCTCAGGGAGATCCGGGTCGCCGGCGGCGGCTCGCAGAGCGATGCGGCGATGCAGGTCACGGCCGATGTGTTCGGGATAGCGGCGTCGCGGCCGCACGTTTCCGAGGCCTCCGGGCTCGGTGCCGCCATCGATGCCGCGGTCGGCGTCGGCGTCCATCCCAACTTCGAGACCGCGGTGCGCGAAATGACTCACCTCGGCGATACCTTCGAACCCGACCCCAGGCAGCGCGCCGTGTACGACGGCCTCTACCGCGAGGTGTATCGGAGAATGTACAAGCGGCTGCGCCCGCTGTACGAAAAGATCCGGGAGATCACGGGCTACCCGCCCTGATCCGATTCCGTTCCCGATCCCGATGACAGCGTGTGCCACCGGCGTCGGCCGCCGCTGTCGTTGCTCGCTGAAGCTGACATCGGACCCGGCCGCGGAGTCGGATCGGGCTTCGCCTGTCAGCCTCGCCCCGGCGAATGCGGACTTGGGGAGGATCGGGAACGGGGTCGGGATCGGGATCGGATGGTGCACGCGGTCCCAGGTATGATCTCCACATGCCTGACGTCGAGTCCGAGCGGGCCACGGCCGTCGCCCACCCCAACATCGCGCTGGTGAAGTACTGGGGGAAGGCTGATTCGGCGCGCAACCTCCCGGCCGTCGGCTCGCTGTCGATCACCCTCGACGGAATGACCACCACCACCTCTGTGCGCTTCGATGCGGGCCTCGGCCGCGACGTCTTCCGCCTCGGCGGGCGAGAGCTGCCCGAGATGGCGCAGCGGGTGTCGGCCTGCCTCGACCGTTTCCGCAGCCGGACCGGGGTCGGGGCCTACGCGGTGGTGGAGAGCGACAATGACTTCCCGACCGCCGCGGGCCTCGCCTCGTCAGCGTCCGGTTTCGCGGCGCTGGTGGTGGCAGCAGACGCCGCTGCGGGCAGCGGCCTCGACCGCGGCGAGCTGGCCGACCTCGCGCGCCACGCCTCGGGCTCGGCGGCGCGCTCACTGTTCGGCGGTTTCGCCGAGATCGAGCTCGTGCCGGGAGACGATGGCCCCGCGGCGCGGGCGCGGCGGCTGCTCGACGAGACGGAGTGGCCGCTGCGGGTGGTGGTCGCGGTGACCGCGACGGCGGCGAAGAAGACAGGCTCCACCACCGGCATGGAGCACACCCGGGCCACCTCCGCCTTCTACCCGGCCTGGGTCGAAACTCATCCCGCCGACCTCGACCGCGCGCGGGCTGCGGTGGCTGCCCGCGATTTCGAGGCGCTGGCCGCGGTCAGCGAGGTGAGCTGTCTGAAGATGCACGCCGTCATGCTGTCCGCGTGCCCGGGCCTTGTGTACTGGAATGGCGCCACGGTGGAGGGGATCCGCCGCGTACGCGAGCTCCGCGAGGCCGGCGTACCGGTGTTCTTCACGATCGATGCAGGCCCCCAGCTCAAGGCGGTGTGCTTGCCCGAGGCCGCTTCGCGGGTGGGGGACGCGCTCGCCGGGATTGCCGGTGTGGACCGCCTGATCGAGAGCGGTCTCGGTGCCGGCGCCCGGATCGTCACGGAATGACGATCGTCGCGTCATCGCCGGGCAAGCTGGTCCTGATCGGCGAGTACGCCGTGCTGTTCGGAGCGCCGGCGTTGGTCGTGGCGGTGAACCGGCGGGCCGAGGTGAGGCTCGAACCGGTGCCCGGCACGGTGTGGTCGGTGGCCGCCCCGGGCCTTGCGGAGGTGCCGACCGAGCTCGAGATCGCTGCGGCCGGGCGCGTTCGGTGGGGCGATCCCGAGCTTGCGACGACCACCTTCAAGCTGGTCGATCGCCTGCTCGAAGCAATGGGAGATGCAGGTCGCCTGGCACGGCCGCGATCGGACGCTTGTGCGGTGACCCTCGACACCCGACAGTTCTTCGCCGCAGAGGACGGCCGCCGCAAGCTCGGGCTCGGGTCGAGCGCGGCCCTCACCACAGCCCTGGTGACGGCCCTCGGTCGGCTCGAGGAAGATCGGGTGGAGGACGAGAACGAGCTCACCCGGCTGTCGC
This sequence comes from uncultured Thermoanaerobaculia bacterium, assembly GCA_964609835.1. GTDB lineage: Bacteria > Acidobacteriota > Thermoanaerobaculia > Thermoanaerobaculales > Sulfomarinibacteraceae > Sulfomarinibacter. The sequence goes on from CAZSTH010000007.1 coordinate 67,116, forward strand.
ACCTGGTGGCCCTGCACCGGGCGGTCCAGGGCGGCCGCGGCTCTGGCATCGATGTCGCGGCGAGCCTGCTCGGCGGCGTCGTGCGTTACCGGCTCGACGATGGCGGCGGCGTGGCCGAGGCCGCGCGCTGCAGCCTGCCGGCCGACCTCCACTGCCGCTTCATCTGGACCGGCCGCGCCGCCCGCACCGCTGAGTTCCTCGAGCGTCTCGAGGACGCTCGGGCAACCGACCGCGCGGCGGTCGACGCTGTGCTCGCGGAGCTTGCGAGCACCTCCGAGCGGGGGATCGCGGCGGTGGACGCGGGCGCCGGCGGCGATTTCCTGGCGGCGGCGGACGGTTTCGTGCCGGTCCTCGACGCACTCGGGCTGGCGATCGGCATGCCGGTGGTGTCGCCGCAGCACCGGACGCTGTGGCGGCTTGCCTCGAGGCTCGGAGTCAGCTACAAGCCGAGCGGGGCCGGTGGCGGCGACTTCGGATTGGCGCTGGCCCTCGACCGGGATCGCCTGGAGGGCTTCTGTGAAGAGGCGTCGAACCTCGGCTCCACGCCCGTCGATCTGGCTGTCGACACGATTGGGACCTCTGTGACGGTTCGATAGAGTGTGCCGCCAGAGGCGTTTCGTTGTACCCTGGTCGGCAAAAGGTGCCTTGCAGGAGGTAGATCGAAGGCGACGGACCGCCGGTCCCGTCTGTTCGTGCACCGAGGGGCACTCCGGGGGTGGAAATGAAGATTCGATCGCCACGCCGCGTCAGCCGCAGCTACACGCAGAAGCTGGAAGGTGGCGCCGATCGCGTCTTCGAGCTGCTGTGCCCGGTCCGGGAGACCGAGTGGGTCAACGACTGGCGGCCGAGGGTCGTGTTCTCGGAGTCCGGGCTCGCCGAGCCCGGCTGCGTCTTCATCACCCCGGCGCTTCCCGAGGATGCGCTGTGGCTGATGACCGAGTACGACCGCGACGCTCACCGATTGCAGATCATCAAGGTCATTCCGGGAGTGGTGGTCGGCACCATCGAGGTCCGGCTGCAGCCGGCGGGCGATGGCTGCACGGCCGACATCACCTACGCCTACACCTCGGTCAGCGACCACGGAGACCGCGCACTCGGAGAGTTCACCGAGGCGCACTTCGAGAGCTTCATGAAAACCTGGGAGTCCGAGCTCAACCACTTTCTCAAGACCGGCCGCAAGCTCGATCTCGCCGGGTCGAGCAAGAGGGTATGACAAACCTCGAGAATGTGATCGGCCTCCTTCGAAGCGCAGGGCACATCGTGGAGGAGGTGCCCTGATCCTGTGGTCCCATGCCGGACGGCGGACCCGGGCGCGAGGCTCAGTCCACGAACTCGATCTCCTGGATGTGCACCTTGTTGTCGCCGCTCTTGTCGATCACGACCACCACCTCCCGTGCCTCGGCGACGGGCTCGGGAAGGCGCAGCTCGTAGATCCCGAAGCCTTCGACGAGGTTGACCGCGGCGTCCGCCTCGTAAACCGCGCCGTTGGCGTCGGTGACACGAAGCCGCAGCCGGTAGCGCGGCGACCACACCTGGACGCGGGCGCCGGACACCGGGCGGGGAGTTGCAAGGCTGAAGATCAGTGCGCACGGGTCGGCATCGAGGGTGCGCGCGATCGTGTCCTCACGACGGTCGAAGAGGTTGTCTACCGTGCCGACGTCGAACTTCGGGTGCACCACGCGCAATCGAACTCCGTCGAGCTCGGTCTCCGTCTGCACGGGCCGCCGGCGTTCGGCCTGCTCGGCCTCGAAGATCGCGCGAGCGTCGTCGGAGTACTCGACCGGGACGATGTAGAAGCCGGGCCGGCCGTCAGGGTAGAGGATCACCTCCAGCGGCTCGTCCACCTCGAGCATCGGGTGCGAGCGCGCGAGCTCGTACTCGCCGGGCGTCATCACGAATGGCTGGGTCGGCGCGATCTCGCGCGGCCGGAAATTGACCAGGTACTCCTCGATGACGCCCATGCGGACCCTCTGCAGGAGCTCCTCGTCGAGGAAGAAGCGGGGGAAGGCGTCGGGCCAGTTGGCCCAGCTGTGGGAAATGATGAAGCGAATGTCGCGGTCCTGCTCCAACATCGAACGGAGCACGCCGAAGACCTGCTCGGCGCCCCACTGCAGGCCGCCCATGCCGTAGTCGTCGAACCAGGTCTTCCCTTGCTTCAGCGCGTCGGCGGTCATGGCGGCGGTCGCGCCGACCAGCACGGCGGCCACCGCTACGGCGAAGACCGCGGTCGGAACCCACGGCTTCAACCACCGCCGCAGCCGCTCGAGGCCGAGCACCGCGAGGGCCGTCGCCGGCACCATCATTGCCAGCACGCGGGTGATGCGGATGTCGACGATAGCGGCCGAGAAGGGCGCGGCGAGGACCGCGATCAGGAGCAGGCGGTCGAGTGACGATCGCCACGAGCGCCACAGCGAGTGCGCGAGCCCGATGGCAATCGCGGGTGCCAGCCACAGCGGCAGCTGGCCGTAGCCCAGCATGCGGTGCCGCACCAGCTCCTCGACGTCGTCGAAGAACCAGTAGGCCGGGCTGAGCCCGTGGAGGTAGGTGCGGACGAAGATGGCGAGCTTCTCCTGCAGCGGCAGCTCCTGGACCCAGTAGGAGTTGAGGTCATAGAAGTGGTCGGCCATCATCTCCGGATGGAGGACGAACCGGAAGCGGAGGTAGGGGGCGGCCACCGCCGCCGCGGTGGCGGCCGCCGCCGCCACGGCCCAGGGCCGGGTGCGCACCACCCGCCAGTGGTAGCGCCAGTCGGCGACCAGGAGCAGGCTGCAGGTGACGAACATGACCCCCTGTCCGTTGGAGTAGCTGTAGAAGGTGGCGGCCCCGCAGACGACGGCAACCGGCAGCCACCATGGCGAGATCTTCCGATACAACACGTAGGCGCACACGAAGCACGCGTAGAAGCCCACCATCATGGCGGTCTCGAAGGCGGTGCGCGAGTGCAGGAACCAGCTCGGGAGAGCGGCGAAGACGAGGCCGCCTAGCCACCACAGAGGGGTGCCGAAGCCGACCTTGAGTGAGACCATGAGCGCGGCGGCACCGAGCAGGCCGACGGCCACCGAGGTCGCCCGCACGACGGTGATGCTCTTGCCGAAAGCTGCGACCGTCGGTGCGTGCAGCCACACCGAGAGCCCGAGGTTGTAGACCTTGACGTTGAGGAAGTAGGGTGGAAAGAGGTTGCCGTCGCGATCGCGGAGGCCATTGTCGACCAGTTCGGCGGCCAGATTGGCCTGGGTCGCCTCATCGCAGAAGAAGTAGATCGGGAAGTCCGCGATGCCGATGAGCCGGGTGGCGGCGTAAAAGACCAGAACTCCCGCGAGCAGCGCCAGGTCGAGGCGGCTGAAGCGCAGGGAGGAGGTCGCGGGAATCTCCCGAGCGGTGGTCGAGTGGCTGTCGGTCATCCGCCCTTTCGAGTATAGCGGTCAGCCGCCCTGGGCCAGCAGCAGCAGGCCGATCATGACCAGGGCGGCGCTGACCAGACGGCGGAAGAGGTCCTCGCTGAGGCCGAGGTGGATCCGTTGGCCGGCGACGGCGCCGACGAGGACCGCCGGCATGACCGCCGCCGCCGACCACAGCCGCGGCGCCGTGATCAGATCGAGGGCCGCATAGGAAGGCACCCGGACCGCGGTCATGAGCAGGAAGATCGCCATCAGATTGCCGCGAAAGACCGACTTTTCGACGCCACGCAGCTGGTAGTAGAGGATCAGGGGCGGTCCGCCGGTTCCAAACAACCCGGTCAGCAGGCCGGAGGCGAGCCCGACCGAAACCTCCCATCGCCGGCCGCGACGAAGCCGTCCCGCGCGGTGCCGGACCAGGAAGACCGTTCCGACGGCCACCAGGAGGACGCCGAGGACCACCAGCAGGAACCGGGGCTCGGTCGTACGGAGCAGCCAGGCCCCAATGGGTATTCCGACCGCGATCGAGACGAAGAGCGCGAGCACGCCGCGCCAGTTGATCCGGCGCCACGAGCTGCTCACGACCCACAACTCGGCGGGCAGGTTGACGAGCAGCAGCAGCACGACCGCGTCGCGGAGCTCGGGCAGGATCAGGGCCAGTGTGCCGACCGCGATCAAGCCGGCACCGAAACCCAGCATCACGTACACCGCTTCCGCGACCGCGAGAATGCTGCACGCGAGCAGGAACTGGGGGATGGAATCGAAGATCGTCTCGAGGCCGAGCATCGGCGGGCAGTGTAACCTCGTCCGTGATGGAACGGGAAGCCGGACGGAAGGACGCCCTGAACGCGGTCGTCACCGCTCGTTTTGAGGTCGCGCCGGGGCTGTTAGTGATTCGTGTCACGCCTGACGGGTGGGAGCTGCCGGAGTTCACGCCGGGCCAGTTCGCGGTCCTCGGGCTGCCGCCGGAGGCGCCGCGTTGCGAGCTGGCGGACCCACAGGAGGAGATACCGCCGAAGCCCGGCCGGCTGATCCGCCGCGCCTACTCGATCGCGTCGTCGTCGGTGGCGTGCGAGTACCTCGAGATGTACATCTCCATGGTGCGTTCGGGATCGCTGACACCGCGGCTGTACGCGCTCGAGGTCGGCGACCGGCTGTGGCTGGGGCCGAAGATCACCGGCCGCTTCACCCTCGACGAGGTTTCCGAAGACGCCCATCTGGTGCTGGTGGCGACCGGGACCGGCCTCGCGCCCTACATGAGCATGCTGCGGACGCTGTCGTTGGTCTCCAGCCCGCGGAGGATCGCGGTCCTGCTCGGCGCCCGGCACTCGTGGGACCTCGGCTACCAGGCCGAGCTGATGGCGATGGACGCGCGCAACGACTGCCTGTCCTACCTGCCGGTGATCAGCCGACCAGCCGAGGAGCCGGTCCCCTGGCGCGGCCCGGCGGGCTACGTGCAGGACCTGTGGCGAAGCAGGGCCGTGGCTGCGGCGTGGGGCTTCGAGCCGTCCCCGGACACCACGCGGATCTTTCTTTGCGGCAACCCGGCCATGATCGACGAGATGGCCGCCATCCTGACAGCCGAGGGCTACCGCGAGCACTCCCGGAAAGAGCCGGGCGAGGTCTTGATCGAGCGTTTCTGGTAGGCGGCGGGGCCGGCCCTGCAGCGTCGGTCAGCCAAGTGCGAATCCACGATCGGTGGCGGTGATCAGTGACGGTGGTCGGTGACGGCGGCAGTGAGCCGCGACCGCGTTCCGCGACCGGGACCGGGACCGCGATCCGCGACCGCGTCCGCGATCCGCGACCGCTGACCGCGACCGGGGCCGCGACCGCCACCGTCACCGCCGCCGCGACCGCCGACCGTCACCGCCGACCGAGTCCGTGCCGCGTCGGTGGCCCCTGATCACCTCCGGGCCGCTCGTGGACGAGCGAGTGGCCGTTGGATCGGCCCATGTCAAGGGTCGAGACGAGTGCTGGCGCACCCTTGACATGGGCCGATCCAACGGCAGATGGGGATGCGCACGAGCGACCCGGAGGTGATCATGGGCAACGTCGTCGCGAACAGTGGTCTCGAGGCTCACGCGGTCGCGGTGGAGGCCGCGGGCACAGCCATCGGCCTGGTGCTGAGGGTGCAGGCGCCACTGCGGTCGATCGCGGATCAGACCGTGAGGTCCGCGAGCTCGGTAGCTGCCAACCTGGCCGAGGGCCACGGCAGGTGCGGGCGGGATCGGATGCACCACTGGCGCATCGCCTACGCGTCAGCGAAGGAGGTCGATGCGCACCTGCAGCTGCTGGCGGCTGCGGGTGCGGTGAGCGGGTCGCGGGCGGAGCACGCCCGTGAGCTGTTCGACCGCGTTCGTGCCATGACCTGGCGGCTGCTGCATCCCGCGGGCTGAGGCGTGGCGTGATCCGGGGCCGCGATCCGCGATCCGCGACCGTGGGCCGCGATCCGCGA